>CAYXQP010000098.1:0-5980 GCA_964467515.1 uncultured Eubacteriales bacterium | reverse complement strand
GCCTCGCGGGGCCGGCGGCGCCGCGCGCGGCGGCGGCGTGCGCCGCGGCGGGGGAGGTCGGCGCGGCTTCCCGCCTCCTGGGCACCACCATCGTGGGCGTGCGCCGCGGCGGCGAGGTGGCCGTGGCGGGGGACGGCCAGATCACCTTTCAGAACACCGTCCTCAAGCAGTCGGCCCGCAAGGTGCGGCGCCTCCATCAGGGGCGGGTGCTGGCCGGCTTCGCCGGAGCCGTGGCCGACGCCGTGAGCCTCTACGACCGCTTCGAGAAGAAGCTGGAGGAGTGGCGCGGCAACCTGCCCCGGGCCGTGGTGGAGCTGGCCCGGGACTGGCGGACGGACCGGGTCCTGCGGCGGCTGGAGGCCCTCCTCCTGGTGGCGGACCGGGAGCACATCTTCGTGGTCACCGGGAGCGGCGAGGTCATCGAGCCCGACGACGACGTGGCGGCCATCGGCTCCGGGGGGCCCTACGCCCTGGCGGCGGCGCGGGCCCTTGTCCGGCACACGCAGCTCGGCGCCGAGGAGATAGCCCGGGAGGCCATGGCCGTCGCCGCCTCCATCTGCATATACACCAACGGCAACGTGGTGGTGGAGAAGCTCTAGGTGGCGGGCGGCGCGCGGGTGGGGAGCCGCGTGCCGGCGACAGTGCTTCGGCCGGAGCGGGAGGGTGGCGGGTGGAGAACCTGACGCCGCGCCAGATCGTGGCGGAGCTGGACAAATACATCGTGGGCCAGGCCGACGCCAAGCGGGCGGTGGCCGTGGCCCTGCGCAACCGCTACCGGCGCCGGCTCCTGCCGCCCGAGATGCAGGAGGACGTGACGCCCAAGAACATCCTCATGATCGGTCCGACCGGGGTGGGCAAGACGGAGATCGCCCGCCGCCTGGCCCGGCTCATCAACGCCCCCTTCGTGAAGGTGGAGGCCACCAAGTTCACCGAGGTGGGCTACGTGGGCCGCGACGTGGACGCCATGGTGCGGGACCTGGTGGAGACGGCCGTGCGGATGGTCAAGGCCGAGCGCCTGGAATCCGTCCGCGACCAGGCGGTGGATCTGGCCGAGGAGCGGCTCCTGGACCTTCTCTGCCCGCCCCGGCGCCGCCCCGCTCCGCGCAACCCCTTCGAGGCCCTCTTCGCCGGCCGCGCGCCCGACCAGGAGGAGGACGAGGAGGAGCGGCTCGCCCGCCGGCGCGAGCGGGAGGCCATGCGCCGCCGCCTCCTGAGCGGCGAGCTGGAGGGGGAGCAGGTGGAGATCGAGGTGGAGGACACGTCGGTCCCCTTCGTCGAGGTCTTCTCGGGCGCGGGCGTGGAGGAGATGGGCATCAACGTCCAGGACGTCCTGGGCGGGCTCCTGCCCCGGCGGCGCCGCCGGCGGCGGGTGTCGGTGGCGGAGGCCCGCCGCATCCTGGCCCAGGAGGAAGCCAACAAACTGGTGGACATGGACCAGGTCCACGCCGAGGCCATCCGGCGGGCGGAGCAGGCGGGGATCGTCTTCATTGACGAGATGGACAAGATCGCCGGCCGCGAGGGGGCCACGGGCCCCGACGTGTCGCGGGAGGGGGTGCAGCGCGACCTCCTCCCCATCGTGGAGGGAAGCACGGTCATGACCAAGCACGGCCCCGTCCGCACCGACCACATCCTCTTCATCGCGGCGGGCGCCTTCCACACGGCCAAGCCCTCGGACCTGATCCCCGAGCTGCAGGGGCGCTTCCCCATCCGGGTCGAGCTGGAGGGCCTCACCCGCGACGACTTCCGGCGCATCCTGGTGGAACCCGAGAACGCCCTGACCAAACAGTACCAGGCCCTCCTGGCCACGGAGGGAGTGGAGCTGGTCTTCACCCCCGACGGGCTCGACGCCCTGGCCGACGCGGCCCACCGGATCAACGAGCAGATGGAGAACATCGGTGCCCGCCGCCTCCACACGGTCCTGGAGCGGGTGCTGGCCGAGGTCTCCTTTGTCGCGCCCGATCTGCCCGAGCGCCGGGTGACGGTGGACGCCGCCTACGTCCAGGAGCGCCTGCGCGACCTCCTGGCCGACCGCGACCTCAGCCGCTACATCCTGTGATCGCCCGGCCGGCGGGAGCCGCGCTCGCGCCTCCACCGCAGCAGATGCCTCAGCGCCGCGTTCCTTCCGGTGTGCTTGCCTTGCCCGGCCCTCTACGAGCCAGCCTGCGCCTCATCGGGGTCCTTGAGCCCGAGCAGCGCCATCGCTTCCTGCCTGAACTCGGTGAACTCCGGCCGGCCGCGATCGAGCAAGTGCCTCACGAGAAAGAACCGATCGGTAGTCGGCGAGTTGGCCCTTGCCTTGTCCCAATCTATCTGGTCGACGCCGACGACCGTCCAGCACTGGACCCCGCGATGGAGTTGCTTATACTTCAGGTGGGTCTTTTCGGCTTCGCCAAGCCGGTTCAGGGCGTTGGAGGAGTCCCGTCCGCCTTTTATCTCGATGGCCAGGACGTGTCGGATTCTATTGGAGATCTCCTCGGTTGCAAGGATGTCCGGGTCCACCGCCAGTCGCACGGTCACCATGCGGCCGCTGGCGTTGCGGAAGGCCATTACGCGGTCCTGGCGCCTTTCCACCTCCGGCTGACAACGCAGTACGAGCGAGATGATGAGTTCGAATACCGCATGGGCAGACTCGTTACCGATCAGGTTGTTGTATATACCTTGAAATCTCGCTCCCAGGGAGAGCAGCGTAAGTTCGTGTAACAGAGTCAGAGAGAGGTCGTCGAGAGTGTCGAGGAGGTGATAGGCGGCTCGAATCATGGTTTTACAGAAATCCCGGACTTGTTGGTGGTCGGATATTCTCCTTGGAGTCGCATCTGTTTCCATGCCGAGCCATCGTCCCAAGCCCGCGCGGGAGGAATCCTTTTCTGAGAAACCCATGAGCAAGCGGTAGTACCCTGAGAGGCTCGGTTTGCGTTCTATCAGGCATGGCACTGGGAACACCAGCTCCCCTCTTAGACCAAAAGCGGCCAGCCGCCTTAGATACCCTTCATCCACTAGACTGTGGAGCTCCGAATCCAAGTCCGAGATGGGTGTACGGCTGACCTCCGCCTGGAGCGCTTCTAAGAGGTGTGTCGACCGCACACGTTGAAGGCTTTCGGCAAAGAGAATCTGCTTGGTTGGTAGGAGTATCTTTTGGGGAAGGCTCTCTTGCGCGGATGGTTTCATCCGGCTCCCCGGCGGTGTTGGTCGCCCGCTGGTGCATCGCCTTGGATGCGGCTCTCGGCCATCCTGGCGTACTCCGGGTTGAGTTCTATACCGATGAAGCGCCTGCCGAGTCGGTGGGCCACGAGGCCGACAGTGCCCGAGCCGAGAAACGGATCAAGGACGTAATCACCGATCCTGGAGCCGGCACTGATGCAGGGCACCACCAGCTCCGGCGGAAAGGTGGCGAAGTGAGCTCCGGGGAAGGGGCGGGTCGGGATCGACCAGACCGAGCGCAGGTTGCGGCGTCCCCGCCCGTCATCCCTGGCCTCCATCACCGCCTGGTAATCATAGAAGTAGCGTTCGGATTTGCTGAAAAGAAATACGTATTCGTGGGCACAGGTCGGTCGGTCCTTCACGCTTTCCGGGATACAGTTGGGCTTGTGCCAGATGACATCTGCCCGCAGGTACCAGCCGTCTTGTTGCAGGCGAAAGGCGAGTCGCCACGGGATCCCGATCAGGTCCTTCGGTTTGAGACCGGCGGGTGTCGGTGGTCGAAAGGAGAGACCTCTCACCACCGCCCCGTTGTCGGTCTTGCGGTCCGGAGCCCTGTAAGTGCGGCCTCCGCTGGTGTAGGCATCTCCCACATTGAGCCAGAGCACCCCATCTGCCGCCAGCACCCGGCGCACTTCTCGAAAAACCTCGACCAGGCGGTCCAGGTAGGCGTCCAGGTCGTCTTCGTACCCGATCTGGTCTGGAACCTGGTAGTCGCGCAAACTCCAGTATGGAGGAGACGTTACGCAGCACCGGCTCAGGCCGTCCGGGAGGAGGCGCAGGGCGCGCAGGGCGTCGCCGCAAAGGATGCAAGAGTCGTGGAGGTCGGACAACGGTTCGTGGGGCAGTTCCTCGAAGAAACGCAACCGTTGAGCGACCCGCGGCGCCTCCCGGCCCCCATCCAAGGGGAAGGCCAACTGCGACAAAACCATGACACCTCCGCAGGCGGGAATTCGCTTCCTGCGCCTTCGGCCATGAGGATAGTTCTTCGCGGGCGCGCCGATTCCTGCGCGTGTCGGCGGCGGGTGGCGCCGGGGCGTCGCGCGCGCCATGCGATAGCGCGGCATGGGAGCAGTGGGAGCGCCGTGGCGCTTGCCTATACCCGGCGGCGTTCACCTTTTCATCCCCTGTGGTGCCGCGCCGGCGGCATGGGGGTCTATTACGAACCAGCGGACGCTCAGGATTCAGCTGGTCCTCGAAGTCACCACGCCTGGTGGTCACGGTGTGAGTTCCCCGCCACCCATCAGGGAACGAGCCGAAATTTCTTTGGAACCCTTGCAGGAATCCAGGCAGGCTTGTAGTATCATTAGCAGCACAACTTAATAGGACCTCGGGCCTTACCGACAAGGGCAAACCAGGCGAGAGCCTGGGACGCAAAGCCACGGGCCCTCGACGCAGGGGCCGGCCGGCCAGCGGGCCGACCGGCGCCAGCGTAAGGGTAGCCGGGTTGCCGAAAGAGGCCGATCTTCATCTTCGAGCGGCTTTCAGCGGCGGCGATGCGCGGTCCGTCCCCTGTCGGGGGCGGACCGCGTCGTTTCGAGGGGAGGGGGCGGCATGACGGAGGCCATCTTCGGGGAGAGGGGCACCTTGGCGCTGGAGCACGGGCTCTGGGCGCTGGCCCTGCGGCAGCGGGTCATCGCCGACAACGTGGCCAACGCCAACACGCCGGGCTTCAAGAGGGGCGACGTGTCCTTCGCCCGCGAGCTGCAGTCCTACCTGGACGCGGCCGGCGCCTGGGGAGGCGCGGGGCAGGGAGCGGCCGGGGCGGCGGGGGGCGCGGGCGGCGGCCCGGCGCCGACCTTCCGGCCCACGGTGTACCGGGAGACGGGGACGGCGGGACGCCTGGACGGCAACAACGTGGACATGGAGCGGGAGATGGCCTCGCTCCTGGAGACGGCCCTCCTCTACCAGGCGGCGGTGCGGCAGCTCTCGGGCAAGCTGCGGATCCTGCAACTGGCCGTCAGCGAAGGGAGGCGGTGACCGTGGGCCTCTTCCGCACCTTTGAGATCAGCGCCTCGGGCCTAACGGCCGAGCGGCTGCGCCTGGACGTCATCGCCGAGAACATCGCCAACGTCAACACCACCCGCGCCGGGGTGGACGAGAAGGGGCAGGCGGTGCCCTACCGGCGCCGGGTCCCGGTCTTCACCCCGCGGGCGGGCGCCTTCGCGTCGGTGCTGGGCGGCTTCCTCGCGGAGGGGGGAGGCGGCGTCCAGGTGGCCGAGATCCGGCAGATACCGGAGACGGAGGCGCCCTTCAAGCTCCGCTACGATCCGGGGCACCCGGACGCCGGCCCCGACGGCTACGTGCGGCTCCCCAACGTGGACGTGGTGCGGGAGATGGTGGACATGATCACCGCCACCAGGGCCTACGAGGCCAACCTGACCGCCATCGGGGCGGCCAGGAGCATGTTCCTGCGGGCCCTGGAACTGGGCCGCTAGGGGGTGAAATGCCTTGGCACCGTTGGGCGTGGGCGGGGTCAGCGGCAGCGGCGGCGGCGCGGGGATCGGTGACCCGGCCGGCGGCGGCCGGGCGGGCTTCCTGGACGTGCTGCGGGGGTATCTGGCCGAGGCCAACGCCAGCCAACTGGAGGCCGACCGCATCTCGGAGGCGCTCGTGACGGGGCAGGTGGAGGACGTCTCCCAGGCGATCCTGGCCATGCAGAAGGCGGAGCTGTCCTTCCAGCTGGTGCTGCAGCTCAGGAACAAGGCGCTGGAAGCGTACCAGGAGATCATGCGGATGCCGGTCTGACGCGCCCCGGCGCCGGCGGGCGTCGGGCCCGCGGGGG
>CAYXQP010000097.1:0-5988 GCA_964467515.1 uncultured Eubacteriales bacterium | reverse complement strand
CCCCTCTATCGATCAGATGGCCTTGCAAAAGGCCCTACCACGGGGTCGGGGCGGGGCGCTTCATCCGTTGGCGTGCCAGGAATGGGTCCGAGGAGTAAGGGCCCAGCTTAGCTCGGCCGGTATCGAGCGAGCTCTCATCGTAACCTATGGGTGCGTTTTGAGAGAGCCGACTGGTAGGCGCCACCTCGTCGGCAAGTTACCCGATGCCAGCAAGGCGCTGCTGGGAGGGGCTAAGGTGGAGAGGGCAACGCTGAGAATTTTAGAGTCTGTCTCATAAATGGGGGCAAACAAGATGGGGGCACAAATCCCTTAGCCGAGGAGGTGCTCCCATGACGAACCAGCGGACCCTCAGTGTCCAGTGGTCGCGCCCGCGCGGTAGCGTTGGCTCCGGTTCGGCCCACGGCTGCATCGCCGCAGTAGCGGAGCGGGAGGACACAATGTGGGCTTCATGTTTTATCATTACAGCACTTCCTACAGCTATACCGTATACAGCACTTTTGCTGTATTGGCACAAAATGAGATGTGGGGGCGGGGAGCCCTTCGCTCCGACCCGATGCTGGATGGCAGGGAGCACGGCGCGCTGAAAGCTGAAAGAGGTTTTCGCGGCCAATCCCTTCGTTCGCCATGGGGCCGGTTGCCCCAATTTATGAGACAAGCCCGAATTTTGTGATATAAGTTTTTTGTAGACTCTACAACTGCAAGGACCTTGACAAGCGAGATTCCTTTGAGGGGTGGAAAGAGCACCGCCTTCTGAAGGCGCCGCCCCGGACTGGCTCCGGCGGGGTCTAGACCTCTAGGTCTCATGCGGGGGCAATGCGCGCCGGGAATGGTCGACCCAGGGGTTGCCCAGCCCCTGCCGGGGTGGGAGGCGGAATGCGCGGGTGTGAAAAAAGCGCCAGGCCTTTTCCAAAGTGCTGGTTCCACCCATCAATGACGTGACGCGGGCGTTGCAACCCGTATCACCTTGTCTCGCTTGTCCTAGAGTTTCAAAGGACCCGCAAAAGAGCGGGGCCTATTTTCGTTACACGACCGCGAAGGTACCTTTTCTGTATCAAATCTGTGTCCATCTTCGCAAACTGAACTCGGTGCCGTTTCGTTAACACATCAGCGCGGCGTTCGTGGTGGCTAGTCCCTTGGCTCGTACCGCACCGGATGCCTGCGGGGCTGGGCGAGGACCGGATAGCGATTCCCCGCGCGGGGGCCGATGGAGTCCGCGCCCGGGCGAGGGCGTGGTAAGATGAGGCCGTCCATGGTCGGGATGGGGCTGCTCGGAGCGTGAGAGCGGACAAGCCTATCGCCACGTACCGCCGCATGCGGGCCGAGCCGCTCTGGCGCCTGCTGGCGGCGGACAACGGGCCGGTCGTGATCGGACTCCTCCAAACCCACCTCTACGAGAAGGAGCGGAGCCTGCCGGCCTCCGTGCTGTACGACCGCATCGCCCGGGACCTGGAGGGGCTGCGCGCCCGGGGGGAGGACCTGCCCCAGACGGCCCAGGCCTACGTGGCGGCGTGGGTGGCCGATGGATACCTGGTGCGCCGCTTTCCGCCCGGTGCGGCCGAGGAGGAGTTCGAGTTGTCCACCGCCGCCGTGGAGGCCATCCGCTTCCTCTCGGGCCAAGCCCGGCCGCACGCGGCGGCGACGGAGAGCCGGCTGGCCCTTGTCATCGAGGCCCTGGTCCGGCTGGCCGAGGAGACGGACACGGACAAGTTCCGCCGCATCGACCGGCTGCTGGCGGAGCAGGCGCGGATCGAGCGGGAGATCGAGGCCATTCACAGCGGGCAGATGCGCGTCCTGCCCTATGACACGGCTCTGGAGCGCGCCCGGGAGATCATCGCCCTGGCCGACGACCTGGCCGGCGACTTCCGCCGGGTCCGGGACCGGTTCGAGCAGTTGAACCGGGAGCTCCGGGAGCGGATCCTGGACGGCGACGGCCACCGGGGAGACGTCCTGGAGTCCCTCTTCGCCGGCATGGACCTGATCGCCGAGAGCGACGCGGGGCGGACCTTCTCGGCCTTCTGGCGGCTGCTCACCGATCCCGAGCAGTCGGCCACCCTGGAGGAGTCCCTCGACCAGGTCCTGGCCCGGGGCTTCGCCGACCAACTGGAGCCGGGCGAGCGGCGCTTCCTCATCCGGCTGACGGGCATGCTCCTGGAGCAGGGCGGGCAGGTCCACGACGTCATGCAGGCCTTCGCCCGGAGCCTCAAGCACTTCGTCCAGAGCCGCGAGTACCTGGAGCACCGGCGGCTCAACCACCTCCTGCGCCAGGCCCAGCGGGAGGCTCTGGCCCTCAAGGAGTCGGTCCGGGCCACCGAGACGCTGGACTATGTGCTTGAGCTGACGAGCAGCCGCATCCGGTCGGTTTCCCAGTGGATGCTCCACGACCCCTCCCTGGAGGCGGTGCCGGGCGCCATGGCGGAGGGGGAGCCGCCGCCCGTGGACCTGGAGTCGGTGGGCGAGCTGGTCTCCCTGTCGGAGATCGACTTGCGCGCGCTGCGGGCCAACATCCGCGCTCTGTTGCGGGAGCGGGCGCAGGTGTCCATCGGCGACGTGCTGGAGCGGTTTCCGGCCACCCAGGGCCTCGGGAGCGTGGTGGGTCTCCTGGCCCTGGGGAGCAGGTACGGCTGCCGGGGCGAGGGGCGGGAGACGGTCACGTGGGTCGGCGCGGACGACCGACGGCGCCAGGCCCGCATTCCGCTGATTTTCTTCTTGAGGGAGCGGAGCGGCGAGCTGGCCTAACGGCTGGGAGCGGGCGACGAGCTGGCCCGACGGCCTTGGGTGCGCGGTGGGGGGTGAGGGTTCGCCATGAGTGGGGACGAGGCTCCGGGTGGCGCGACGGAGACGGCCGAGCCGCGAGGGCACTCGGCGGCGGCGTCCACGGGGAACGGGGGCGCGGCGGCTTCCACCGGCGGTCTCTTCCTCGGTGACACGGGCGAGCTGCTCCTGGACACGCGCCGGGTCTTGGTGCAGCTCCTGGCCGGCCCGTGCCTGGACGGGCGCCGCCACTCCAGGCTCTGGCCCGTCCTGCTGCGGGACGAGGCGGTGATCCGTTCGCGGCTGGCGGATCTGTTCCTGGAACTGGTCATCGACCGGGACCTGGAGGTCGCCTTCACCCGCCAGGCGGACACCGGCGACCTGGAGGTGCCCCGCCTTCTGCGCCGGGTGCCGCTGACCTTCCTCGACTCCGCCCTGTTGCTCCACCTGCGGCAGCTCTTCTCCCAGGCCGAGGCCCACGGGGAGCGGGCCGTGGTGTCGGCCGGGGAGTTGCACGAGCACCTCGTCCTCTACGAGCGGAGCGCCAATACCGACCGGGCCGGCTTCGCCAAGCGGGTGCAGGCGTCCATCGAAAAGATGAAGAAGTACAACATCCTGCAGAAGATTCGCGCCAGCGACGACCGGTTCGAGATCTCGCCGACGCTCAAGCTCCTCTTCCCCGCCGAGCAGGTGCAGGCCCTCGCCGGGGCATACCGGCGCCTGGCTGCCGGCGAAGGGCCGCCGGGGCCGGCCGCCACCGAGGCCCGCGAAAGCGAAGGAACGGCGATGGCGGCCGAGTCCGAGGACGACGAGGAGGAGGCCGGACTCGAGCCGGACTGGGAGGCCGAGGCATGACGCTACCCTCGGAAACCTTGTCCCCGCTCGCCTCGGAACAGTTCCGGATGAGCCGGCTCCAGGTCTTCAACTGGGGCACCTTTTCCGGGCTCCACGACATCCCCCTGGCCGAGCGCGGCTTCCTCTTCGTCGGCCCGTCGGGTTCGGGAAAGTCCACCCTCCTCGACGCCGTGGCGACCCTCCTCGTCCCGCCCCGCTGGCTCGACTACAACGCCGCCGCCCGGGAGGGGGAGCGCAGCGGCCGGGACCGCAACCTGGTGACCTACGTCCGCGGCGCCTGGGCCGAGCGGACCGACGAGACCTCGGGCGAGATCGCCACCCGCTTCCTGCGGCCGGGCACCACCTGGTCGGCCCTGGCCCTCACCTATCGCACACCCTCCGGCCAGATCGTGGTCCTGGTCCAGGTCTTCTGGATCCGGGGCGCTTCCACCGGGACCGCCGACGTCCGGCGCCACTATCTGATCTTCGAGCGGGCCTTCGATCTGCGGGAACTGGAGGACTTCTCCGCCTCCAACTTCGACGTGCGCCGGCTGCGCCAGTCCTTTCCCGAGGCCTTCGCCACCGACGAGTTCAGCGCCTACCGGGAGCGCTTCTGCCGCCTCCTGGGGATCGAGAGCGAGCTGGCCCTGCGCCTGCTCCACAAGACCCAGTCCGCCAAGAATCTGGGCGACCTCAACGCCTTCCTCCGGGAGTTCATGCTCGACAGGCCGGAAACCTTCGCCGCGGCCGAGCGGCTGGTGGCCGAGTTCGGCGAGCTGAACGCCGCGCACCAGGCGGTGGTAACCGCCCGGCAACAGGTGGAGACCCTGGCGCCGGCCCGGGAGCGCCACGAGCTGCGCCGGGGGCTCCTCGCGCGGCGCCGGGAGCTGCAGGAGCTCCAGGGAGCGGTGGAGGTGTACCGGGAAACGCGGCGCCTGGGTCTTCTCACCGAGCGCCTGGCGGATCTGGAGACCAGGGTGGAGGGGCTGGCGGGGGAGGTGGCGCGGCGCCAGGGGATCCTGGAGAATGAGCAGGCGCGGTTGCGCGACCTGGAGGAGCGGTATCGCGCCCTCGGCGGCGACCTGACGGCGGGCTGGGAGGCCGAGAAGAGGGAGCTGGAGAGCCGGAGAGCGGAGCTCCTGCACCGGCGCTCCCAGGCCGAGGCGGCCTGCGCGCGCCTCGGGTGGGCGCTCCCCGACACGCCTCAGGGGTTCGCCGAGCTGGTGGGGGAGGCCCGGCGGGAGCTGGAGGCGCGGGCGCGGGGGCGGGAGGCCGGGCGCCGCGCCCTGGTGGACCTGTGCCTCCGCAAGGCGGACGCAGAGAAGGAACGGGATCAGGCCGCCAGGGAGCTGCAGGCCCTCCGCAGGCAGCCGTCCAACATCCCCGCCGACATGCTCGACCTCCGGCGGGACGTGGCGGCCGCCCTGGGCCTGGCCGAGCAGGCGCTCCCCTTCGCCGGCGAGCTCCTGGAGGTGAAACCGGAGGAGGCCGCCTGGCGGGGGGCCGTCGAGCGGGTGCTGCGCGGCTTCGCCCTCTCCCTGCTGGTGGACGAACGGTACTGCCCGGCCCTGGCGCAGCACGTCAACGCCGCCCACCTGGGCGGGCGTCTGGTCTATTACCGCACGGGGCGCCCGGAGCCTTCGCAGACCCGGCCCCCGGCGCCCGATTCCCTCGTGCTCAAGCTGAACGTGAAGCCGGGGCCCCACGCCGCATGGCTGGAGGCCCAACTGCGGCAGCATTTCGACTACGCCTGCGTCGAGTCGGTCCAGGCTTTCCGGGCCGCCGACCGGGCCCTGACGCGCGAGGGCCAGGTCAAGCACAGCCGCGCCCGCCACGAGAAGGACGACCGCCGCCCGGTGAACGACCCCCGCCACTGGGTTCTCGGCTTCGACAACCGGGAGAAGCGGGCGCTCTTCGAGCGGCAGGCCCGGGAGGCGGCCGAGCGGGTCGCCCGCCTCGAGGAGGAGATCCGGGCCCTCACCGCCCGGGAGGAGGAAGGCGACGCCCGGGCGCTCCAGTGCCAGCTCCTGGTCAATATCCGGTGGCAGGAGATGGACGCGGCGCCGGTGCTGGAGCGCCTGGCCGCCGTGGAAGCCCAACTCCTGGAGGCGCGGCGGGGGAACGCCGCCCTGCGCCGGCTGGGCGAGGAGGTGGAGGCCCAGCGGCTGCGGGTGGCCGCGGCCGATGACGACCTACGGGCGGCGCGGGTGCAACGGGAGGTGGTGAGCCGGGACGTGGAGGAAGCCCGGCGGCGGCTCGAGCAGTGCCGGCGGGCCCTGGCGGTAGGTGGCGCACCGGGGGCGGCGGGCCGGGAGGCGGGGTGACGGCGACGCCGTCCTCGACGGCGATGCCTTCCAGGCCGAAGCGGAGGGCGATCACCCGCCGCATGCGGGGGTTGAGCCG
>CAYXQP010000096.1:0-6064 GCA_964467515.1 uncultured Eubacteriales bacterium | reverse complement strand
GGCCTCAAGGTGATGGGCTACAGCGTGGACGACGCCGGCAACGTCAACACGAGCGGTCTCATCCCGGTGAGCGTGCTGGTGGGCAGCACCTTCCCGCCCAAGGCCACCACCAGCATCACCTACGGCGGCAACCTGGACGCCGGGGCCACCATCGGCTCCAGCAAGGACGCCCCCATCGACGTGTACGACGCCCAGGGCACCCTGCACCGGGTCATCGCCAACTTCAAGAAGACCAACAACAACGAATGGCAATACACCATCAGCTTCGACCGCAACTCGCCCCTGATGCAGGAGTACATCTCCGCCTATTACCCGAGCTTCGACAGCATGGCGGCGGCGGACCAGCAGGCGGTGCTGGACCACTTCAACAACGTGCTCCTGGGCTACGCGGCCACCGACGCCAACCATCCCACGCTGGGCGGGTACGCCAGCGCCTGCGGCATCGGCTCCAACGGAGCGGGTCTCCACATCGAGGCCAAGACAGCGGGCACGGGGGGTAACACCATATCCATCACCCTGGTCAAGGCGGCGGCGGCGAACAGCAATACCACTGTCTCCGTTAGTGGCACCGACATCACCGTCACCCTGGGGACGGACGGGAGTAACAACATAAACGCCACCTTTAACGACGTGAAGACGGCCATCCAGAATGACACGACCGCCAACACCCTGGTGCGCGTGGACCTCGACCCCACGGCTAGTTGGAGCACCGTGGCGACCACCGAGTCCAAGACCTTCCTCAAGCACGGCTCGACCTCGGTGCGGACCGGGACTATCATCTTCAGTGCCGCCGGCATCGTGGACACCGACGCCACGCGGGCGGCCAACGGCGCCACGGTCCCCAACCTGGCCAGGTCCTTCATCTTCCAGCCCACGGGCACCAACCCCGTGGAGATCGTGCCCGACATCAGCAGCCTGACCCAGTACAACTCGGCCTTCACGGTGCTGGCCAAGAAGCAGAACGGGAACCCGAGCGGCACGCTGCAGAGCCTCTCCATCAGCAAGAACGGGCGGGTGAGCGGCGTCTTCTCCAACGGCTTCACCAAGGAGATGGCGGCCCTGGCCCTGGCCGTCTTCAACAACCCGGGCGGCCTCTTCAAGATCGGCGACAACCTCTACCAGCCGTCGGTCAACTCCGGGACCGAGCAGATCGGCACGGCGGAGACGGGCGGCCGGGGCACGGTGGTGCCGGGCACGCTGGAAATGTCCAACGTGGACCTGGCCCAGGAGTTCACCGACATGATCATCACCCAGCGCGGCTTCCAGGCCAACACGCGGGTGATAACGACGTCCGACGAGATGCTGCAGGAGCTGGCGAACCTGAAGCGGTAGGCGTGAGTCGTGAGCCCCGGGGCGGGGGTCCTTGATTCCCCCGCCCCGCGGCGGGAGGACGGTGAGAGCGGTGATCAGGCTGACGCGTCTCTCGGGGGAGGAGTTGGTGGTCAACGCCGAGCTCATCGAGACGGCGGAGGCCACGCCGGACACGGTGGTGACCCTGACCACGGGCCGCAAGGTGGTGGTCAGGGAATCCCTGGACGAGCTCATCGAGCTGGTGGTGGCCTACCGGCGCGCCGCGGCGGCGGAGCGGCTGGCCGCCCGCGCGGGTGAAGGCGCCCCGACCCCCACCGGAGGGGTGGGACGGGCCGCCGTCGGGAGCGGGGGAGGCGGGGAGCGGTGAAGAGGGTCCTCCTGCTGGCGGTGCCGGTGGTGCTGGCCGGCGGGCTCGTGGCCGGGTACTTCCTCTGGCTGCGGCCCCACGGGGCCCAGGCGGAGAAGGCGGGCCGGCCGGCCGCCGCGAAGGCGGCCGAGGGGGTGCCCGTCAAGCTGGGCGAGTTCACCACCAACCTCCAGGACGGCCTCCACATGATCCAGGTGGACGTGGACCTCTGGGTCAAGGACAAGAAGGCCGTCAAGGGTCTGGAGGAGCGGGCGAGCCTCCTGCGGGACGCCGTGGTGGGGGTGCTGCGCGCCACGGCCTACGAGGACGTGAACGGGCGGGGCGGCATGGACCGGCTCCGGCAGCGCCTGCTGGAGCGGACGAGGGCCGCCGGCGGGGAGGCGGTGACCGGTGTCTACTTCAACAAGCTCATCGTGCAGTGAATCCGGCCGGGCGGCGGCACGCCTGGCTTCGGCGGGGGTGAGGGCATGGAACTGACGCAGGAGCAGCTGGACGCCCTCCTGGCGACGGCCGGGATCACCGGCGGCGGTCACGGCCGGACGGACGGGGCGGCGGCCGCCGGTCAGGCCGCCGGCCGCGGGCGGCGGACGCGCCGCTACGACTTTCGCAACCCCGACAAGTTCTCCAAGGAGCAGCTGCGGACGCTTCTCACCCTGCACGAGAACTTCTGCCGCGTGGCCTCCACCACCCTCTCGGCGGTGCTGCGCACCGTGGTGCAGGTGAGCACCGTGGGCGCCGAGCAGCGCACCTACGGCGATTTCGTCCGGGCCCTGCCGGACCCCACCGTGCTGGCCGTCTTCTCGCTGGCGCCCTTTCCCGGCAACTCCCTGGCCGAGCTCTCGCCGGTGGTGGCCTTCGCCATGATCGACCGGCTCCTCGGGGGCCCCGGCTACGGCCTCTCCTCCAACCGGGCCATCACCGAGCTGGAGACGGTGGTGGTCAGGCGCCTCTTCCACGCCATCTTCGAGTCGCTGGCGGAGGCCTGGCGGGGGCTCGGCGAGGCCAGGCCCCGCCTGGAGAGCCTGGAGACCAACCCTTTCTTTGTCCAGATCGTGGCGCCGAGCGAGATCGTGGCCCATCTCTCCTTCGTCGTAAAGGTAGGAAACCAGGCGGGGGACCTGAACCTCTGCATTCCCTTCACCACCATGGAGAAAGTGCTGCCCCTCCTCTCGACGCGCCAGTGGGGCGTCCAGGCGGCGCACCAGCAGGCCGAGGACCGGGCGAGGCTGCTCCGAGAGCTGGCCGGCGTGAGACTGCCGCTGACGGTGGAGCTGGGGCGGGCCGTTATCACCGTGGGCGACCTGGTCCACCTGGCCCCGGGGGACGTGGTGACGCTGGACACGCCGCGCGATGGCCCCGTGGACGTGCTGGTCAAGGGGCGGGTCAAGTTCCGCGGCCACCCGGGCCGCAGCGGCAAGCGGCTGGCGGTGCGGATCACGGCGGTGGCGGTGGAAGGGGAGGTGGGGTAGTTGGGCGGCGAGATCCTGTCCCAGTCGGAGATAGACGCCCTGCTCCAGATCTACGGCCAAGAGGGGGGCGAACCGTCGCCGGCGGAGCGGGAGGCCCTGGCGCGGGTGGCGGACCTCCTGGCGGAGGCGGTCCGGGTGGCCTGGAGCGGGCTGGGCCTGCCGGTGGCCGTGGAGGGCACCGGCCTGGCGACGGGGTCCGGGGCGGCGGTGGTCCCTGGCGAGGCGGCAGGCACCGGCGAGGCGGGGGAGGCCGTCCTGGCCCTGCCCGCGCCGGTGGGGGGAGCCCTGCGGGGCCAGATGGAGTTCTGGCTGGCGGGCGGCGCCCTGGAGGGGGTGGCCGCCAACGCCCTGGGCATGTGGAACGGAGCCGGCTCCCTCTCGGCCGAGGAGCTGGCCCAGCTGGTCAAGGTGGGCGGCTCCTTCCTGCCGGCCCTGGCGGAGGGGTTGGGTTCCCTCTGCGGCCGCACCCTTTGGCTGGAGGCCGGCGAGCCGGCCGTCGTCAAGGGTGAGGAGCTGCCCGAGCGGCTGGCCGGCAAGGACGGCTGGGTGCGGCTGGAGGCGCGGGTGCGCCTGGGCGACGCCGCCGGCGCCGTCCACGCCCTCTGGCCCCTGGACGAGGCCCGCCGGTTCCTGTCCCTGGTGGAGGAGCGGGACGGCGAGGCGCCCGAGGCGGCGGCGGAGCCGGCGGAGGAGCCCTTCGCGGACGTGGCGGCCGAGACCCCCGCCCACGGACCCCTCAGCATCGAGCTCCTGCTGGACGTGCCCCTCACGGTGACGGTGGAGCTAGGGCGGGCCGAGCGGCCCATCAAGGACATCCTGGCCCTGGCGCCGGGCTCCGTGGTGGAGCTGGACCGGCTGGCGGGGGAATCGGTGGACGTCATGGTGAATGGCCGCCTCATCGCGCGCGGCGAAGTGGTGGTGGTGGACGACCGGTTCGGCATCCGCATCACCGACATAGTGAGCCGCGCCGAGCGCCTGCGGAGGCTGGCGTGAGGGGAGTGCTGGTGGTGGACGGGGCGGCCTTCTTCCGCTCCTACATGGAGCGGCTGATCCGCGGCTGGGGCTGGCCGGTGGCGGGATCCTGCGCCACGGCGGACGAGGCCCGGGAGGTTTACCGGCGGGAGAAGCCGGGGGTCGTCGTCCTGGACCTCTTCCTGCCCGACGGCGACGGCCGGAAGCTGCTGGCGGAGCTGAGGCGGCTCGATCCGGAGGCGGCCGTCGTCGTCTGCACGGCGGCGGCCGACCGGGCGTCGGTGGCGGCGGCCCTGCGCCTGGGCGCGCGGGACTACCTGGTCAAGCCCGTGGACGAGGAGCGGCTGCGGACTGCCCTGGCGGCCTGCCTGGGGCAGCCGGACGGGACCGAGGGGCGGGGCGGCGCCGCTGCGGCCGACGCGGGCGCCGGTGCCGCGGGCCTTCCGGGAGGCGGGGGGCGTTGATCTGGGGCCTGGTGAACCTGGTGCTCGGGCTTTTGGTGGTGGGGGCCCTGGTGGCCGGCCTCCTGTGGGTGAGCGGCCGGCGGCTGCCCCTGGCGCCGCCCCGGGGACCGGTGCGGGTGCTGGGCCACGTCTACCTGGGAGGGCGGCGGGGCCTGAGCCTGGTGCGCCTGGGCTCCTCGGTCCTGGTCCTGGGAGTCACCGACCGCCAGGTCAACCTGGTGGCCAGGGTGGAGGAGCCGGACTTGGTGGAAGCCCTGGAGGAGGCCGCCTCCCAGCCCCTGGTGGACCCGGAGCGGTGGCAGGCGGCGCGGGAACGGTTCGGCGACCTCCTCGCGGCGTACCGGCGCCGGGGGCGGAAGGGGGGCGGGGAGCGGTGAGGCGGCCGGCGGCGGTGGGGGCGGCGCCGGCGGATTCAGCGCGGAGGCGGCTCGCGCGGGTCACGGGTGCGGGTGGGCCGGCGCGGGTCGCCGCGGCGGCGGCCGCGCTGGGGGCCGTCCTGGCCCGGTCCCGGATCGTCCTGGCCCAGACCCAGCCCCTGGTCCCGCAGGTGCAGATCGGCGTCCGGCCGGCCCAGAACCCCCAGGAGGTGGCGGTGAGCCTGCAGATCCTGGCGCTGCTCACCGTGCTGTCCCTGGCGCCCGCCATCCTCATCATGATGACCTCCTTCACCCGCATCGTGGTGGTCCTCTCCTTCCTGCGGAGCGCCCTGGCCACCGGCCAGATGCCGCCCAACCAGGTCCTCATCGGCCTGGCCCTCTTTCTTACCTTCTTTGTCATGGCGCCGGTGTACGACCGCGTCTACCGGCAGGCGTGGGTTCCCTACCAGGCGGGGCAGCTCTCGGCGGAGCAGGCCCTGGACCGGGCCGCGGTGCCGCTGCGGGACTTCATGCTGCGGCAGACGCGGGAGCGGGACCTGGCCCTCTTCGTGGAACTGGCCGGGGAGGAGCGGCCGGCGCGGCGCGAGGACCTCCCCCTGCGGGTGGTGGTGCCGGCCTTCGTCATCAGCGAGCTCAAGACGGCTTTCGAGTTGGGATTCCTTCTGTTCGTGCCCTTTCTGGTGATCGACATGGTGGTGGCCAGCGCCCTCATGTCCATGGGGATGTTGATGCTGCCGCCCATGATGATCTCGCTGCCCTTCAAGGTGCTGCTCTTCGTCCTGGTGGACGGCTGGCACCTGTTGGTGCGGTCCTTGGTGACGAGCTTCAGGTAGCGGGGGGTGAGACGGGATGACGGATCAGGCGGTCATAGACGTGGCCCAGCGGGCCCTCTTCACGGCCCTCCTGGTGGCCGGCCCCATCCTGTTGCTGGGGCTGGCGACGGGGCTCGTGGTGGGCCTCTTCCAGGCGGTGACGCAGATCAACGAGCAGACCCTGGCCTTCGTGCCCAAGATCCTGGTGGTCATGGTGGCCACCCTGGCGCTGGGGCCCTGGATGCTGGGCGTCATGACGGACTTCGCGCGGCAGGTCCTCCAGGACCTGCCC
>CAYXQP010000095.1:0-6098 GCA_964467515.1 uncultured Eubacteriales bacterium | reverse complement strand
CCCCGGCGCCGCCGCGGGCGCGCCCTGCCCGCCGGATGGCGGGGAAGCCGCGGTGCCCAGCCCCTGGCCGGAGGTCGCCTCCCGCCCCCGGAAGGCGGCGGGGCTGAACCCGCCCACGCCGAAGCCGAGGAACATGGAGATGACGAAGAGCAGCGCCACGGTCAGGGCCACGGCGGCCGCCACGCGGCGCTGGCGCAGGTTGGCCAGCCAGTCGAACCGCGTCCGGCGCCCGAGTCGCCTCGACCCGCCGCGGGACGGCCGTCCCCGCTCTCGCCTCGCGCCGCCCGCCCTGGTGCCACCGGCAGGGCCGGACCCAAGGGCACCGCCAGCCACCTTTCTCGACCTGGCCATGCTGTCGGCCCACCTCGCTTCCCCGCCGCACCCACGCGCGGCGCGGCTGGCGCCCCGCCCGGCCGCGACGGCGCAGACTCAGACGATGCCGCCGTCCCGCTCCACCGAGTAGTTGGGCGCCTCCTTGGTGATCTGCACGTCGTGGGGGTGGCTCTCGCGCAGGCCGGCCGCCGTGATCCGGATGAACCGCGCGCCCACCCGCAGGTCCTCCACCGTCCGGCAGCCGCAGTAACCCATGCCGGCCCGCAGCCCGCCCACCAGCTGGTAGACCGTCTCCGAGAGGGGACCCCGGTAGGGCACGCGGCCCTCCACCCCCTCCGGAACCAGCTTGGGAGCGCCCTCCTGGAAGTAGCGGTCCTGGGACCCCTCCCGCATGGCGCCGAGGGAACCCATGCCCCGGTACACCTTGAAGCTCCGGCCCTGGTAGATCTCCAGCTCGCCCGGGCTCTCGTCGGTGCCGGCGAAGAGGCTGCCGATCATGACGGAGTTGGCCCCCGCCGCCAGGGCCTTGACGATGTCGCCGGAATACTTGATGCCCCCGTCGGCTATGACCGGCACCCCGTGGCGGGAAGCCTCGCGGGCGCACTCGTAGACGGCGGTGAGCTGCGGCACCCCGATGCCGGCCACGATGCGGGTCGTGCAGATGCTGCCCGGCCCGAGCCCCACCTTGACGGCGTCGGCGCCGGCCTCGATGAGGGCGGCCGTGGCCTCGCCCGTGGCCACGTTGCCCGCCACCACCTGCAAGTCGGGAAAGGCGGCCTTGACCTCGGCCGTGAACTCCACCACCCCCCGGCTGTGGCCGTGGGCCGTGTCCACCACCACGGCGTCCACGCCGGCCGCCACCAGGGCCTCGACCCGCTCCCGCGCCCCCTCGCCCACGCCCACGGCGGCCGCCACCAGCAGGCGCCCGCGTCCGTCCTTGGCCGAGTTGGGATAGCGGCGGGCCTTCTCGATGTCCTTGATGGTGATGAGGCCGCGCAGCCGGAAGTGCTCGTCCACCAGCGGCAGCTTCTCGATGCGGTAGCGTCCCAGGATGCGCTTGGCCTCGGCCAGGGTGGTGCCCACCGGCGCGGTGATGAGCTGCTCCCGGGTCATGACCTCGCCGATGGGCCGATCCAGGTTCTCCTCGAAGCGGATGTCCCGGTTGGTGATGATGCCCACCAGGCGGCCGCCGTCCTCGCAGATGGGCACGCCGGAGATGTGGTAGCGCTCCATGAGGGCCAGCGCGTCCCGCACGCGGTGGACCGGCGAGAGGAAGAAGGGGTCGGTGATGACACCGTGCTCGGAGCGCTTCACCTTGTCCACCTCGGCCGCCTGGCGCTCCACCGGCATGTTTTTGTGGATGACGCCGATGCCTCCCTCGCGGGCCATGGCGATGGCCATGCGCGCCTCGGTCACGGTGTCCATGCCCGCGCTCACCAGCGGCACGTTGAGCCGGATCTCGCGGGTGAACCAGGTGGACACGTCCACGTCGCGGGGCAGCACCTCGGAGGCCGCCGGCACCAGGAGCACGTCGTCGAAGGTGAGGGCCACCGGCCCGAACTTGTCGTCCAGGGCCGGCATTTCACCCGGTCTCCGCAGCGTCTCGGCGCGCATGATCGCTCGGTGAGAGGATAACACAGCCTTGGACGCGGCACTACGCGGCCGCCGCCGCACCGCGGCGCGTGCGCACGCCGTCGCGTGCCTCGTCGCCGAGGGGCGGCGGGCGGCCTCAGCAGGCCTGGCTGGCCCGCTCCAACCGCTTGACCAGGCGGTGGGCCACCTTCCAGATGTCGCCCGCCCCCATGGTGAGGATGGTGTCTCCCGGACGGGCAATCTCCAGGACGTAGTCCAGCACGTCGTCCAGGTCGGCGAACCACGGGACGTCCCGTCCCTCGTTCCGGCGGATGAGCTCCGCCAGGGCCTGGGCGTTGACGCCCGGGAGGGGCTGCTCGCCCGGAGGGGAGTAGACCTCCGCCAGCACCACCTCGTCGGCCTGGCCGAAAGCGCGCCCGAACTCCTGCAGCAGGAGCTTGGTGCGCGTGTAGCGCTGGGGCTGGAAGACGGCGATGATGCGTCCCGCCGCCCGCTCGCGGGCCGCGCTGAGGGTCGCCCGGATCTCGGTGGGATGGTGGGCGTAATCGTCCACCACCGTGACGCCGCCGCTCTCCCCCACCACCTGGAACCGCCGGCGCGCCCCCGTGTACCGGGCCAGGCTCCCCGCCGCCTGCTCGAAGCTCACGCCGAAGTGAAGGCCCACGGCCAGGGCCGCTAGAGCGTTGGCGACGTTGTGGACCCCCGGCACGCGGAGGGCGAGCCGCCCCAGCGGGCGGCCGTCCCGGTGCACGACGCAGCGGGTGCCGGCGGGCCCCCGCTCCACCTGCCGGGCGGCGAGGCCCGCCCCCTCCTGGAGACCGTACCAGGCCACCGGGCTCGCCACCCCCTCGGCCAGGCGCCGCACCACGGGATCGTCGGCGCACAGCACCGCCAGTCCCCCCGCCCGCACGTGGCCGAGAAAACCGCCGAAGGCCTCGACCAGGCGGTCGAAGTCCCCGCCGTAACGGTCCAGGTGCTCCGGTTCCACGTTGGTGACGACGGCCACCTCCGGATGATAACGAAGGAAGGAACCGTCGCTCTCATCGGCTTCCGCCACGACGATCTCGCCGCCCAGACGCGCGTTGCCGTCGAGGAACGGCACCTCGCCGCCCAGGATGACGGTGGGATCGAGGCCCGCCTCCAGCAGGACGAGGGCCGTCATGGCCGAAACCGTGGTCTTGCCGTGGCTGCCGCTGACGGCCACGCCGCGCCCGCCGTCCAGGAAGTCGGCCAGCACCTCGGAACGGTGGCGCACCTCCAATCCCCTCTCGCGCGCGGCGCGGAGCTCGGGGTTGTCGGGCGGCACGTCGGTGCTGTAGACCACCACGGGGGAGCCCGCCAGGTGCTCCGGCCCGTGCCCGAGGGAGACCGGGATGCCGCTGGCCCGCAGCCGCTCCGTCCTCTCCGAGGCCCGCGCGTCGCAGCCCGTCACCCTCCGTCCCTGCTCTGCCAGGATCCGGGCCAGGGCGCTCATGCCGTATCCGCCGATGCCGATGAAGTGATAAGGCCGCCCCTCCCCGGCGTCGCGCCCGCCCCGGGGAACCTGTCCCGCCTCCACCGTCCCACCACCCTTCCGCAGCCTTCGTCCCCACCGGCGCCCGGCACTCCGGGTCCTCGTCGAACCGCGGGCGGAGAGTGGGTCTCCCGGCTCCTAGATACACGGCACCATAGGGCGAAAGTGCCTGTCAAGACCGCGGCCAGCGCGTCGCGGCTGTCGGGCCGACGCCCGGGCGGCAGGAGAGAGGCCGCCCCCCGTGGAAATCGAGCCGGGCGAGAAGGCGAAGCCGGCCCCGCCGCCGGCGAGGGGGGCGTGCCAGCGTGGCCGACCAGTTCTCCGTCCTCGACTTCCAGGCCAGGAAGGAGCGGGGGGAACCCATCGTCATGGTGACCGCCTACGACTTCCCCACGGCCCGCCTCGCCGACGAGGCGGGCGTGGACGCCATCCTGGTGGGGGACTCCCTGGCCATGGTGGCCCTGGGGTACGAGTCCACGGTGCCCGTGACCCTGGAGGAGATGATCCATCATACGCGGGCGGCCCGCCGGGGCTGCCGCAGGGCCCTCCTGGTGGGGGACCTCCCCTTCCTCAGCTACCAGGTGAGCGCCGAGCAGGCCGTGGCCAGCGCCGGGCGCCTCGTCAAGGAGGGCGGCGCCAGCGCCGTCAAGCTGGAGGGCGGCCACGAGCAGCTGGCGGCCGTCCGCGCCCTCGTCCGCGCGGGGATTCCCGTCATGGGCCACTTAGGCCTCACCCCCCAGACGGCCTCGCTGGCAGGCGGCTACCGGGTGCAGGGGCGCGATCCCGCTCGGGCCCGCCGCCTGGTGGAGGACGCCCTCCTCCTGGAGGAGGCGGGCGTCTTCGCCCTGGTCCTGGAGTGCGTGCCCAGACAGCTCGCGGGCTTCCTCCGCCGCCGCCTGCGCGTGCCCGTCATCGGCATCGGCGCCGGGTCGGAGTGCGACGGCCAGGTGCTGGTCCTGTCCGATCTCCTGGGCCTCTTCGATCGCTTTATACCCCGTTTCGTGGAACGCTATGCGGAGCTGGGCCGCGCGGCCGGCGAGGCGCTGGCGCGCTTCGCCGCCGACGTCCGGTCGGGGCGCTTTCCCGAGGACCGGCACTCCTTCCACCTGGCGGAAGCCGAGTGGGAGGCCGTGCTCACAGCGCTGGCGGACATGCCACAACTTGGCCGCGAACCGGCGCCGCCCCCTGCGTGACGTGGGCACACTAGGGGCCGGGAGGTGGTCACGCATGTGGTTCCGCGCCAAGGCCCGCGTCGGCGGTCGCATCAACACCGCCCTGACCCTGGGAGCCATCGGCCTCGGCGTCATCGGCGTGGGGGCCGCCGCCGTCTTCCTGGTGCGCCGGCTGGGCCGCGACTGACGCCCCGCCCCCCGCCGCCGGGGGGCCGCCCTCGCCCGCGGGGCACGCCCCCGACGTCCCGCCCGCCTGCCGGTGAGCGCGGCGCAGCGGCCGCGCGGGCACGCCGCCCACCACGGCCCCCGCCGGCACGTCGCGGGTCACCAGGGCGCCGGCCCCCACCACGGCCCCCTCGCCGATCCTGACCCCGGGCAGGATGGTGGCGTTGGCGCCCACCAGGGCGTCCCGGCCGATCTCCACCGGTCCCAACCGGTACTCACCCACCAGGAACTCGTGACACAGGATGGTGGCGTTGTAGCCGATGACAGCGTTCTCGCCCACGCGGATGAGCTCGGGCGCGAAGATGTCCACCATGGCCATGAAGCCGATGGTGGCGCCCCGGCCTATGCTCATGCCCAGACAGCGGCGATAGAGGGTGTTCTTCACCTCGGGCCAGGGCAGCCACCGGCCCAGGGTGATGACGGCCACGTTCCAGACGGGACGCCAGCGCCCGAAGATGCGCGGCCAGAGCCGCATGGCGTTGACCCCGGGTGCCACGGGGAAACGCCGCACCCGCCGGCTCACAGCGGCAGCCTCGCCTCGGCGTCCAGGTCGAGCCGGTCGCTTCCCCCGGCGCCCCCGCGCCACAGGTGATAGCCCGCCCCCGCCACCATGGCCGCGTTGTCGGTGCAGAGGGAGGGAGGAGGCACCACGAGGCGCGCCCCCCGCCGGGCCGCCACCCCGGCCAGCGAACGCCGCAGCTCACCGTTGGCCGCCACGCCGCCCGCCGCGATCAGGTGGCGCACCCCCGTGCGCTCCAGCGCCTGGTCGGCCCGCGTCGCCAGCACGTCCACCGCCGCCCGCTGGAAGGAGGCGGCCACGTCCGCCGCCACCGGCTCCCGCCCCGCCGCCCGCTCGCGCTCCAGGTACTGGGCCACGGCCGTCTTGACCCCGCTGAAGCTCACGTCCAGCTCCCTCCCGGCCGCCCCCGGCCCGCGCCCGGTCTCCGGCCCTGGCAGCCCGCGCGGGAAGGATATGGCCGCCCCGTCCCCGCCGGCCGCCAGCCTCTCCAGGGCGGGCCCGCCCGGATACGGGAGGCCGAGGAGCCGCGCCACCTTGTCGAAGGCTTCCCCCGCCGCGTCGTCCCGGGTCCGGCCCAGGAGGGTGAACCGCGGCCCCTCCTCCATCAGGAAGAGGTGCGTGTGCCCGCCCGAGACCAGGAGGCACACGGCCGGCAGGACCTCCTCCGGCGACGGCAGACCGCTCGCGACGCCCGCGGCCGCCGGCCCTTCCCCACGGCCGCCCGCCGCCGGCCCTTCCCCAC
>CAYXQP010000094.1:0-6107 GCA_964467515.1 uncultured Eubacteriales bacterium | reverse complement strand
TGACTACGGATCAGCAGGCCGGGGGTTCGAATCCTCCAGGGCGCACCAGCATTCCTCAGCGTGACTCTGCTATAATGCCGTGGGCCGGCTGGAGACAGCGGCCGGTCGCTTCGCGCCCGTAGCTCAGCCGGATAGAGCGAGAGCGTCCTAAGCTCTGTCGTCGGGGGTTCGAGTCCTCCCGGGCGCACCAGCAGGCGGAGTTGTCGGGCGTCGGGGAGTGTACCTTTCCCTGAGCGAGCGGAGACCTGGACCCGCGGCG
The DNA here is from genome assembly GCA_964467515.1 of uncultured Eubacteriales bacterium. GTDB lineage: Bacteria > Bacillota > Sulfobacillia > DYIH01 > JBBIPI01 > CAYXQP01. Next base: position 5,848 of record CAYXQP010000094.1, on the reverse strand, counting down.
GGGCCGGCCGGGTCGGATGGAGCCGAGGACACGGCCTTCATGCGCCGGGCGCTGTCCCTGGCGAGGCGGGCCGCGCGCCGGGGCGAGGTGCCGGTGGGGGCCCTGGTGGTGCTGGAGGGCACGGTCATCGGCCAGGGCGGCAATCGGCGCGAGGCTACAGGGGATCCGACCGCCCACGCCGAGATGGTGGCCCTCCGGCAGGCGGCCCGCCGGGTGGGCAGGTGGCGGCTGGAAGGAGCCACCATGTACGTCACCCTGGAGCCCTGCGCCATGTGCGCCGGCGCTCTCGTCCTGGCCAGGGTGGCGCGGCTCGTCTGGGGTGCGGCCGATCCCAAGGCGGGGGCCTGCGGGTCGCTGTACAATATCGTCCAGGACCAGCGGCTCAACCACCGCCTGGAGGTGGTCGGGGGCGTCCTGGCCAAGGAGTGCGGGGAGGTCCTGCGGGCCTTCTTCCGGCCGCGCCGGTGATGCGTGCTGCGGCATGACGGCGGTGCGGGGGCGCCGGGCTCCGGTTGCCCGTGGTGGGGGAGAGGGGGCCGGGTTTTCCCTGTCGAGGTGGCGGCGCGGAGGGGTGACCGAGCGGTTTAAGGTGCGGGTCTCGAAAACCCGTGTGGTCTCGCGGCCACCGTGGGTTCGAATCCCACCCCCTCCGCCAGAGCCTCCGCAGGTGCTACCATTTTGGGGAGCGGCGCGTGGCCGCCGGGGTCGGGGGACGGCACCTGCGCCCTCGGGGTCCCGTGACGCGGTTAGGCGGATGGGTGCGAGAGTGGTTTAATCGGCACGCCTGGAGAGCGTGTGTCCGGCTGAAACCGGACCGTGGGTTCGAATCCCACCCCATCCGCCAGGAGTTGTCAGCCGCCGCCCGGCGCGGCCGTGCCGCCGGTCGCGCGCGGCAGCCACGCTTGGTCCTGTGCGGCACTCGCCCGTGAACCCCGCCAGGTCCGGGAGGAAGCAACGGTAAGCGGTGCCGAGTGCGTGCTGCAGGGAAACCGAGCGTGGCTGCGGCGCAGGGCCGGCAGGTTTGGCCGGGGTGCGCGGCGCGGTGACGGCTCCGGGGGGTGGGTGACGTGGGCGAGTACACGGCCCTCTACCGTTCCTTCCGTCCCCGCCGGTTCGCCGACGTGGTGGGCCAGGAGCACGTGACGCGCACCCTGCGCAACGCCGTGGCGGCCGGGCGCGTGGCCCACGCCTACCTCTTCAGCGGCCCGCGCGGCACCGGCAAGACCTCGGTGGCCAGGATCCTGGCCCGGGCCGTCAACTGCCGCGAGCCCGCCGGCGGGGAACCCTGCAACGAGTGTCCCACCTGCCGGGAGGTGCTGGAGGGGCGCAGCCTCGACGTGGTGGAGGTGGACGCCGCCTCCCATCGCGGCATCGACGAGGTGCGAGCCCTCCGCGACCAGGTGCGCTACGCCCCCGTCCGCTGTTCCCGCAAGGTCTACATCATAGACGAGGTCCACATGCTCACGGCGGAGGCCTTCAATGCGCTCCTCAAGACCCTGGAGGAACCGCCGGCGGCCGTGGCCTTCGTCCTGGCCACCACGGACGTGCACAAGGTGCCGGCCACGGTGGCCAGTCGGTGTCAGCGCTTTGACTTCTTCCGGCTGGGGGAGGCCGAGATCGTGGACCACCTGCGGCGCGTCCTTGCCGCCGTGGGCGGGGAGGCGGAGGAGGAGGCCCTGGTCCACCTGGCCAGGGCGGCGGACGGGGCCATGAGGGACGCCCTGACCTTGCTCGACCAGGCCCTGGCCGGCGCCCCTGGGCAGGGCGTGCTCACCGTCGCCGGCGTGGCCGATCTGCTCGGCGCGACTCCGGAGGAGGAGCTCCTGCCCCTCCTGCGGGCCCTTTTCGCGGGTGACGCCACCGCCCTGCTGGCCGGGGTGCAGGATGCTTATCGCCGTGGGCGCGACCTGCGCCAGCTGGTTGTGGGGCTCATGCGTCTCGTGCGTGAGGGTCTGGCTTGCCACGCGGAACGGCGGGGGGCGGGGGGCGGCCGCCATGGGGACCTTCCGGAGGTTCTCAACGGCATCACGTGGGAGCGGCTCGTGGCGGCTTTCGAGAGGCTGGGGCGTCTGGAGCAGGATCTGCGCCGGGCTGGGCCCTCGGTCCTCCAGCTGGAGGTGGGGCTTCTTCAGATCGCTCGCGCTCTGGGCGATGGCGCCCCGGGTAGCGAGGAGGAGGCGAGTGCCGCGGCGGCTCGCCTCGTTCCCCCGGCAAGACCCTTCGTGTACCAGCCCGCGCCTTCCGTCCCGGCGGCCGGCACCCCTCCCCGCTCCGCCACGGCAGCGGCGGCTCCGACGCCAGCCCCCGACGTGGACGTGTCCCAGGTCTGGCGAAGGCTTCTGGACCGCGTCCGGAGGGAGCGGCCCCTTCTCCACGGAGTGCTGACCTCGGCACGGCCCCTCGCCTGGCGCGACGACACCCTGACCATCTCCTTCCGGGCCGGCTGCACCTTCCACCGGGACCGCGTCAACGATCCCAAGAGCAGGACGTATCTGGAGCAGGTGCTGGCCTCTCTCCACGGACGGGCCGTTTCCCTGGCCTGCCTGGTGGAGGGTGGAACGCGGGAGGTCCCGGATGGGAGGCCGGCTCCTGCGGCAACTCCCGCGTCCGGGGAGGCAGCCCCCGCGGCCGCGCCGGGGCCGGTGTCCATCGTTCCCACGGAAGCGCCGCCGCCGGCGGCGACCGCGGTCGGCGATCTCCCGGCCCTGGCCCTTGAGGTCCTGGGGGGAGAGATCGTGGAGCTGGATCCGGAACTGCTGTTCGCCGCTCCTGCCCCGAGCGCTGTCGAGGAGGCCGGGCCATGACCGAGGCGGGATTCCCTCCGGCCCTGCGGCGACTGGTGGAGGAGCTGGAGCGGCTGCCCGGGGTAGGTCCCAAGACGGCCCAGCGCCTGGCCTTGCACCTGCTTCACCGTCCTTTGCCGGAGGTGGAGCGGCTGGCCGGGGCCCTGGTGGTGGCGCGCCAGCGCGTGAGGGATTGCCGGGTCTGCGGCGGCGTGGCGGAGGAGGAGATCTGCCCCATCTGCGCCGGCGAGGACAGGGACCAAGGGCTCCTGTGCGTGGTGGAGGAGGCGCGGGACGTGATGGCCATGGAGCGCGCCCGTCGCTTCCGCGGGCGGTACCACGTGCTGGGCGGCGCCCTCTCCCCCCTTGACGGGGTGGGACCGGAGCAATTGCGCGTGGCGGCCCTGGTGGAGCGGGTGCGCGGCGGAGGCGTGCGGGAGGTCATCGTCGCCACGGACCCGGACGCCGAGGGTGAGGCCACGGCCCTCTACCTGGCCCGCCTGCTCAAGCCGCTGGGGGTCCGCGTCACGCGCATCGCCCGCGGCCTGCCAGAGGGGAGCGATCTGGACTACGCCGACGACCTCACCCTGGCCATGGCCCTGGAGGGGCGGCGCGAGATCTGACGTTTCTCCGGTGTCGGTTCACAGGGAAGCCTCGACCCGGCGGCCCCGGCGGCCGTCGGTAATAGGAACCATTCCCCCGGGGTACACTGGGAAGAAACTCGCCACCGGGGGAGACCATGCGCTGGGGCTGGGTTGAGCGGGTGCTCGGTAAGGCGACCCCGGAGGAGCCGCCCGAGGACGCGGAGGTCAGGCTCCTGGTGGAGCAGGCCCGGGCCGAGTGGGAGGCCGCCTGCGTCCTCTTCGCGGAGGCCGCCAAGCCGGAGCTGGTGGATCATGCCGTCCACCGCATGCTGGCGGCCGAGAAGCGGTTCAACTACCTTCTCCGGGAGCCGAGGAAGCAGGGCGTCCAGGCCGACGCCCTGAGCTGAGGCGCCGGTCGCCCGGCTTCGCCGCGGACCCGTGAGGGGGGGGATGGGTCCGGAGGCGTCCCCGTCGCCGACGATCCCTGTGCTAACATGGAGCGGAACCGCGGTCGCCGGCGAGCGGCCGGAGGGGGTGACCCATGGCGCGGGTGCGCGTGCGCTTCGCTCCGAGTCCCACCGGTTACCTCCACCTGGGCGGTGCCCGGACGGCTCTCTTCAACTGGCTCTTCGCCCGCCATCACGGCGGGACCTTCATCCTGCGGGTGGAGGACACGGACCGGGAGCGGTCACGGCCGGAGCACGTCCAGGTCATAATGGAGACCCTTTCGTGGCTGGGCCTCGATTGGGACGAGGGGCCGGACAGGGGGGGGCCCTTCGGTCCGTACCTCCAGTCGGCGCGTCTCGACTGGTACCGGCGGGAGGCCGAGCGTATCCTGGCGGCCGGTCGGGCCTATCCGTGCTACTGCACGGCCGCCGAGCTGGAGGAACGGCGCCGGGAGGCCTACGCCCGCGGCCTGCCGTCCCGCTACGACCGCCGCTGCGCGCGGCTTACGGGGGCGGAGAGGAAGCGCCTGGAGGCCGAAGGGAGGCGTCCGGCCCTGCGTTTCCGCGCCCCGGAGGGGGGCCGGACAGTGGTCGAGGATCTCATCCGCGGCCGCGTCGTCTTCGACAACGAGAAGATGCTGGACGACTTCGTCATTCTCAAATCGGACGGCTGGCCCACCTACAACTTCGCCTGCGCCGTGGACGACGCCGCCATGCGTATCAGCCATGTCATCCGGGCGGAGGAACACCTCTCCAACACTCCCCGCCAGCTCCTCCTGTGCGAGGCTCTCGGCTTTCCGGCGCCGGCCTTCGCCCACGTGCCCATGATCCTGGCCCCCGATCGGTCCAAGCTCAGCAAGCGCCACGGAGCCGTGGCCGTGGAGGAGTTCCGGGCGGGAGGCTTCCTTCCGGAGGCCGTCGTCAACTACCTGGCCCTGCTCGGCTGGTCTCCCGGCGGCGAAAGGGAGATCATGCCGCTGGCGGAGATGGTGGCCGCCTTCAGCCTGGAGCGGGTCGGGCGCACGGCCGCCGTCTACGACGTGGAGAAGATGACCTGGATGAACGCCGCCTATCTGAGGCAGACCGATCCCGACCGTCTCGTGGACCTGGTGCTGCCGCGCCTGAGAGAGGCCGGCTTCGACGTGGACGGCGGGGGAGACGCCGCCGGTCGGCGGGAGTGGGTGAGGAGGCTCGTCCTGGCGACGCGAGAGCGGGCCAGGACCCTGGCCGACTTTCCGGACCTTTTGCGGTACTTCTTCGTGCCTCCGGACCGCTATGACCCGGGCGGGGTGGCCAAGCACTTCGGCGCCGAGGCGCCGGCCCGCCTCCGGGCGGCGGCGGAGGCCGTGCGGGACCTGGAACCCTTCACGGCCGAGGCCGTGGAGGCGGCCTACCGAGGGCTGGCGGACCGCCTGGGCATTCCCGCGGCCAAGCTCATCCATCCGACCCGGCTTGCCCTCACGGGGAGGACGGTCGGACCCGGACTCTTCGAGATCATGGAGCTCCTCGGGCGCCGCGCCTGTCTGGAGCGATTGGAGAGGGCGGCCACTCTTCTTGAGGCCCGGGGAGGTCCGGCCGTCACCGTGGGCTGAGGGAGCGAGGCGGCCCGGTCCGGGCGCGATGGCAGATGATGGTTGCGGCGGTCGCCTCGAGCCAGACTGCTTGTTGCGCGACGCGGCCGCGGGCTGCTATAATGGCCGCTGCCGATCAGAGGATAGCTGGGGGATCGTCTAACGGTAGGACACATGGCTCTGGACCATGCAGTCCAGGTTCGAATCCTGGTCCCCCAGCCAGGGTGCCGGATTCGTCTAGAGGCCTAGGACGCCGCCCTCTCACGGCGGTAACAGGGGTTCGAATCCCCTATCCGGTACCAAATCCACCACCGTTCACGGGCCGGGCTGGGCGTTGACGCAAGGCGCGGACCATGATAGACTCAACTCTTGCCGTTTGCCAGCCTGGTTTTGCTGGCGGTCTCCGCGACGGCGATTGGACCTTGAAAACCGAGCAGCAGCAGTGCGGGCAGAGTTTCTGCCGA
>CAYXQP010000093.1:3860-6128 GCA_964467515.1 uncultured Eubacteriales bacterium | reverse complement strand
CCTAAGACCGGCGCCTCCGCCCGGCAACGGGCGGATGTCGGGAACAGATTTCTATGTTCTCGGCAACGGCGGACCTCTGGCATCTGGCCTTGGCCAGCACTCTCACGGAAGACTTGCCGGAGTTGAAGATTCTCACCTTTGATGATCGGCTGGCGGAAGCCGCCGCCGGCGAGGCGTTGCTCGGTCCCTGAACCGGGGGGCGCCCCCCCCCGCGCCAGGTCATCCCCCGGCCCCAGCCCCCTGACCAAGCCAACCCGGCGACAGCCCCCGCGCCAGGCGGTGGGCCACCTGGGAGGCCCCTATCCCACCGCCTGGCACGGGGGCTCGCCCTCAAAGACGCCGCCACAGGCGGGCGACCATGGCCGCAGCCTCGGCCCTGGTGGCCTTGCTGTCGGGATCAAGCCGCCCCAGGCCGCCCGCGCCGCCCGACCCGCCTGAGCCTGCCGACCCGGCCGACCCGCCCGACCCGGCCGACCCCTGGGCCGCCGTCCCGCCAGCGCGGCCAGGTCCCTTTCCGCTCATTATCCCCGCCCGCACAGCATAGGCCACGTCCCGCCGGGCCCACGCGCTCACCTCTCCCCCATCGAGGAAACGGGCCAGCATCTCCTCCGCCTCCCGCCCCCGCAGCCCTGCACCGGAAGCCCGCTGCCGCAGAGCTCTAGCCACCATGGCCGCCACCTGCTCCCTGGTGACGGGCTCCCCGGGCCGGAAGGTGCCGTCGCCGAAACCGTTGACGAGGCCGGCGCCCGCCGCCGCCATCACCTCGCCGAAGAACCAGTCCCCGGGGTTCACGTCCTTGAAGCGAGGCCGCGCCCCGGCCCCGTCGGCGCCGCGGCCGACGGTGAGTCCCAACGCCCGGGTCAGGAAGGCGGCGAACTCGGCCCTCGTGACCGGCGCACCGGGGTTGAACCGCCCGCCCGCCACGCCGCGCACGATGAACTTGGAGGCCAGGAGCTCCACGTCCCGCCGGGCCCACTCCCACTGCCCGGAGAGGTCCGGGAACGAAGTTCGCACCTCGCCCAGGACATAGGTGCTGAAGCCGCTCAGCTGGACCACCAGGTCCGTTCCCACCAAACGGCCTCCCACGAAGCCGAGAGAGCCATCTTCGTTGACGCGGAAGAAGCCGACCCGCTCGGGATCGCTCACCCGCCCCAGCTCCTCCGGCAACAGCCTCACGCTCACCGTGACGGGCCGCGCGAAGGACCTGACCGGGCTCGCTCCGTCGCCCACCACGAGTTCCGCGTGGAAGACGAGGGCCCGCGGCACCACGCTCACTCCCGGCGGCACCGACGCGGTGGCCAGCAAGGCCGGCACGTCGGCGGGGTTCACGGCGGCCACGCTCACCCGGAGGCTGGCGCCCGGCGGCGATGCTACCACCCCGGCCGGCACCTCCAGCCGGGTGCTGCCCGCCTCATCCTGCACCGCCGCACCCTGCCCCGGATCGACGACGGCCTCCACCACAGGGACCGTGGCCGGGCCAGCCGGCGCGCCGACGCTGGCCAGCGCGAGCAACCCGCCCCCGCCGGCGCCGCCGGCGCCACCGCCGGCGCCTCCTCCGCCCGCACCGCCGCCGGCAAACCCGCCCGCGCCCCCGGCGCCCGCTCCGCCCGTGACGGTGATGGCCACCGTCTCCGCGTCGGTGAGGCCATGGGGGTCGGCCACGGTGAAGGTCACCGCGTGGGTCCCCGCCTGAGCCGCCGTGGGAGTCCACGTGAAGGTGCGGGTCGCGGGGTCGAAGCTCGCCCCCGCCGGCAGCCCGGCGGCGGAGTAGGTCAGCTGGGTGTCGTCCACGTCGCTGGCGCTGACCGTGAAAGCGAGGGTGCTACCCGCCGCCACCGTCTTGGGCCCGATGGGCGCCAGCACCGGCGGGTCGTTGACCGGGTTCACCGTGATGGTGAACGGGACCGGTGCTGAGCTGTCCGACCCGCCGTTGGCGGTGCCCCCGTCGTCGCGCAGCACCACGGTGACATGGGCCTGCCCGTACACGTTGGCCGCCACGGTGAAGGTGAGGGCCCCCGTTCCCGCGTCCACCGCCGGCGGCACGGCGAAGAGGGCCGGGTTGTCATTGCCCGTCACCTGGAAGGTGAGCGCCTGCCCCGCCTCGTTGGCGGGACCCGGGCTTATCCGGTAGGCCCAGCCGGCCACCGTCACCGTGCCGCTGCCGCCGGCGTCTTCGTCCACCTCCACGTCCCCTTGGTGCGCAAAGGACGGCTGGTCGTTGACGGGCAGCACCGTCACCGTCACGGGCGTGGCCGGCGAGTCCCAGAA
>CAYXQP010000093.1:0-3760 GCA_964467515.1 uncultured Eubacteriales bacterium | reverse complement strand
CCGCCGGGAGGTGCCCAGCGTCCACATCTCCCAGGACACCCCGTCCGCCGAGGTGAGGAGCGTGCCGTACTCGCCCACTGCCACGAACCGCCCGTTCCCGTAGGCCACGCTCCAAAGGGGCCCTTGGGTGGGCGACGACGCCGGCGTCCAGGTGAGCCCATCGTCGGACCGGAGGATGGTGCCCCTCTCCCCCACGGCCACGAGCCGGCCGGCCCCGCACGCCACGGCATAGAGCCAGGCGCTGGTCGGCACCGTCACCGGCGACCAATTGACGCCGTCGGGAGAGGTCACCACGGTACCGTAGTTGCCCACCCCCACAAAGCGCGCGCCGCACCGCACCAAGCTGTTGAGACCGAACCCGGTCCCCGCGGGCAGGGGAGTCCAGTTGACGCCGTCCTCCGAGGTGGCCAGGAACCCGTTGGCGCCGCCGATGACGAAGGGACCGGTCTCGCCGCCCCAAAGGGCGCGCAGCTCGTTCCGGTACACCCCGAGGTCCACCGTGCTCCAGGACGAGCCATCCTGGCTCGTGACCACGGTGCCCTCGGCGCCCACGGCCAGGAGGCGGCCGGCGGCCCCGCCCGCCTGGCGGAGGTCCCTCGTGGTGCCGGAGTTTTGCGGCGTCCAGGCCACGCCGTCGGGGGAGGTGAAGACGGCCCCGCCCTCACCGACAGCGACGAACCGACCCTGGGCGAAGCCCACGCCGTACAGCGCTTCCCTCCCCGCGCCCGGAAGGGAAGCCCGCTTCACCGCCCACGATCCTGCGTCGTTGGCCAGGATGGTGCCCCACCGCCCCACGGCCACACACGGTCCGGGGGAGGTGGGATCACCCTGGAGACAGGACACCCCCAGGAGGTCGTTGGCGCTGGGAAGCCCCCCGCTCGGCGCCTGCCAACGAATCCCGTCCGGGGAGGTGATGATGGTGCCTGCCTCTCCCACCGCGACGAACTGCGCGCCGTCGAAGCTCACACCTTCCAGCGACCGGACCGTGCCGGACTCGGCCTTGATCCAGGTGAGACCGCCGCTCTGAGGATCCTCCTCGCCGACGAGGACGGTGCCGCTCGTGCCCACCGCCACGAAGAGCCTCTGCCCATAAACGACACCGTAGGTCACATCCCAGAGATCGTAGCGCCCGCCGCCGGCGCCAGGGGACGGCGACCAGGATGTCCCGTCCGCCGAGCTGAGGATGAGGCCGTTCCAACCCACCGCCACGTAGAGGCCGCCGCCCGCCGTCTCGCCGTAGACGACGCCCAGGAGGGCCTGCTGCGTCCCGGAATCCTGCCTCTGCCATTCCTCGCCGTCGGCCGAGGTGAGGATGGCCCCTTCCCCTCCCACGGCGACGAAGCCGCCCCCGCCGTGAGCCACCGACCAGAGATCCGGCGCCGCTGACCCTTGGTTGCCCGCCTGTCGCAGGGTCCAGTTGACCCCGTCCGGCGAGGTGAGGATGGTCCCGGCCCAGCCCACGGCCACATACCTGCCACTGCCAGAGGCCACAGCCGACAGGCGCCGGGGCGTGCCGCTGTAAACCTCCTGCCAGACGGCCGTGTCCGCGGAGCGCACGACGGTGCCCCCGGCGCCCACGGCCACGAAGCCGCCCCCCGGCCCGTAAACCACGTCGGTGAGCAGAACCCCAGGTGGCGGAGGCGTCCGGTCCGACCAATGGGGTCCCCCGGCCCAAACCAGCCCGGACCCGCCGCCGAGCACCGCCAGCACCGCCAGCCAGAGAACCCCTTTCCTCTTCGCCCTGGCCAGGAGCCCACCCGGCGCCGCCCCAACCCCCGTCCGTGGCAGGCACCCCGCGAGCGTCGCCGGACCGCCCCTGCGCCCTTGGCTGACCGCTGCGCCCACAGACGACACCTGAGGAGCCACCCTCCTTCCCCACCCTCCCCGCGGCCAAAGCCGCGAGCGTGTGGCAGCCTTTCCTTGCGTCAACCTCACGGCACCGGGAACGGCCCGCCGTACTCCTCCGGATCGGGCCATTCCAGGGTTTCCCCACCGGTCGGCGAAGCCGCCAGCGCCCGCCGCGCCAGGGCCACGTCCACCGCCAGCGCCAACGGCACCGCGTAGACGCCCAGCCGGAGGAGGCGCCGCCGCCCGGCGTCGGCTCCCTCCGCGGCCGCTCTCGCCTCTTCCTCGTTCATATGCCTGCTCCCCCCGTCCCCGTCGGAAACCGGCCGCCCCGCCCTCGTCACGGCGAGATCGCCACCGTCCGCGCAGGAGGCATGGGCGTCCAACTGTCGCTGGCCGGATCGCGGCCCACCACCTCCAGGACCGCCGTGCCCGCGGCCAGCCGCGACGCATCAAGGGTCACCGACCAACTGCCATCGGCTCCCGCCGTGGTCATGCCGCCGACCCAGCGCCCCTCCCCATCGGTGAGCCGCACCGAGATCCTGAGCCCCGGCTCGGCCGAGCCGGAGACAGTAACCGTCCGGCCCACGGTCGCACCAACACCCGGCTGCTGGACCCAGGGCGGCCCGAGGGGCGACCCCTGCCAGGAGAGGGTGCGGGTGGGCGCGTCCGTCCACACCCCGCCGACCAGCGCCGCCGCCTGCAGCACCACCGGTCCCGGCATCAGCCGGCGGATGCCCACCAGCGCCGAGAAGGCGCCCGTGGCGTCGGCGTACACCGACCGCTGGACCACCTGCCCCGCCTGGTCCCTGAAGCGAATGGTTACGCGGGCGCCGGCCGGCGCGATGCCCTCAACCCGCACCTGCCCCGGTACGTCCTCGCCGTCGGCCGGCGACACTATCTCCACCCTTCCCGCGCTGGCGGGCACGAAGCTGCCGGTCAGGATGGGGCCGTCACCCACGGCGAGGAACTGGCCGTTTCCGTAGGTGACGCCGAGCAAGGCGCGCAACTCGGCGCCCGCCCCCGAGGGCTGGGCCACCCACCTCACGCCGTCGGCGGACGCGTAGATGGCCCCGGGGCCACCCACGGCCACGAACTGGCCGCCGCCGTAGGCCACGTCGAACAAAGGCCAGCTCAAACCAGAGAGGCGCTGCGTCCAGGTCACGCCGTCGGGCGAGGTGAGTATCGTCCCCCGCTCGCCCACCGCCACGAAGACGCCGTTGCCGTATGCGACGGCAAAGAGGGGCGGCACGGGCGGGAGACTCCGCTGGGTCCACTGGACGGCGTCGGGCGACGTGAAGACGACGCCGGAAGGGGCATTCCATCCGCCCACTCCGACGGCCACATACACCCCGTTGCCGTACGCCACACCAAAGACGTCAGCTGGTACGGCCCATCCCTGCGTCCATGTCACGCCATCCGGCGAGGTCTGGATCGTCCCGTTGCCGCCCACGGCCACGAATTGGCCGCCGCCGTAGGCCACGTCGAACAAAGGCCTGTTCAAACCAGAGAGGCGCTGCGTCCAGGTCACGCCGTCGGGCGATGTGAGTATCGTCTCCCCCTCGCCCACAGCCACGAAGACGCCGTTGCCGTATTCGACGGCAAAGAGGCGCGGCACGGGCGGGAGACTCTGCTGGGTCCACTGGATGCCGTCGGGCGACGTGAAGACGACGCCGGAAGGGGCATTCCATCCGCCTACTCCGACGGCCACATACACTCCGTTGCCGTACGCCACTCCCTCGAACATGGAGCCCTGCGGCGGCGTGGCCCGAGGCGTCCAGACGAGCCTCGTGGCGGCGGACTCATAGGTTCCCGCTATCGCCGCGCCCACCGCGATGACCTGGTTTCCCCCGTGGGCCAGGGACCTGAAGTCGCCGTCGAACTCCTTGGTCCACGCAACCCCGTCGGGCGACGT
>CAYXQP010000092.1:0-6139 GCA_964467515.1 uncultured Eubacteriales bacterium | reverse complement strand
CCGCCGGCAGCAGGCCCAGGTGCCTCTCCGGCACCGCCACGCCCCCGGCCCGCGGCAGGCAGCCCAGGACGCGGACGCCCGCGGCCTCCACCGCCGCCCTCACCAGGCGCGCGTGGTCGGGACCGGCCACCCGGTTGAGGACGGCCCCCGCCACCCGCACCCGCCGGTCGAAGCGGGCGAACCCCCGCACCACCGCCGCCACCGACCGCCCCGCCCGCGCCGCGTCCACCACCAGCACCACCGGCGCCCGCAGCACCCGGGCAAGGTGGGCCGTGCTGGCCTCGTCCCCGCCGCCGCGCCCGTCGAAGAGGCCCATCACCCCTTCCACCACGGCCACGTCGCAGGGCGCCGCCGCCCGGGCGAAGAGGTGGCGCACCGTCTCCTCGGAGAGGAGCCAGAGGTCCAGGTTGCGCCCCAGCCGACCGGCGGCCAGGCGGTGCCAGCCGGGGTCTATGTAGTCGGGTCCCACTTTGAAGGGGGCCACGCGCAACCCCCGCCGCGCCAGGGCGGCCATGAGGGCCAGGGCCACCGTCGTCTTGCCGGCACCGCTGGCGGTGCCGGCTATCACCAGCCGGGGCACGCGCACCGCACCACCGCACCCTTCCCCGGCCCGCTCCCAACCCGCCCTCGCGCCGCGCCGCGCGCGCCACCGTCCCGGAAAAGGAGTCCCCGGCTCCGTCGGAGCCGGGGACACGGGATGCCGCCGGTGAAGCCGGTAATGGCGACCTCCGCCCGCCCTCTCCTCGGAGGCGTGCGCAGCGCAGGCGGGCAGGTCTCCTGGCTCCGGCTCATCGCCGCCCCGCCCTTCCCGCCCTGGCCGGGCAGTGGGCACCATGGGAGCTGGCTCGCCGTCACAGTGGCGGGACCGCTCAGGATTCGCACCTGATTCCCTATTCTCCCCCTGCCGCCTGCGCCCCCCGCGCACCGCCGGGACCGCGCCCCACGGGCACCGCTCCCGCCGTCCGCGGGCGGGCGCCGCCGCTCGCCGGGGGCACCCGCCTGCCAATCTTTTGGCGCCCATTCTAACCGAGCCCCGGACGAACCGCAACCGGGCGGGAAGCCGGCGAGGGGCCGCAACCGGCCGGGAGACGGCGAGGGGCCCCCTGGACCGCTCGCCTGGTAGTCCGTCCCGTTCAGTGATGGAAGCCAGCCACCGTCACGCTGACCAACACGTTGGCAGACGTGGTGAGCGTGACGGGGAGGCCGGCCACGCCAGCCGAGACGGCCACAGGAAAGGTGACGAACGAGTGGCGGCGGTCCATATCGAAAAAGCCCTTGTAGATGGTCCGGTCCGCGCCGAAGCGGATGGTCACGGCCACCGTCCCCGGGGCCGAGACGTGGATGGTTACGACACCGGGCGAACAGCTTTTCCGACGATTTGCGATCGGGAAGTCGCACCCCAGTGCGGGAGCGAAACCATCTCCAGGCGGGCCGTTTCCGGCGGCCTTCACCGCCGGGCGTGTGCCACCGGGGATACGGGTAGCCCCCTGCCCCCGCCTCCCTCGGAGGGAGCGCCTAACGGAGGGAGAGACGGCAAGCCCGCCCCTCCCTCTCAGCCACCGGCTCAAGCGGCCCCAATCGCTGCCGGCGGGCGGTCCCAGAGGAAGCGGAGCTCGTTGAGCGAGCAGCCCTGGACGAACAGGTCCACGAAGAGACGCCTCTCTCGTGGCAACCGGCCCCATGGCGAACGAAGGGATTGGCCGCGATAACCTCTTTCAGCTTTCAGCGCGCCGTGTTCTCTGCCATCCAGCATCGGGTCGGAGCGAAGGGCTCCCCGCCCCCACATCTCATTTTATGCCAATACAGTAAAAGTACTGTATACGGCATAGCTACAGGCAGTGCTGTAATGATAAAACATGAAGCCCACGTCTTGCGTCCCCCCGCTCCGCTACCGCGGTGTCGCGGCCGTGGGCCGAACCGGAGCCAACGCAGCCGGGCGGGCGTGACCACCAGGCGTGGTGACTTCGAGTTGCCCCATTGCTGAGACAAGTCCGACGACCTTCGCTGCCGCGTCCCGTCGTAACCGCCACCCGCTGAGGCTAACAATGCTCCTGGAGCATCTTGCGCCCCCCCGCCCGCAGGCCGGGCCAAGGAGGCGGGGGGCAGCCAGCGCCGTATCCCGCAATGGCGAGTTCCTCCTGTGGGGCCACGTCCGCGCCCAGGGCCTGGGGGCGGTCTACGACGCCCCCTTCGACGTCATCCTCTCGGAAGAGGACGTGGTCCAGCCCGACATCGTCTTCGTCGCCGCCGAGCACCGCCACCGCCTGCGCCCCGAGGGGCTGCGCGGCGCCCCGGACCTGGTGGTGGAGATCCTCTCCCCCGCCACGGCCGAGCGCGACCGGGGGGTCAAGCAGCACCTCTACTTCAAGTATGGCGTCCGCGAGTACTGGCTCGTGGACCCCGAGGGCCAGACGGTGGAGGTGCTCACCCGCGGGGAAGCCGGCTTCGTCACCGTCGCCCGCCTCTCCCCCGGCCGGACCCTGGCCTCCCCGCTCCTGCCCGGCTTCACGCCCGACGTAGCCGCCTTCTTCGCCGACTGAGGAAGCCGGGCGCCGGCCACGTAACCGGCGGGCAAACGAGGGAGAAGAAGGCTTTCCCCCCGCCTCCCACCTGACCGCCGGCAGTCACCGCGCCACTAGGCCGCCTCGGCTTCGGGCAACCGCCGCGCCCGACCGCCGGCCAGGACCCAGGAGCGCGTCCAGCTCCGCTGGATGGCCGCCAGCACGGCCAGCGCCCCCGCCGCCAGGAGGGCGAAGACGGCGAACCCGGCCCCGTAGCTGCCCGTGGCGTCCTTGAAGCCGCCCAGAAGCATGGGCAGGAGGAACCCGCCCACGCCCCCGGCCGCGCCCACGATCCCCGTCACCACCCCGATCTGGCGGCCGAAACGCTGCGGCACGAGCTGGAACACGGCGCCGTTGCCCATGCCCAAGGCCTGCATCCCCAGGAAGAGGAGCACGGTGACAATCGTCAGCGGCGGCAATAGGCTCACTCCCAGCATGAGGGCCGCCACGGCGGCGTAGAGGAAGGTCAGCAGGCGGATGCCTCCCAGCCGGTCGGCCAGGTAGCCTCCCAGCGGGCGGAACATGCTGCCGGCCAGCACGCAGAGGGTGGTGAAGTCCCCGGCCCGCACCCGGGAGAGGCCGTACTGGTCGAAGAAGAAGATGGAGAGGTAGCTCGCCAATCCCACGAAGCCGCCGAAGGTGACATTATAGAAGAGGCAGAAGAGGAGGGCGTCCCGCTCCCGCAGCACGCGGAGGTAGTCGGCCCAGCGCCGGGGCGCCGGGTGGGAGGGGCTGTCCTTGGCCAGGAGGGCGAAGGCCAGGAGCGTGACGGCCAGCGGCAGGAGAGCCAGGCCGAAGACGCCGTGCCAGCCCGCCCGCTCCGCCAG
Source organism: uncultured Eubacteriales bacterium (assembly GCA_964467515.1). Taxonomy (GTDB): domain Bacteria; phylum Bacillota; class Sulfobacillia; order DYIH01; family JBBIPI01; genus CAYXQP01. The sequence goes on along the minus strand of CAYXQP010000092.1, from coordinate 2,751 downwards.
CCGCGGTCCGAAGAAGGTGGCCAGCAGGGTGCCGCTGTTGCCGGCGCCCGCGACGCCCATGGCCAGGCCCTGGTATTGAGGCGGATACCAGCGACTGGCAAGCGGCAGGGCGACGGCGAAGCTGGCCCCGGCCACGCCCAGCAGCACCCCCATGGCCAGCACGTCGCTCCACTGGCGGGCGCCGAGCCAGCCCCAGAGAAGGGGTAGGCTCGTCAGGGCCATGCCCAGGATGCCCGCCTTCTTGGCCCCGATCCTGTCGCCCAGCATGCCGAAGGGGACGCGGAGGAGGGCGCCGCAGAGGACCGGGATGGCCGTCATCAAGCCCTTCTGGGTGGGCGTGAGGCCGAACTGCTGGGCCACGAAGTTCCCCAGGGCGCCGAGCATCACCCAGACCATGAAGCTCACGTCGAAGTAGAGGAAGGCCATGGCCAGCGTGGGCTTGTGGCCCGCCTGCAGGAAGTCCTTGATGTGCACGTCGCTCGCTCCTTTCGATGTCTCCCGCCGGCGTCGGCCGGCAGCGGCTCCAGGCGCCCCGCCGCCACCTTGAACTCGGGCATGCCGCAGGCCGGGTCGGCCGCCGGGTTGGTGAAGTTGTTGGCCGCCTCCGCCCCTCCCCAGTGGAAGGGCACGAAGACCGTGTCCGGCCTGATGCCGGCGTCGGCCCGCACGGTGCAGCGCATGGCGCCGCGCCTCGTGCGCACCTGCACCTCCTCCCCGTCGGCCAGGCCGAGACGCCGCAGGAGGCGCGGGTGGACCTGGACGAAGGGGTGCGGGCACTTGCGCGCCAGCGCCAGCCGGCGCGTCAGGTTGCCGCTGAGATAGTGGAAGACGACCCGCCCCGTGGTCACGTAAAGGGCCATCCCCCGCCCCGCCGCCTCCGCCGGCGGCCGGTGACCGACGGGGTGGAAGCGGGCCCGCCCGTCGGGCGTGGGGAAGCGGTCGTGCAGGGGCCGCGGGGTGCCGGGATGCTCCGGCTCGGGGCAGGGCCAGAAGACGCCCCCCTGCAGGGCGATCTTGGCGGGCGTGATGCCGCCGTAGTCCGCCCGCCCGCCCCGCGACACGGCCGCCAGCTCCGCCAGCACCTCCCCGGCCGACCGGTGCGAGAAGTGGTGCCCGCTGCCCAGCCGCCGCGCCAGCTCCCAGATGAGGCGGCGGTCCGTGACCCCGTGGGGCGGCCGGGCGGCCGCGCGGCGCCACAGCACCCTGCCCTCCAGGTTGGTGACACTTCCCTCCTCCTCCGCCCAGACCGATCCCGGCAGGACCACGTGGGCCAGGGCCGCCGTCTCGGAGAAGAAGGGATCCACCACCACGAGCAAATCCAAGCGCGCCAGCCACGCGCGGACCCGGTCCGCGTCCGGCGCCGACACCGCCGGGTTGGAACCCAGGACGAGGAGGCCGCGCACCCGGCCCTCGCCGCAGGCCCGCAGGATGTCGTAGGCGGGCAGTCCCGCACCTGGCAGCGCCGCCTCCGCCACCCCCCAGGCCTCGGCCACCAGCCGCCGCGCCTCCGGGTCGGCGATGCTCCGGTAGCCGGGGAGCTGGTCCGCCTTGAGCCCGTGCTCCCGCCCGCCCTGGCCGTTGGCCTGCCCCGTCAGCACGCCGAAACCGGCGCCGGGCCGGCTGAAAGCCCCGCGCGCCAGCGCCACGTTGATGTAGGCGAGGACGGTGTCCACGCCCTTGGTGTGCTGCTCGGCGCCGCGACCGGTGAGGACGATGAGGCGCCGGCTCTCACCGAGGAGCCTCGCCGCCCGGCGGACGAGGTCGGCCCGCACCCCGCAGAGGCGCGCCACCTCCTTCGGGGTGTAGGGCTCGGCCGCGGCCAGCGCCTCACCGAAGCCGGCGGTGCGCGCCGACACGAAGTCCCGGTCCACCCATCCTTCCGCGGCCAGGAGGCGCAGGAGGGCGTTGGCCAGGGCGAGGTCGGTGCCCGGCCGCACCTGGAGGTGCACCTCGGCCAGCCGGGCCGTCCAGGTAGCGCGGGGGTCCACCACGACGAAACGCGCGCCCCCCTGCCTGGCCTTGACCAGGTAGTGCATGAGGACGGGCAGCGTCTCGGCGGCGTTGGTGCCGGCCAGGAGGAGGCAATCCGCCAGCAGGAGGTCGTCGAGGGGGAAGTTCAGCCCCCGGTCGAGCCCGAAGGCCCGATTCTGGGCGGTGGCGGCGGCCGACATGCAGTAGCGCCCGTTGTAGTCCACGTGGGGCGTCCCCAGGGCCAGGCGGGCGAACTTGCCCAAGAGGTAGCACACCTCGTTGGTGAGCCCGCCGCCCGCGTAGACGGCCACCGCTTCCCGGCCGTGCCTCTCCTGGATGGCCCGGAAGCCGGCCGCCACCGCGTCCAGGGCTTCGCCCCACCCGGCGGGCACCAGGACCCGGCCGTGCCGGACCAAGGGCAGGCAGAGGCGCTCCGGGTGCTCCACCAGCTCGCCGGCCGAGTGGCCGAGCATGCACAGGCGACCCCTGTTCACGGGGTGGTCGAGGCGCGGGCGGAAGCCGCGCAGGCGGCCGGCGTCCCGGTCCACCTCGGCCACCATGGCGCACCCCATGGCGCAAAAGCAGCAATGGGTGGCCACCGGCTCGGCGCCGGGATTCGCCCTCTCCTCGGCCCGCCGGCGTTCCCACACCTGCCGGCCGAGGCTGTGGCTGTACCCTCCCGCCACCCCGCCGCCTGCCGCCTCGCCCCTGGCCGGGTGCATGGGCCTACCGGCCTCCCTCCGCCGCCGCCGCGGCCCCGCCCCCGCCCGACGCGGCGAC
>CAYXQP010000091.1:0-6288 GCA_964467515.1 uncultured Eubacteriales bacterium | reverse complement strand
AGCCTCGGCGGCTCCGATGAGGGCTTTGGACGGCACGCAGCCCACGTTGACGCAGGTACCGCCGATGAGCCCATCGTTGACGATGGCCACCCTCGCCCCCAACTCGTGGGCCCGTATGGCCGCCGCGAAGCCGGCCGAGCCGCCGCCCACGATCACCAGATCGAAGTCCTCGGCCCCACCCCGTCCGCCGCCTTCTGGAAACGGATTTCCACCAGCCATAATGGTCACCCTTTCCGAACTTCGAATCATTCGCCCGGCGAACACCAGAAGCAGAAAGGCGCCCCTGGTCTCAGCGCCTGTCGCCCTTCGCAATGCCGCCGCCGCGTACCCGCGCGCCGCTCATCGCCCCGTAAGTCGCCATGCAGTAGGGTACGAGGTAGGTGAGAACCGTCTTCAGCAACATTGCTCCATCCACCTGTCCCGTCAGGTAGCGGTCCCCCTGATTGATGGCGGTGAGGATGTAGCCACGATGAGGGACGTACCGAGCGCCGTGCGGACTATCGTTGGGTGGCGCACGAACTGCCCCGCCGTGACCTCGACCTCGCGGTCGGCCAACCGCAGGCAATAGCACCTAGCCGACCGCGGGCCAGGCCCCGCCCTCCGGCTGCCGGAGGATTCCCCTCCCTCATGGCGATGGATCAAGTACGCCCGCCGCCTCCTCCGCCACGCGGCGGACATTGGGCAGACAGCAGCCGCCTTGGGGATTGCGGATCTCGCAGGCGCACCGCCCGGCCCGCACGTGGGCCGTAATCTCCTCCGCCGGCGTGTTCCGCCCCGTCCGCCGCACCTCCTCCCGGATGCGCCGCCGCGTCCAGCCGAAGCAGTAGCACACGGGCACGTCCTCGCCCGGCTCCCTCTGGAAGACGGGCACGCGCACCTCCGCCCCGCGGTAGGCCAGCTCCGCGCTATGGTAGACCACGTCGCAGTCCCCGTGCGGGCAGAAATGCCATTCCCTGCCCGGATCAAGCCGGGTCGTAGCCTCCGACGAGAGCAGGCTCTTCACCGTGACCAGCTTCACCGGCCGCCCCGGGCGCCCGCACGCGGGGCACACGCCGAGCTCTCTCTCACCTGGGCCGGGCGAAGCGGGGGTGGCACTCTTTTCAGCGATGCCGGCGCCAGGCCGGTCGCAACAGCCGCCCCCGGGCTCCCCGCCAAGGGAGGCCCCCCGGAGCACCTCCTGGCGATTCTTCCCCTTCGTCGTCCTCATCCCCTCCTCGTTACGCTAAATCGTTTAGACCCCCATGCCGCCGGGGCGGCACCACAGCGGATGAAAAGGGGGTGATCCAACCCCGAAGAATGTCAGACGATAGCAGTTTTCAGGTTAGCCTGCCAGAATTATTCCGACTCCGTCTTCTTGACGCGCCTCCGGGGGGCGAGGCAGGGGCGCGATACCTCTCTATACCCCTGCCTCGCGCCCCGACTCTTCAGCAGCAACCGCCCCGGGCTTGCGGCGCGTCCGCCGCCTCCAGCACCTGGAATCCCGCGCGCGCAAGGCTCTGTTCGAGCTGCCGGCGCTCCCAACGCGCCCGATCCACCTCTAACTCGACACGGCCGGCGGCGAGGTTGGCCCGCGCCGCCAGGACGCCGGGCACCGCCTGGGCCGCCCGCTCGGCGCGCCGGCAGCAATCCTCATCCGCCAGACCGGCCACCCGGAAAGCCACCACCTGCTGCGCCATCTTCTTCACCTCCTTCCTCCCCTCCGCCCCGGAACCACGGCGGCCCCGGAGGTGCCACCTACCTGGCCGGGGTCGCGTCATAGCCCGCAGCCCGCACGGCACGGACAAGGGCCCCGTCGGCGAGCCAGGGGTCCTCCACGGTCACCACCGCCCGGGGAGGCTTCAAGGTGACCTCGGCTTTGCCACCCCCGGCACCCCCTCCAGAGCCTTCTGCACGATGAAGGGGCAGGAGGGACAGGTCATGCCCTTCACCCGCAACGTGACCACCCGGCGGGCGACCTCCTGGGCCGTCCGCCCGGACGGAGGGACGCCCGGGCCAGGCAGTGCACGGGGATCGCGGCCCAGGGCCGCCAGGACATAGGGCAGCGCCAGCACGGCCAGCACCAGCGCGCTGGCGGCCCAGAGGGCCGGGTAGCGGGGAAATCCGCGACCCTTCCAGCGTGCGCGCCGGCTCACCGGTTTCCGGCACCGCGCACGAACAACTCCGCCGCCGCCATGCCAACCACCAGGCCGTGGCCAGGAGAGCCAGGGTCAAAACCAGAAAGTAGGGCCGGTAGGGCTTGAACACGGCGAATGCCCCGGCTGCCGCCGCGCCGGCGCCGAACGCGAGAAGGGCGAGAGGAACGAGGCAGCAGAGGGAGGATAAGAGGGCGCCACCCACAACACCGAGCAGGCTGAGCCGCTCCCCCTGTCGGATGCCCGTTGCCCCGTGTCGGACGCCCGGGATGACCGCTCCCCTGCGCGGGGTGCCTGCGCCCCATCCTGCGGCGGGACGCCGGCCGGCTGATCGAGAGGATCCCCAGACGGCATGCCCTATCACCACCTTTCCGCCGCATCCGTCGCTAGAATCGGCCTTTGAGTATACTCAAAGGTCAAGTATCATGAGGGCGGGTGTCTTTAAACCGAGGTTCCCCGCACACGGTCCGGTACTACGACCGCCTGGGGCTGCTGCCGCCTCCGCCCCGGGAGGGCGCGGGCGGCTACCGGCGCTACCGTCCCGACGCCGTGGAGCGCCTGCGCCTCATCCGCGACCTCAAGGGCGTCGGCTTCACGCTGGCGGACATCGACGAGGTGTTGAGGCTCGTCGACGACCCCGCCAGCTGCGCGCCGGTGCAGGCCCTCATCCGGCGCCGGCTCCACCACTTAAGGGAGCAGATCGCCCGGCTCACATGTACCCTGGAGATGCTGGAGAAAGCCCTTGAACGTTGCTCCACGGCGAAAGGATCCGGCTGCCACCTCTTCGAGAGCGGCGGGTGAGGCCAGGAAAAACCGTCCCCGTGGGGATGCCCCGCGCCTCCAGGGCGTCCCCTCCGCCTCAAGGCTCGTGATAGTCAACGATGACCTGGATCACCTTGAGGAAGTGGCTGTCCGTAGTCAGGACCCGCAGCCCGTGCTGCATGGCGCTGGCCGCAATCCAGATGTCGTTCGTGGGGATGGCCGTGCCCGCATCCCACAGAGACTTGAGAATAACGCCATATCTCTCGGCAGTCTCCTCATCGACACCTACGAGATCCACACGCGGGGATGCGAGGAAAGTCTTCAGCTCCTCGCGGTTCCGCACCTCCCGTCCACCCTGGGCAAAGCCGGCCAGCAACTCCCCGAGGACGATGGGATTCAGGTAGATTCTGTCCGCCCGCTGGATCGCCAGCTTTACGCCCGGATGGCCTCTCATGAAAGCGGAGTAGGCGGATGCGTCCAATAGAAGGCGCCTCATTTCCACAGCTCCGGGTCTACGGCTCGCTGCCGCGCCAGGGCCTCGTCGAACGTCGCGGCATCCTCCCCCGTCCAAGAGCCGGCCAGGGCGTCCAGGTCGTGATGGAGGGAAGCCCGCCCCTTCTCCGCCCGCTGACCGGCGCTCTCCTGGAGCAGCCGGATTATGGTTCTGGTTAGACTAAGCCCTTCCTCCCGCGCCCTCTGCTCGATCATCCGGGCGAGATCGGGCGGGAGTTTCCTCAACGTAACGGTCTTCATTTTGCGCTCACCCCCGTGCATCATATTATGCATCACAATTGATGCAAAATGGGCGGCGAATATGATAAGTCACGAGGAACGGGGACAGGAAAGGGGAGGGACGGCAGCGTCCCTCCCCTGTGCCTCCCGTCCGGAACGGGTGCGGCCGCCTCAGAAGTCCATGTCGGGCGCGCCGCCGCCGGCCTTCTCCTTCTTCTCGGGGATGTCCGCCACCAGGGACTCGGTGGTGAGGACCATGGCCGCCACGCTGGCGGCGTTCTGCAGGGCCGTGCGGGTCACCTTGGCCGGGTCCACGATGCCCTTGGCGAACATGTCCACGTAGTCCAGGGCCAGGGCGTCGAAGCCGTAGCCCGGCGGGAGCCCCTTGACCTTCTCCACCACCACGGAGCCCTCCATGCCGGCGTTGGTGACGATCTGCCGCAGCGGCTCCTCCAGGGCCCGCCGCACGATGTCCACGCCCACCTGCTCGTCGCGGTCCTCGGCCTGCAGCCCCTCCAGGGCCTTGAGAGCGTGGATGTAGGTGGAGCCGCCGCCCGCCACGATGCCCTCCTCCACGGCCGCCCGGGTGGCCGAGAGAGCGTCCTCGATGCGGTACTTCTTCTCCTTCATCTCCACCTCGGTGGCCGCGCCGACCTTGATGACGGCCACGCCGCCCGCCAGCTTGGCCAGGCGCTCCTGCAGCTTCTCCCGGTCGAAGTCGCTCGTGGTCTCCTCGATCTGGCGCTTGATGACCTGGATGCGGGCCTTGATCTTGTCCTCGGAGCCCTTGCCGCCCACGATGGTGGTGTCGTCCTTGGTGACCACCACCCGGTCGGCCCGGCCCAGCATGTCGACGGAGACGTTCTCGAACTTGATGCCCAGGTCCTCGCTGATGAAGGTGCCGCCCGTCAGGATGGCGATGTCCTCCAGCATGGCCTTGCGCCGGTCACCGAAGCCGGGGGCCTTGACGGCGCAGCCCGACAGGGTGCCGCGGATCCGGTTGACGACCAGGGTGGCCAGCGCCTCGCCCTCCACGTCCTCGGCGATGATGAGGAGGGGCTTGCCCCGCTGCACGATCTTCTCCAGCACGGGGATCAGGTCCGCCACGGCGCTGACCTTGCGGTCGGTGATGAAGATGTAGGGCTCCTCCAGCACCGCCTCCATGGTCTCGGCGTTGGTGACGAAGTAGGGGGAGAGGTAGCCGCGGTCGAACTGCATCCCCTCGACCACCTCCACCTCGGTCTCCATGGTCTTGGATTCCTCGACGGTGATGACGCCCTCCTTGCCCACCTTGTCCATGGCGTCGGCCACCATGGCGCCGATCACCGGGTCGTTGGCCGAGATGGTGGCGACCTCCTGGATCCGGTCCCTGGTCTCCACCGGCTTGGCCATCTTCTTGATCTCGTCCACGGTGGCCTTGACGGCGCGCTCGATGCCCCGCTTGATGAGCATGGGGTTGGCGCCCGCCACCACGTTCTTGAGCCCCTCGCGCACGAGGGCCTGGGCCAGCAGCACCGCCGTCGTGGTACCGTCACCGGCCACGTCGTTGGTCTTGCTGGCCGCCTCCCGGACGAGCTGGGCACCCATGTTCTCGAAGGGGTCCTTGAGCTCGATGTCCCGGGCGATGGTCACCCCGTCGTTGGTCACGTTGGGGGCGCCGAACTTCTTTTCCAGCACCACGTTGCGGCCCCGCGGCCCCAGGGTGACCTTGACGGTGTCGGCGCAGACGTTGATGCCCCTCTCCAGGGCCCGCCTGGCCTCCTCGTTGAAGACGACCTGCTTGGCCACTCCTCATCGCCTCCTTACTGCTGGACCACGGCCAGGATGTCGCGCTCGCTGAGGATGAGCAGCTCCTCGCCGTCCAGCTTGACCTCGGTGCCCGCGTACTTGGAGAAGATGATCCTGTCGCCCTCCTTGACCTCGAGAGGGCGCCGCTGCCCGTTCTCCAGGACGGCCCCCGTCCCCACGGCCAGGACCTCGCCCTGCTGGGGCTTTTCCTTGGCGGTGTCGGGCAGGACGATGCCGCCCTTGGTGCGCTCCTCCTGCTCGATGACCCTCACCACCACGCGGTCGCCCAGAGGCTTGAGACGCACGCTGACTCCCTCCTTTACCGTGCTCACCATGCCTCTCACCCCCCTCTCCCTGCGCCTCGGCGCGCCGTCTTTAGCACTCGACCCCATCGAGTGCTAAGCCAGACGGTATATTATTCAACCCCCTCCAGGAAGTCAAATGCCTTTTTCCCCGACCGCCGCTCTCCCGGCCGACGTGACGACGAAGCCGCCACCCCCGCCGTCGCCGTGCCGGGAGACCGCTCTTGTGTCTGCTCCCCGTAGCCTTCCGCCGGTCTGACCATTTTGTCACCATAGATCCGGAAATCGGCGACCGGAATCCGGACCAATCACGAGTGAGAGCAGGTCCACCAGCGTGCCCCTCGGCGAGGCTGACATGGGCCGGGCATAACCCTCCCGCCTCCCCGGGCACCTCGGCGGGCTACGGCTGCGACGGCGGCACGGCCGACGGCGGTGGGGCCGGCGTCGGTTGAGCCGGCGGCGGTGGGGCTGCCGGCGCGGCCGGCCGCGGGGTAGGCGGGAACTTGGGCAGCGACGGCAGTACATTGCCCACCGCGTCCGAGCCGCCGGCGCCAGCCCCTGCGGCCTGCCCG
>CAYXQP010000090.1:0-6590 GCA_964467515.1 uncultured Eubacteriales bacterium | reverse complement strand
GTGGAGTTGCAGGCGGTGGGGGCCCTGGCCGTCAACCAGGCCGTCAAGGCCGTGGCCGTGGCCAGGCAGTTCTTCGTCGCGGCGGGCGACGACCTGGTCATAACGCCCGCCTTCCAGGACGTAGAGTTGGGCGGCACCGTCAAGACGTGCATGCGCTTGCTCATCAGCCTCAGGCGGGGGGTCGGCTGACAGGGAGGTGCGGCGCCAGCCAGCCGGACAGGGTGGGGAAGGAGGAGCGCCCGAGGGTGCCGGCCTGGACTTGCACCGCCGGGCTGTCGTCGTGGACGCCCACGCCGACACCCTCCGGGACCTGGCGGCCGGCCGGCGGCGGTTCGGGGAGCCATCGCCTGCGGGGCACGTCGATCTCCCCCGCCTGCGGGAGGGTGGGGTTGACGTCCAGTTCTTCTCGGTCTTCGTGGAACCCGCCTACAAGCCGGAGCGGGCCCTGAGCCGGTGCCTCCACCTGATCGAAGTCTTCCACCGCGAGGTGCTGGGCCACGAAGGGGTCCGACCGGTGCGGTGGCGGGGCGAGGCCATGGCGGCCGCCGCGGCCGGCGAGCTCGGTGCCGCGCTGGCCCTGGAGGGGGCCGAGCCCATTGGGACCGACCTGGCGCTGGTCGGGCTTCTCCGGCGCCTCGGGGTCATCTGCCTCGGCCTCTGCTGGAACGAGCGGAACGCCTTCGCCGACGGCGTCGGCCAGGCCCGGAGCGGCGGTGGCCTCACCGAGTTGGGCGTCGAGTTGGTCCGCGAGGCTCAACGCCTGGGTATGATCGTGGACCTGGCCCATGTGAGCGAGGCCGGTTTCTGGGACGTTCTCGCCATCGCGGAGAAGCCTGTCCTCGTCTCCCACGCCAACGCGCGGGCTCTCTGCGACCACCGGCGCAACCTTACGGACGCCCAGTTGCGCGCCCTCGGCGCCGCCGGCGGCGTGGTGGGGATATCCTTCTGCCCCGAGTTCGTCCACCCGGATCGGGCCACCCTGGAGAGGGTGGCGGACCACGTGGTCCACGCGGCCCTCGTGGCCGGTGCCACGGGAGTGGGACTCGACAGCGACTTCGACGGGATCGAGGCCGTCCCGGAGGGACTCGAGGACGTGAGCCGCCTGCCGCGGCTGACGGAGGAGCTGCTGCGGCGCGGCTTCACCGAGGACGAACTGGCAGGCATCCTGGGCGGCAACCTGCTCCGCCTCCTGGCCGTCGGGGAGAAGACGGGCGGGCCGCCCGCCCGCCGAGGGGAGGAATAGGGCGTTCTCTGTCGAATTAGGGCGGCGACCCATCAATCTCGTCCAACAAGGGGGCTTGGCGCCGATGGGGGACCCGGTCTCCACGCAGGGGCAGAGCGAGGTTTTCCTGCCCCTGACGCCCATCGCGGCTCAGGATGCCTGTCAGCAGTTGGGGGTTACACCCCAGGTCCTGCGGGGGCTGTGCGACGAGTACGCCGATTTCGTCCACCTGCACCGCCGCGACGGGCGCACCTTCCTGGACGCCCTCAGTTTCAGCCGCCTGCGGCTGGTGGTCTACTGGCGCGGACGGGGGCTGGCGCCGGCCGAGATCAGGGGCCGCCTCAGCGAGGCCCAGGGCGAGGCCGAGATGGAGGCCCCGTCCGTCGGACGGACGGAGGAGGTTGCGGCCGACGGGCCGGGGGAGGGCACCGTGCTGGCGGAGGTCCTGCGTCGCCTGGACGAGCACGAGCGCCGCTGGCGCGAGGACAAGGACCGGTTGCTCACCCTGTGCATGCGCCTCCAGCAGGAGGTCAACCACCTCCGGCACAAGGTGGACCAGTTGAGTTCCCGCCGGTTTCGCCGGCGCCTCCTCTGACCCCGGCCACGCCCGCGGTCTTCCTTGGCGTGCGGGTGTCGGCCTAGATGCGGCGACCCAGGTTTCCCCTGTGGACGCGCAGAAAGCAGCGGTCGCAAAGAGGCAGCTCGACGGCCGAGACCCGCCGCAGCTTCTTTTTCTCGACCAGGCGACCGCAGAGGTCGCACCTCAGGAGCACGATCACCCTGCCCATGGCCATCACGCCCCTAGTTTGCGCAGGGGTACGGCCTTTGTGTCTCCTTTGCCGTGACGGTCTCCATGGCTTACGCTTGAGGGTGGCCCGCTGGTGCGGCGCTCTGCGGCTGCGGGCCAGCGGAGGGGAAGCGGTGATCCCAGGATGAGATACCACATTGCCACCTACGGGTGCCAGATGAACCTGCACGACAGCGAGATCCTGGCGGGACAGCTGGAGGAGATGGGCTTTGTCGCGGCCGGCTCGCCGGAGGAGGCGGACCTGCTGCTCTTCAACACCTGCACGGTCCGGGAGACGGCGGCCAACAAGGTGATGGGCGAGCTGGCCCGTCTCAAGCAACTCAAGGAGCGCCGGCCCGACCTCCTCATAGGCGTCTGCGGGTGCATGGCCCAGGAGGCGGAGCGGGTCGAGGAGATCCGGCGCCGGTATCCCCACGTGGACCTGGTGTTCGGCACCCATAATCTGCACCGGTTGCCGGAACTGGTGGAGCGGGCTCTCCACGCGGACGGCATGGTGGTGGACGTTTGGCGGAGCGCCGGTCCCGTGGTGGAGCACCTGCCGGTGCGCCGCGCCGACCGCGTGCGCGCCTGGGTGACCGTCATCTACGGGTGTGATAAGCACTGCACGTATTGCATAGTTCCCTTCACCCGCGGGCGCGAGCGCTCCCGCCGGCCCGAGGACGTGCTGGCGGAGGTTTGGACCCTGGCGGAGCAAGGGTACCGGGAGATCACCTTCCTCGGGCAAAACGTGACCGCCTACGGCAAGGACCTGGGGATGCCCGGGGCCTTCGCCGACCTCCTCCGCTCGGCCGGCGAGACGCCCGGCCTGCGGTGGATCCGCTTCCTCACCTCCCATCCGCGCGACTTCCCGCGCGAGCTGGTGGATGCCATGGCCGAGCTGCCCAAGGTCTGCCGCCACATCCACCTGCCCGTTCAGGCCGGTTCCGACCGCGTGCTCCGGAGGATGAACCGGCGCTACACCCGGGACGAGTACCTGGACCTCCTGGCCTACATACGCCGCCGCCTGCCGGATGCCAGCGTGACCACCGATGTCATCGTCGGCTTCCCCGGCGAGACCGACGAGGACTTCGCGGACACCCTCGACCTGGTGCGGCGGGCCGAGTTCGACAACGCCTTCATGTTCGTCTACTCGCCGCGCCGGGGCACGCCGGCCGCCCGCTGGGAGGACCCCGTCCCTCTCCAGGAGAAGAAGCGGCGCCTCCAGGCGCTGATGCAGGTCCAGTACGCCGTCAGCCGGCGCCGAAACGAGGCGCTGGTGGGGCGGGTGGTGGAGGTCCTGGTGGAGGGGCCCAGCGAGAAGGACCAGGCCGTGTACGCCGGGCGCACCGCCACCAACAAGCTCGTCCTCTCCCCCCGGCTGGACGGGGCGGAGGGGCGGTTCGCCCGCGTCGAGATCGTGGAAGCCAGGACGTGGACGCTGCACGGCAGGTTCGTTGGGTGGGCGGAGGAGACCCCGACGGCGACCCCCGTGGACGCCCCCGGCGCCGCCGCGGACGCCGCCGGCGCCGCCATGGTCGCCCAAAATGGTCGGTTGGCGGCGGTGGATTAGCTCATCCGTGGGATCAACGCCGGGCCGATTCCCCTTTAGAATTTGAGTGGTGAATGATTCGCTCTCTCCCCGCGTCCCGGCGTGCCCGCGAGGGTGCGGTGCGGGAGCGGGGGGAAGGAAAGGGGGGGCGGGCCATGCGGTGGCCGGATCTGTTCCTGCACGAGGGGGAGCTGGGGCGGCGTCACCGCCCTCTGGCCGTGGAGGTGGGGGAGCGGGAGGTCTACCTGGTGTGGCCGGAGGGCGGCGTGGCGCGCATCCCGCTCGACCGCATCCTCTGGGTGAGCGAGACCCCTCCCGAGTGCGGCTGCGTCCACCAGGAGCCGGGTTTCGTCACCATTCACTACGAGGAGGCGGGCGGTCGCAGTGCCAGCGTGACCCTGGGCGGTTGGGGCCGGCTGGGCGAGCTGGTGAGCGCCATCCTCCGGGCCCGGGACGCCGCCTTGGCCGAGGCGGAGCTGGTGCACTGAGCCGGGAGCGGCGCGCCTGCCCTGGCAGGGGCGGGAGCGCGGTACGCGCGGAGCCGCATCCTAGCCCTGGTGCGAGCGCCTGGCGCCGGGGCTTACCTTTTTCTTCGAAGGAGATTCCCCGTCAGCGCGCGAATGCTTAAAGTAACAACTGCCGATGGGTCGTGGTAGACATGGCCATTCAAGGACGGCTCCTGCCTGTAGAACGCCCTCCGTTCTCCGCGTCAACCCGCCTGACACCCCGCCGCATCGAGGACCGCTTCGATGTGGCCTTCGTGGCGCAGCTGGCCCTCCGCGAGAAGCAGGTGCAGCAAAACGTTCGTCCCGTTATAGCGGTACACAAGTGGTTCGCGCGGCGGCCGGGCACTTTGTTTCGCGCCCTACTCCTGGCCGAGTTCGGCAAAGGGACCCTCCGCGAGGCTTATTACAGCCCCCACGATCTGAGCGGGTTGAGGGTGGCCGACCCGTTCATGGGTGGGGGGACGCCGCTCTTGGAGGCCAATCGCCTGGGGTGCGACGTCACCGGCTGGGACATCAACCCCATGGCTTGGTGGATCGTCCGGGAGGAAATCGAGCACCTGGACCTGGCAGCCTATCGCCGTGCCGCCGCTGCGGTGCGGGCCATGTTGGAGCAGTGGGTGGGGCATCTGTACCGGACCCGGTGCGAGGTTTGCGGACGCCCGGATGCTCAAGCAAAGTACTTCATCTGGGTCAAGATCCGGCGGTGTGATCACTGCGGCGAAACCTTCGACCTGTTCCCGGGTTACCTCTTGGCCGAGAACAGGCGCCATCCGAAAAACGTTATCCTGTGCGCACGCTGCGGCGCGCTCACCGAGGTGGACGACCGGCGCCGGCCGGGGGAGTGTAGCGTGTGCGGCGTCCCCCTCTCTCTTCAGGGGCCGGCGCGACGGAATCGCTGCCCCTGCCCCCGTTGCGGTCGGGAGAACGCCTACCCCGATTCGAGAGGCGGCCCGCCGCGCCATCGTATGGTGGCCATCGAATACCATTGCGCCCGCTGCCGACTCCGTCACCTGGGCCGCTTCTTCAAGAAACCCGACCCGGACGACCTGGCTCGTTATGAGGAGGCCGTGGCGAGCTGGCAAAGTCTGGAGCCGGCGTTCGTACCGGATGATACCGTGCCGCCGGGCGACGAAACCGATCGTCTACACCGGTGGGGGTACCGCCTTTACCGCGACCTGTTCAACGAGCGCCAGCTCCTCGGGTTGGAGCTGATCGCCCGGGCGGTGGCGGCCACGCCGGATGAGCGGGTGCGCGATGCTTTGGCCACCAATCTCTCCGACCTGCTCCGCTATCAGAACATGCTCTGCCGTTACGACACCATGGCCCTCAAGTCCTTGGACATTTTCTCCGTGCACGGCTTCCCGGTGGGGCTGGTGCAGTGCGAGTCCAACATCCTGGGTATCCCCCACCCGGAGACCGGGGCCAACATCGGCAGCGGCGGCTGGTCCAACATGGTGGCAAAGTTTTTGCGCGCCAAGGTTTACTGCGAGCGGCCCTTCGAGCTTCGCTATGCGCGGGGACGGAAGATCGTTGTACCCATGGAGGGGGAGTGGATCGGCGAAGGCCGCGGAGGCGAGGGCAAGGTCGGGCGGCGCTTGGTCGATCTGCGTTGCGGCAGCGCGACCCGGGCTGATCTGCCGTCGTCGAGCCTCGACGCCGTGCTGACCGATCCGCCTTACTTTGCCAACGTCCAGTACGCCGAGCTGATGGACTTCTGCTACGTATGGCTGCGCCGGCTGGTCGGGAAGGATCGTCCCGCTTTCGCCCAGCCGTCGACCCGCAACCCCGACGAACTGACCGGCAACGCGACCCTGGCCCGTGGTCTGGACCACTTCACAGCCGGGCTCTCGGAGGTTTTCAGCCGCATGGCCAAGGCCCTCAAGCCAGGTGCCCCTTTCGTGTTCACCTACCACCACAACGCCATCGAAGCCTACTTCCCCGTGGCGGTGGCCCTGTTGGACGCCGGTCTGGTCTGCAGCGCGTCCCTGCCGTGTCCGGGTGAGATGGGAGGATCCATCCACATCAACGGAACCGACTCCTCGGTGGTGGATACCGTCTTCGTATGCCGGACGACCGGGACCGTTCAACACCGCCTCCTGGCCAGGACGCCGGAGGCCATTGCCGCCTTGGTGAGGGAAGACCTCGATCTCCTTCGGCAGGGGGGGGTTCGCGTCACACGCGGAGATGCGCGCTGCGTAGCCTACGGTCACATGATTCGCTTGGCCGTTTGGCACCTGCGGTACGCTTGGGATCGCTCCGCGTCCTGGGGCGAGAAGAGGGCCCGTGTCGGGGAGGCGGTCGCGGACCTGGGAGGTTTCGCCGGGGTGGAGGAGTACTTGGCCGGCGACGTTCTGCTGGCCTCGCGCAGAGCGGCCGCAGCCAGAGAGGACTCCGTGCCCTACATGGGTGCTGCCGCCGATGAAGTATCCTTTTGAAGCTTCCCGCGAAGAACTTGCGGCCGATCTGGATGGCTATGTGTCGGCCGTGTTCACCAGCTTGGAGTCCGAGTTCCTGTGGCTTCCGAAA
>CAYXQP010000089.1:2792-6597 GCA_964467515.1 uncultured Eubacteriales bacterium | reverse complement strand
CGCCGCCGCGGAGCCGAGGGCCGCCGGGCGCCGTCGCGTCGCCGCCCCCGCCTCCGGCTGCGCTCCCGCCTCCGCGGCGGTCGCCGGGGCCGGCTCGAGCCCAGCATAGGCCCGCGCCCGCCGGATCTCGCCGGCGTAATCGGGATAGTCCTCCACGGGCGTCTCGATGAGGAGGGGCAGCTCCCGGATGAAGGGATGGGTGAGGAGGGCCCGCATCCCCTCCTCGCCCAGGTGGCCGCGGCCCAGGAGCTCGTGCCGGTCCCGGCGGGCTCCCAGGGGCACCTTGGAGTCGTTGAGGTGCATGGCCCGCACGCGCTCCAGCCCCACGGCCGCGTCCATCTCGGCCAGGAGGTCGTCAATCCCCTCGTGGGTGCGGAGATCGTAGCCGGCGGCGAAGAGGTGGCAGCTGTCCAGGCAGACGCCCACCCGCTCCGGCCAGCCGAGGAGCTCCATGATATGCCGCAGTTGGTGGGGTCGGAAGCCCACCTCGGATCCCTGGCCCGCCATGGTCTCCAGGAGGATCACGGTGCCGCCCGCACTGCGCGCACGGCCGCTGCCGCCGACGTCGCTCGGGTTGCCGGTGCCGCCGACACGGCTCGCCGACTCCAGCACGTCGGCCAGGGCCCGGGCGATGCGCTCGCTCCCCGCCTCCACCCCGTCGCCCAGGTGGCTGCCCGGATGGACCACGAAGAACTCGGCCCCGTAGCGGGCCGCCCTGGCCAGGTCCTCGCGCACCACCCGGCGCGCGAAGTCCCAGGTCTCGGGCTTGTTGGCGGCCAGGTTGACGGTGTAGGGAAGGTGGCCCACCACGGGCCGCACGTCGAGATCCTCCCGGAGCCGGAGCCACTCGGCGATCTCCTCGTCGCCCATGGCCCGCACGGCGCCGCCCCGCGGATTCCTGGTGAAGTACTGGAACGTGTTGGCCCCCACGGAATGCGCCAGGTGGGCCGCGGCGGGCAGCCCCCGGGCGATGGTGAGATGAGCCCCGATGCGCATGGCCACCGACTCCCCCCAGCCGTCTCCATCCATACTAGCCGACGAGGGAGGACGAGACCATGCGCCGGGAGCGGATCACCACCCCGACCGCCGGCGCGGCGCGGCCCGCGCGCCGGCAGAGCCACCGCCAAAGCCACCGCCTCCCGCCACCGCCGCCGGCCGGGCTCCCGCGCCCGCCCTGGCTCCACCGCCGCCGCCTGGCCCGCGGCGCCGCCTTGCTCCTCGTGGCCACCGCGCCCTTCTTCGACGTGCTGCGCCTGGACCTGCCGTCCCGGAGCGCCGTCCTCCTGGGGCGCCACCTCTGGCTAGGCGACCTCTACCTCCTGCTCCTCCTGCTCCTGGGGACCATGTTCGCCTTCGCCGCCGTGAGCGTGATCCTGGGCCGCGTTTTCTGCGGTTGGCTCTGCCCCCAGACCACGGTGACGGCCATCGCCCTGGCCACCGTGCGCCTCCTCTCCCCCCGCCGGCCGCCCCTTCCAGAACCCCTTTCGCCGGCCGCCCTGAGCGGATGGCGGCGGGCTCTCTTCCACGCCGCGGCGGCGGCCGCGTCCCTGCTGGGGGGCTTTGCCCTGGCCGCCTATTTCGTGGCCCCCGCGCGCCTGGTGGGAAACCTGGTCGCCCTGCCGGTCCCGCCCGAGCGCCCCGTGCTCCTCCTCTTCCTCGGCCTGGCGGCCGGTCTCTACCTCGACGCCACGCTGCTGCGCCACCGCCTCTGCCTGGTATGCCCCCTGGGCGCCGCCATGTCCGTCCTGCGCGGCGAGACCGCCCTGCAGGTGGGCGTGCCGCCCGATAGGGTGGCCGAGGCCTGCGGCCGCTGCACCGCCTGCCGCCGCCTCTGCCCCTTCGGCCTCGACCCGCGCCGCCCCGACCCGCGCCTCTGCACCAACTGCGGCGACTGCCTGGTGGCCTGCGCGGCCGTGTCAGCCGCCCGGGGCGCCGATCGTCCCCTCCGCTTCACCCTGGGCCCCCCGCGCCGGCCCGCACCCACCGCCCCGCCCGGCAACCCCGGCGGGGGAGGCTGGCTCGTCCGCGGCCGCGCCCTGCTGGCCGCGGCGCTGGCCGGCGTGCTGCTGACGGCCTTCGCCGTGGGGCTGGCCCGCCGCCCGGCCGTGGGCCTGGCCGTCCTGCGGCCGCCCGGCTCCGCCTCCACCTTATTCCAAGCCTTGGTGCGCAATCAGACGGGCAGGGCCCTCACCGTGGAGCTCTCCGTCCATCCGCCCCCCCGCTGGGGCGCCACCCTGGACCCGCCGCGGCACCGCCTGGGGCCGGGCGCCCAGGCCCTTTCCACCATCACCCTCGCTCCGCCGGCGGACGCGGCCGCCGGACCCCACGCCTTCACCGTCCAGGCGCGCCCCGGCCAGGTTCCCGCCAGGCCCGTTCGGCTCCGGGCCGCCGTCTTCCTGGAAGCCGCGGGGCGGCGCCAGCGGCCGCCCCCGACCGTGGCACCGGCGGGGCGGCGCTAGCGGCCCGCCATGCCCGCCGTCATGAGGAAGCGCAGGACCTCCTGGGGAGGAGCCTCCAACACCGTTACGCTCTCACGCGGCACCACGGCCACGAAGCCGCCGAGCTGCAGCGACTGGGGGACGTAGACGGCGATCCGGCCGCGCCCCGCCTCTCCCAGCAAGGCCAGGTCGTCGGCCGTGACGAAGCCCAGGATCTCCAGGGGGAAGTCGGGCAGGCGGACCAGGACCGCCCTGCCGAAGGACTGTTTCTTGCCGCCGAAGGCGTCCACCACGTCGCGGATGGAGCCGTAGAGGCCCTTGACCAAGGGGATGCGCTCGATGACGGCTTCGCCGAAGCCGATGACGCGGCGGGCGGCCCAGTGGCCGGCCACGGCGCCCACCAGGGTGACGAAGGCCACGGTGACCAGGAGACCCACCCCCGGCACCCGCACCAGCCCCAGGAGCAGGTACCGCTCGCCCAGGCTCTCCAGGAAGCCGGCGATGCGGCCCACCACGTACACGGTCAAGGCGATGGGCGCCAGCACCAGGATGCCCTCGGCGAAGAACTGGAGGAGCCTCCGCACGCACCGCCACCTCCCGGTGCTCCTCTCCCGACGCGGGCCGGGCCGCTCCCGGAACCCTAAAGAATCGGGGTCGTTATCCCGTTCATGGTCCTGCCGACCTTCCCCACGGGGGTGCAGCCGGACCGGTGCTGCTCCGCAGGTTTGCCCTGGTCAGCGTCGCCGCCACCGCGGCCCTCTGCCTCGCCCTCGGCGCGGCGCTGCAGTACGCCCTTCATTATTACACCCTCCATCTCTTCCGCAACGAGGTGGCCGCCACCGTCGCCGCCAACGCCGCCCACCACCTGGAGCCGGCCGTGGTGGCGGCCGCCGGCCCCCTCCTGGCCGAGCATCTGGACATGGTGGCGGCGGGCGCGGGAGCGCGGGCGGTCCGGCTCTACGATGCCCGGGGCCGGCAGATTTGGCCCGCGGGCCGGGCGGATGCGCGCGAGGAGACGGCGCGCCACCGGCGGCTCCTGGATCGCGCCCTGGCGGGCGAGCGCACGGTGCTGTACGAGCGCCGACCTCCGGCGGGCCCCGGCCGGCCTGGCACCGCCGTCCTGGAGGCGTACCTGCCCCTCCTGGCGGCGGAGCGCGTGTACGGCGTGCTGGAGATGGACGTCCCGGCCGATCTTCTGACCGGGGTGCAGGGACGGCTCCGCGACGCCGTCCTCGCCCTCGTGGCGGGCGGGCTCCTGATCCTCTGGACCATCCTCTTCGCCCTCGCGCGCTCGGCTTCCCGGACCATCGAGGGGCAGCAGGCGGAGCTGGCCGCCGCCAACCTCCTCCTGAAACAGCGTTTCGAGG
>CAYXQP010000089.1:0-2692 GCA_964467515.1 uncultured Eubacteriales bacterium | reverse complement strand
GGAAACCGACCCGTCTCAACGCCCTCGAGATGCTGGAGATGCGCCGCCATCCCGCCGTCGGCATGGCGCTCCTGGAGGGCGTCCGGTCCCTGCCCGCCGGCGTCCGCCAGATCGTCGGCCACCACCACGAGCGCCCGGACGGGCGCGGCTACCCGGCCGGCCTCCGCGGCCGGGAGATCCCCCTGCTGGCGCGCATCGTGGCCGTGGCCGACTGCTACGACGCCATGCGCTCCGAGCGCCCCTACCGCCGTCCCCTCTCCCCGGAGGAGGCCTGGGCGGAACTCCGCCGCCAAGCCGGGACCCAGTTCGACGAGCTGGTGGTGGCGGCCGTCATCCGCGCCGCGCCCGCCATCGAGTCCTCCCTCTACCGCGAGGAGCCCGTCTTCGCCGCCTGTGCCGTCAAGGATACCCCCGCCCCCGGCGCCGCGGCCACCCCCGCCCCGCCGGGCACGGCCCCCCCGCCCGCGGAGGCGGCGGTCCCGGCGGCTCCGCCCCCTCCGGCCAACGACCCGTGCCCGGCCAGCACCTCGGGCCTGCCCCGCACCCAGAAATAGAGAAAGCGGTACACCCTGTAGACCCGGCTCACCCGCCGCACGAAGCTCCTGGTTTCGGGAAAGGGAATGGCGTCGGCCCCCGCCACGGTGCCGTCCCAGCGCCCCTCGCGGAGCCACAGGTGCACCGGGTCGCGCCCCGCGTTGTAGGCCGCCACGGCCGGAGCGAGGCGGCCCCCGAACTCCCGGTCCCGCAGGTGGGCCAGGTACCAGGACCCCACCGCCAGGCTGACGGCCGGGTCATAGAGCGAGTCCTCGTGGAAGCTCTGCCATCCCATCCGGCCGGCCACCCAGCGGGCCGTCTCCGGCATCACCTGCATGAGACCGCGGGCCCCCTCGCCCGAGGTGGCCAGGGGGTCGAAGCCGCTCTCCACCTTGACCACCGCCGCCAGGAAGAGGGGGTCGAAGCCGTGCTGCGCCGCCGCCCGCCAGAGGTCCGGGCGGTAACGCAGGGGGTGCGCCCCGTAGAGGGAGGCTGCCGCCGCCATGGCCAAGACCAGCACCAGCGCCGGCCGGCCGGCGGGCCATCCCCGGCGACCGCCGCGCCCAGGCCGGAGGGCGCCGGAGAGGAATCTCACCTTGGCTCCGCCGAGCCGGCCCGCTCCAGGGCGGCCCGGTACAGCTCCACGGCCCGGCGGCGCGCCTCGGCCGGCGGCGCCTCCCCGTCCAGCACCACGTCGGCGCGCTTCACCTTCTCCGTCAGGGGGAGCTGCGCCGCCAAGCGCCGCGCCGCCTCCTCGGGAGACAGGCCGCGGGCCAGGAGCCTCTCCCGCTGCACCCGCTCCCCCGCCGCCACCACCCAGACCTCGTCCACCAGATCTTCCCATCCCCCCTCGAAGAGCAGGGGCAGCTCCACCACCGCCACCCGGACGCCGCGCCGCCGCAGGAGAGCGAGGCGCCGCCGGATCGCCCTGATTATATGGGGATGGGTGGCGCGGTTCAGCCTGGCCAGCGCCTCCGGGTCGGAGAAAACGACCCTCGCCAGGGCCGCCCGGTCGAGGGTGCCGTCCGGCGCCGTGACACCGGCGCCAAAGGCGGCCACCACCTCCCGCCACGCGGGGCGCCCCGGCCGCGTGACCTCCCGCGCCACCCGGTCGGCGTCTATGACGGGCGCGCCGGCCTCGGCCAGCCAGCGCGCCACCGTGCTCTTGCCGCTGGCGATGCCCCCCGTGAGCCCTATGACGAGCAGCGCCCCGCCTCCTCCCTCGGCGCTCCTTGAAACGCCCTCCACGCAGTTATAGCCCCGAAAGTCGGGCACCGAAAACCGCCTGGGATCGATGTCAAGGGGGTGGCAGATCGGGGGGTCTGGTTCCACAAGGCCGAGGTGCCCCTATCACGAACCAGCGGATCCTCACGATCCATCCGGTCCTCGCAGTCACCCTGCCGCAGCACAGCTTGCCCTTTGAACCCCTTGTCCCGGCGTTCTGGCGCTTTCAGGGTTGGATTTGTCCCGCAACGGGACGCCCGGTGGTCACAAAGGGGACGCCCGGTGGTCACGCCCGCCCGGCACCGTTGGCTCCGGTTCGGCCCACGGCTGCGCGGAGCGAGAGACACGATGTGGGCTTCATGTTTTATCATGACAGCACTTCCTACATCTATGCCGTATACAGCACGTTTGCTGTATAGACCCCCGTGCCGCCGGGGCGGCACCACAGGGGACGAAAAGGCGAACGCCGCCGGCCACCCCTTCGCCATCAATCACGCCAACAGCCGGGCAGAGGGCTTGGCAGAAGGAACCGCGCGCCCGAGGGCAGTCACCGCAGGGTGAGGAGCCGGACGAGCCCGAGGCCGAGGAGGGCGACGCCGGGCAGGTAGCGGGAACCGCCGGCCAGAAGGGGCGGCAGCCGCCGGGCGCCCAGGCGCCAGCCCCACGCGAGGGCCAGGGCCTGGAGGGAGCCGACCAGGAGGGGGAAACCGACCAGGAAGGCGGTTCTCCCCGCCTCGACCATCCCCGCGGCCAGACCGGCGGCGGCCGCGTCGAGGCCCAGGCTCAGGCCGGCCAGCAGGGCCTCCCCCCACTCGAGCTGCCCGGACCGGTCCAGGTCCGCCGTCTCGGGTTCCAGCACCACGTGGACGGCCACGTTGAGCAGCCGCACGCGCAGGAGGAGGCGCGGCCCCGTGTCCGCCCCGCCCGCCCCGGC
>CAYXQP010000088.1:0-6649 GCA_964467515.1 uncultured Eubacteriales bacterium | reverse complement strand
GCCACCGGCTTATCCAGGAGCACGTGCCGGTTGGCCTCCAGGCAGGCCAGGCCCGCCGCGATGGCCACGCTGTTGACGGCCCAGGCCGGCTGCCGCCGCCGGGCGGCCGCCACCAGCGCCGGCCCCGCCACCAGGTACCCGAGGCGCAGGCCGGGGAGGGCGTACAACTTGGTGAGGGACCCCACCACCGCCACGGGGCGGCCGGCGGCGGCCCTCGGGGCGAGGGAGGCCGACTCGGCGGCGGCCAGGGGCAGAAAGGCCTCGTCCACGGCCAGGAGGGCCCGGCGCTCGCCGGCCAGATCCACGAGGCGGGCCAGCACCCCGGGAGGGACGAGGCGGCCCGTGGGGTTGTTGGGGTTCGCCAGGAAGAGGAGGTCGCCGGGGCGCAGGAGCCGTCCCAGCGACTCCAGTTCGGGGGTCCCCACGGCGAAGCCGCGCTCCGGCGCCAGGGGCGCGGCGGCGACGGGGATGCCCAGGGCCGCGGCGGCGCGGGCGTACTCGCCGAAGCAGGGCACGAGCAGCACGAGACGGCGCGGCGCGGCGGCGCCCACGAGGAGGTGGATGGCCTCGGCGCCGCCGTTGGCGAGGAGGCAGCACTCCGCGGGCACGCCGAGCCTGGCGGCCAGGGCTTCCCGCAGGGGGCTCCCGTCGCGGGGCGGATAGGCGGTTGCCCCGAGCGCAGCGGCAGCGCCGGGCACAGGGCCGGAAGGGTCACCCCGCCGCAGGGAGCGCGCGGCCGCCCGCAGGACGCCGGGCGGGGGGCCGAAGGGGTTCAGGCTCACGCTGAAGTCGAGCAACCCGCCAGGGCCCGTTCCCCAGCGCAGGGCCGCCAGGGGATCGCCGCCATGCTCCTCCAGCCACCGCCAAGGCGGCGGCCCGGCGGCCGCCGCGGGGGCGCCGCCCGTCCCTCCCCGCGGCCGGCTCACGGGAGCAGCACCGCGGCCACGGCCAGGACCGTCACCTCGGCCAGCTCGTTCACCGCGCCGTACACGTCGCCCGTCACGCCGCCCAGCCGCCGGGCCACGATGCCGCCGCCGGCCAGGGCGGTCAGAGCTGCCGCCGCCGGCAGGGCCACCCGCGTCGCCGGCGCCGCCCTTCCCGAGGCCGCCAGGGCTCCGGCGGCCAGGGCGACGGCCACCACGGTGGCCCCCGCCACCCGACCCCATCCGACCCGGCGAGCGAAACCCTCACCGAGTCCCGGCCCGTTCCTGGCATAGGGATGGAGGGGCATGAGAACCACCATGGCCCACCGGCCCAGGACCGGCGCCAGGAGGAGGCTCAGCCAGGCCCACCCGCCGGCGGCGGCCGCCAGCGTCGTCTTGCCCAACACCGCCCCGCAGACCGCCAGGACGCCCCGGGCGCCCAGGCGCGGATCCCGCATGGCCGCCAGGGCGCGTTCCCGGCCGTCGCCCCGCGCCGCGGCCGCGAGGCCGTCGGCCGTGTCGGCGAGGCCGTCCAGGTGCAGGGACCCCGTGACGGCGTAAGCGGCCAGGACTCCCGCCAAGGCGGCGGCCTCGGGGGGAAAGAGCAGGCCGGCGAGTCGGAAGACCAGGGCGGACACCGCACCCGCCACGGCGCCCGCCACGGGGAACCAGGGGACGGCCGCCGCGAGTACCGGCTCGCCCTCCCCACCGCCGCTCGCGCCGCGCCTTTTCTGCCCAGCCGCGGGGCCAGAACCGCCTTGGGGCGCCGCCGGAGCCTCTCCTCCCACCCGCGGGGGCGGCAGGGGCAGCACCGTGAGAAAGGACAGAGCCAGAGGCAGGCCGCGCCAGCTCACCGGGCGCTCACCGCCGCCAGCGCCACCCTGGCGATGATGACCGCCGGGACAAGGGGGGGGGCGCTCGCCAAGGCGGCGGTGACCACCGCCGCCAGCATGGCCGCCAGGTGGCTCGCCCTGCCCACCAACGCCGCGGCTTCACGGACCACGTCGGCGGCCAGGGAGCGGAGGGCGTCGCCCAGGTACGGCCGGAATTCCCTGGCACCGCCGTAGACGTTGGCGCCCCCCAGGCGCACCCCCAGGATGCCCGCGGCCGCCGCCTCCACCACCCCGGCGTTGGGGCTGGGGTGCAGGACCGCGTCTCGCCGCCACGTGCGCCACCCCCGGCGCGCATCCCAAGGAGCCGGGCGGGCCGGGAGGGCCGCCAGGAGGAGCAGGGCCCCCGCCACCCGCGCCGGCAGCCAGTTGAGGACGTCGTCGAGGCGCGCCGCCGCCCACCCGAGGTGGCGGTACTTCTCGTCGCGATGGCCCCACATGGCGTCCAGGGTGTTGGCCGCCCGGTGGGCCGCCGCCAGGGCCGCCCCCCAGGCCGGACCCAGGGCGGCCGTGCCCAGGGCGGTGTAGAAGAGGGGCGCCACCACGGCGTCCGTGAGATTCTCCGCCGCCGTTTCGACGGCCGCCCGCGCCACCTCGGGCGCCGACAGACCGGCTGTCTCGCGCCCCACCAGACCCGCCAGGCGGGCGCGAGCACCCGTCAGGTCGCCGGAGCCCAAGAGGCGGGCCACGGCGCCGACCTCGGCCAGGAGCATCCGCCTGGCCACGCAGACCCACACCACCAGGGCCGCGGCCGCGACACCGAGCCACGCGTCCGGGCGCCCGGCCGCCGCCACCGCGGCGCCGGCCGCACCGGCCGCCAGAGATACGAGGACCAGGACCAACGCGGCACCCCCAAGCCGCAGGGGCAGGGGCCGGCCGCCGGCGAGCCGCCGCACCGCCGCCTCGCCCCGCCCCGCCAGCCAGCCGAGCCAGCAGACGGGGTGCAGCCGGGCGGGGGGTTCGCCGAGGAGAGCGTCGAGCAGGTAGGCCAGGGCCGGCGTCAAGGATCGCGCCTCCCCTCGCCCAGGGCGCCGGGGGACAGGCCCACCATCTCCTCCAGGAGGTCGAGCCGCAGGTGTCCCCGGAGCCAGCGGCTCAGGCGGGCGAATTCCGCCTCCCGCCAAGCCTCCCCCGCCCGCAAGGACGCCGACGGCGGGGTGGTCCGACCCAGGCGCCCCGCCCGGCGCAGCCGCACCCACGCCAGCCACGCCTCCCGCCACGCCTGGTTCTCGAAGGCACCGTGGAGGTAGGTGCCCACCACGTCCCCGCCGCGGCTGACACAGCCGTCGGTGGCCTCCAGGCCCTCCACCCCGGTCCCGACCCGGCTGACCACGGCGGCCAGGGCCGTGGCCCCCGGCCGCAGGCGGGTCCGCCCGTGGCGGATCTCGTACCCCACGAGGCGCGTCCCCCCGAGGCCGGCGAGGGGGCCGGGGGCGGCCAGGAGGCGCGCCTCGGTGCGCGCCTGCACCTTGGACCCGGCGAACACGGTCTCCACCGGCAGGAGGCCGAGGCCCCGCACTACCCGGCCGCCGGGCCCCTCCCCGGCGGCGGACGCCAGGGAGATGCCCTCCTCCCGCCCCTCGGGGTCTGCCAGCGTCTCACCCAGCATCTGGTAGCCACCGCAGATCCCCACCACCGGCACCCCCGCCGCCGCGCGGTCCAGCAGGGCCTCGGCCAGCCCCGACCGCCGGAGGAAGGCCAGGTCGGCCAGGGTGTTCTTGCTGCCGGGGAGGATGATGGCGTCGGGGTCGCCCAGGGCCAGCGGGTGACGCACGAGGCGGACCCTCACCCCGGCGGTCCGCCGCAGCGGCTCCAGGTCGTCGAAGTTGGCCAGCCGCGGGAAGCGCACCGCGGCCACGTCCAGGGCGCCGGCGCCGTCCCCGCTTCCCGCAAGGTTCCCCGGCCCGCCCGCGAGCCTGCCCTCCTCCAGGGCCAGGGAGTCCTCCTCCTCCAGCCCCACCTCCAGCCAGGGCAGCACGCCCAGCACGGGGCGGCGGGCCCGCCGCTCCAGGTACGCCACGGCGGGGGCGAAGAGGTCCGGGTCCCCCCGGAACTTGTTCACCACTATCCCCCTCACCAGCCTCCGCTCCTCCCGTTCCAGGAGGGCCAGGGTGCCCAGGACGGCGGCCAGGACACCGCCCCGGTCCACGTCCCCCACCAGGAGCACGGGCGCCCCGGCCGCCCGGGCCACCCGCATGTTGGCTATGTCCCCGTCCCGCAGGTTGACCTCGGCGGGGCTGCCCGCGCCCTCGATGACCACCACCTCGTAGCGGTGGAGGAGCCTCTCCAGGGAAGCCGCCACCGCCTCCCAGGCGGAGGGGAGGAACCGCTCCCGGTAGGCGCGGGCCGTCAGGTCGGCCACGGGCCGACCGTGGACGATGACCTGGGCCACTCCGTCGCCCTTCGGCTTGAGGAGGACGGGGTTCATGTCCACGGTGGGCTCCGTCCCGGCCGCCTCGGCCTGCACCACCTGGGCCCTGGCCACCTCGCCCCCCGGCACCACGGCGGCGTTGAGGGACATGTTCTGGGCCTTGAAGGGCGCCACGCTGTACCCGGCTTCCCGGAAGAGGCGGCAGAGGGCGGCGCAGAGGCGGCTCTTGCCCACGTGGGAGCCGGTCCCCTGGACCATGAGGGCGCACCCCCGCCTCACCGCCGTCCCCCCCGCCCCGAGCGGCGAAGCCCAGACCTCACCACTCTATCCCCCGCACGGCCCCCGTCCCGCGGTCGTAGGGGTGCTTGACGTTGCGCATCTCCGTCACCAGGTCGGCCGCCTCCACGAACTCGGGCGGGCTCCCCCGCCCCGTGACGACCACGTGCACCCCCGCCGGACGCGACCGGACAGCCTCCAGCACCTGTTCCACGGTAAGGATGTCGGCCACGGGGAAGTCCCGGACGTGGAAGACGTTGTTGAGCTCGTCGAGGATGACCAGGTCGTACCGGCCCGAGGCCAGGCTCTCCCGCGCCAACTCCCACCCGCGCCGGATGCCGTCGCGGTGCTCCTCGGGCGAGTGGCTCCTGTCCCAGGTGAAGCCCCGCCCCGTGGCCACGATCTCGAATCCCGGCAGGTGGCGCGCGGCCTCCCTCTCCCCGCAGGGCCGGTCCGACTTGATGAACTGGATCATCCGCACCCGCAGGCCCTGGCCCACCGCCCTCAGGCCCAGCCCCAGCGCGGCCGTCGTTTTGCCCTTGCCGTCCCCCGTGTAGACGATGAAGAGCCCCCGTTCCGCACCCATTGCCATCGGTCCCCCGTTTCCCGGCTCTCCCGCCGCGCCCGTCCCGGCCGGGCTCTCATCGGCCGCGCCCGCCGGCGCGGGTCCGGCGCTCCCTCCCCTCGACCGACGCCCGCCCCGCGCCGGAAAACAAAAGCCCCCGGTCCCCGCGGGACCGGGGGCGCGAGCACGAGGCCCGCACGCCACGGGCAGCCCTCCCCCACCGTGGCGGGACGCAACGGACGCCATCGGCACGGGGCTGACGCCCTCCCGGGTCCCCCGTCACCCGCAGGGGATTACCGAGCAGCGGGACGGGCAGGTCTCCTGGCTCCGGTTCCTCGGAACCCGGCGCCTTCCCGGGAGGGCGGCCGTCCCTCCGACCGCCCGCTCCCAGTGGCTTGCCCGCAGCCGGGCTCCTCCCCGTTACAGTGGCGGGACCGCGCCGGACTCGCACCGGCTTCCCTCGCAGCCCCCGCCCGCCGCACACTGGCGGCCCCTCGGCCCGCCGAGGCGCCGGGAGGGGGCACCCGCCCCGTCAGTCTGTCTTGTTAACTATTCTCCCCCGCCCCCCCGTTTCCCTGCCGGGGGAAGCCGGACCACCCTCCGGCGCGCGCCGCGGCAGGCCGACAACGGCCCGGCGCAGGGCGTCGGTTTCCCCTCCCGGCGCGCCCCCCTCCTTGACGACGGCGAACGCCTGGCCCCCAATGGATACGGTGACCACCGTGGACTTCGAGAGCTTCGCCAACCTGGCGGAGAGACTGGCCGCTGAGATACCGGCGCCGCTCCTCGCGGACCTGAACGGGGGGGTCATCGTGGAACGCCGCTCCCGCCGCCGGCCGGACGACCCGCCGGGCGTCTACCTGCTGGGCGAGTACGTGACGGACGAGTACCTGGGCGCCACCGTCTACCTCTACCACGGCTCCTTCCGGCGCCTCTTCGCCGGCGAGCCAGCGGCCGTGTGGGAGCGGGAGCTGCGGACGACCCTCCTCCACGAGGTGCGCCACCACGTGGAGGCGCGGGCCGGCGTGGCCGATCTGGAGCTGGAGGACCTGGCCGAGCTGGCCCGCCTCTGGCGGGAGAGCGGAACCCCTCCGCGGGAGGAAACGCGACGCGGAGAGAGAAAATAAGCAAAAGCCATGGCGCCCGACACAGCGCAGTTCCTGGCCACCGTCAACGCCCTCCTGGTCACCGTCAGCGGGCTTCTCATCGTGGCCGGAGTGGGTGCGGCCCGCCGCGGACGGGACGACCTCCACGCCCGGCGCATGAGCCTGGCCACCGGCCTCCTCACCGTTTTCCTCCTCCTCTACCTGGGGCGCTTCGCCGCCTTCGGCATCACGCCCTTCCGCGGGCCCGACTGGGCCCGGCCGATCTATTACATCCTCCTGGTGACCCACGTCATGGTGGCCACCCTCAGCACCCCCCTCATCCTGTGGAACCTGCTCCTGGCCCGCCGGCGAGAGCTGGGCCGGCACCGGCGCCTCGGCCGGTCCGTGTACCCCCTCTGGCTCTACGTGGCTGCCACCGGCCCCCTCGTGTACCTGGCCCTCTATCACCTCTGAGCGTGGTGTCAGGAGCCGCCCGATTCGCTTGAGAAACCGGGACAGCCGCCGTTCGCGCCGCCCCTGCC
>CAYXQP010000087.1:0-6705 GCA_964467515.1 uncultured Eubacteriales bacterium | reverse complement strand
CGCCGCGGCGCCGGCCGGGTGTGGGCCGGCCCTGGCGCCGCGCCTGCGGGAGGCGGCGCCCCGGCGCGCGGCCGGCTCCTGGTCCCTGGAGGTGGACGTGGAGCGGCGGCTCCTCCGCCTCCACCGGAACGGCCGGCCCGTGCGGACCTATCCCGTCGCCGTGGGCAAGGAGGGCTGGCCGAGCCCCGTGGGCGAGTGGCGCGTCACCCGCAAGGCCAGGGACTGGGGAGGCGGCTTCGGCACGCGCTGGCTGGGCCTCGACGTGCCCTGGGGCATATACGGCATCCACGGTACAAACAAAGACTGGTCCATCGGCCGGGCCGAAAGCCACGGTTGCCTCCGCATGTTCAACCGGGACGTGGAGGAGCTGTGGGACCTGGTGCCCGAGGGCACGCCCGTGACGATCCGGGGTCCGTGGGAGCTGCCCTTCTGGCAGAGTCCGGCCCGGCCGCCCTTCGGCCCGGGACAGGACGGGCAGGCCGTCGTCTACCTCCAGCTCACCCTCCGCCGCGCCGGCTTCGACGCCGGCCGGGCCCACGGACGGTACGGCGCCGCCACGGAAGCCGCCGTCCGGTCGGCTCAGCGCTTCTACGGCCTGCCCGAGGACGGCGTGACGGATCGCTGGCTCCTGTGGCTCCTGGCGGGGAGGGAATCCTTTTGAGGCTGGTTCCGGCCGTCGGCCGGCGGGCGGTCGTGGCGGCCGGGCTGCTCTCGGTGGCGGTGGCCCTCGGCCAGCTGGTGAGCCGCCCCGCCGACGAGGTCGCCAACTTGGCCAAAACGGTGCGCCGGTATGTGGACGAGGCGGAGGGGGCAGGCGAGGGATACGCCGTCCACCTCTACTTCGAGGACCTGAGGAGCGGAGCGGCCTTCGGGATCCGCGACCGCCGGCCGGTGCTGGCGGGCAGCACCGTCAAGGTGCCATTGGTCCTCTTCCTCTATCACCTGGCGGCGGCGGGTCTCCTCGACCTGGGCGAGATGATCCGTCTCACGGAGGAGGACTTCGCCGACACCGGCGAGGAGGCGGTGGGTCCGGGCGCCTACACCCTCCGGGCCTTGGCCGTGTCCTCCCTCCACGTGAGCGACAACGTGGCCACCAACGCCCTCCTGCGGCGGCTGGGCCGCCGGAACCTCTACGCTTTCATGAGGGGCCTCGGCGCGCACGTGCTCCCCCGGGGGCCGGGGAGGGACAACGTGACCTCGGCCCGCGACGCGGCCCTCTACCTCAAGGCCCTCCTGCGCTTCCAGGCGGAGCACCCGCGCTTCGGCCAGGAACCGCTGGCCTTCCTGTACGATACGCCCTTCCGGGACAGGCTCGTGGCCCACCTGCCCCCCGAGCTGCGCGTGGCCCACAAGGTGGGCACCTACAGGGACGTGGTGGCCGACGCGGGGATCTTCTTCCTGGCGGGCAGGCCGTACGTGCTGAGCGTCTTCGTCCGGCATCCCTGGCGGTCCGAGGAGAACGGGGCGGTGGCGGAAAGCGTCATCGCCGAGGTTTCCTACCTGGTCTACAGCCATATGGCGGAGCTGGCGAGGTATGAGGCCGGCGTTGCGGGGACGGCGGCTCCCGCGGCCGGACCGGGGCGCCGCGAGACGTGAGGCCAGGGTGTCCTCCGGGACCCCTGGCCTCGCCGTCGCCGCAACCTTCGCATCGTGCCTCCGTCCGCGTCCGCCGTCTCAGCCCTTGCGCACAAAGCCTTTCCCTCCGGTTCACTTGGTGGGAGCGACCTGGACCGTGGCCAGGAGGGCGGCCAGCGCCAGGGCGGCGGCCACCACCGGCAGCAGTAGGATGGCCGGGAAGATCATCATGCTCACCTCCATCGGGGCGCCTGGTCCCGCGGCCGCCTCCCGGCTGATCCGGGGCCCCTCTCCGGCGCTTCCTGGCCCCATTCTCGCGGGTGCCCCTTAAGGGCACGTTTAAGAAGGCTTAGGATTGGATTAAGGTTGCGTACGAAGGCTCGGGATGGGATTGGGGCCGCGGCGGGTCGGCCATCCCGGTTCCGCCGGTGACGGGGCGGGCCGGTGGCGCGGAGGGGAGGAGGCGCGTTGGAGGCGGGACGGGCGGTGGTGCTGGTGCGGTACGGTGAGGTGGGGCTCAAGGGCCTCAACCGCCCTGCCTTCGAGCGGGCCCTGCTGGAACGCCTGCGGGGCAGCGTGGCGGATCTGCCCGGCGCTGCCGTCCGGCGCCGTTGGGGCCGGATGGTGGTGGAAGCGGGGCCCGACCTGCTCCGGCCCGCCCTGGCCAGGGTGACCAGGGTCTTCGGCGTCGCCTCGGCGAGCCCGGCCCTGGAGGTGCCGCCCGTCTGGGAGGCCATCGAGGCGGGCGCCCTGCGGATGGCGAGCGAGGCCCGGCAACGCCGGGACGACGGAACGGCCACCTTCAGGGTGGACGCCAACCGGGCGGACAAGGGGTTTCCCCTCACCTCCCTGGAGATCAACCGCCGCCTGGGCGCTCTCCTGCTGGAGCGACTCCCCGGTCTCAGGGTCTCCCTGGAGAACCCGGATCTCACGGTGGCGGTGGACGTGCGGGAGGAGGCCGCCTACGTGCACGCCGAGACGGTGCCGGGGCCGGGGGGCCTGCCCGTGGGCGTGAGCGGGCGGGGGCTCCTCCTTCTCTCGGGCGGCATCGACAGCCCCGTGGCCGGCTGGCGCATGATGAAGCGCGGGATGGAGGTGGAAGCCGTCCACTTCCACAGCCCGCCCTTCACCGGCGAGCAGGCCCGCGACAAGGTCGTCGACCTCTGCCGCGTCCTCGCCGGGTGGGGAGGGGTGGACCGCGTCCGGCTTCACCTCGTCCGCTTCACCGAGGCGCAGACGGCCATCTACGAGCGGTGCCCGGCCAAGCTCGGGGTGATCGTGATGCGGCGGCTCATGGTGCGGGTGGCGGAAACCCTGGCGCGGAGGCGGGGCGCCCTGGCCCTGGTGACGGGCGAGAGCCTGGGCCAGGTGGCCAGCCAGACCCTGGAGAGCCTGGCCGCCATCGAGGCCGCGGCGGGCCTGCCCATCCTGCGCCCCTTGGTCGGCATGGACAAGGAGGAGACGGTGGCCCTGGCGCGGTACATCGGGACCTATCCCGTCTCCATCCGCCCTTACGAGGACTGCTGCACCGTCTTCGTCGCACGCCATCCGGCCACCCGCCCGCGCCTGGCCGACGTGGAGGGGGCCGAGGCCGCGCTGCCCGTGGAGGATCTGGTCGGGGCCGCCCTGGCCGCCACGGAGACGGTGGCAGTGGGTCCTGTAAGGGAAAACCCTTAAAACCGACCCAGTCGGAGGGGCGAGGCCCGCGGGGTCGGCGGAGTCGCTCCGCTTCGCCGTGGCGCCCGTCATCCCGCCGCGCGAGCGGCTAAACGCCTTCTATCCCCTCCTGGACTACCTGGGTGAACGACTGGGACGGCCCGTCCGCTACGTGCCGGTCCGGACCTACGCGGAGATCAACAAGAGGGTCATCGCCGCCTCGCCCGAGAGCGGCATGCTGCCGGTGGTGGTGCGGCCGGGGTTGGACCCGGCTCTGAAGGAGCGGCTGCACCAGGTCCTGTTCGGGGTCCACCGCGATCCCGAGGGCAGGGCCGCTCTGGTCGCCCTGGCGGTCGATGGTTTCGTCTCGGGCGACGACGGGGCCTACGACGTCGTTCGGAGCATGCTGGCGGACATGCGGCAGGGTGGCGGGCCATGAGGAGTCTCTCCATCAGTGGAAAATCCTCCTCGGCTTGGTCGTGTTGGTGGCCCTGCTGGGGTCGGCCCTGACGTGGCTGGCCTACGACGGTCTCCGCCGGGCCCGGGCGTACGGGGCCGGCGGCGACGCGCTGGGCGAGGACCCCTCCTGTTCCTACGGAGGGGGAGCCGCGGGCGGCGCGCCCGTGTCCCTGCCCCCCGCAGGTCCCGTCTGGACCGAGGAGGCCGAGCGGCTCCTCGCCGCCATCCCCTCCTTTGTCCGGGGGCGGGTGGCGAGCCGGGTGGAACGCTACGCGCGGGAGAGGGGGATCGAGCGTATCACGGTGGCCGTCATGGGCGAGGCCAGGGGAGCGCCCTTCCTCGGCGCGCGGCCGCCCGCGGCGGCCGAGGGAGGACCAGCCCCGTGTGTCCTTGGCCAAGGGCGCGCAGGCGGTCGCGACGGCGTCGGGGAAACACCGGATAGGCGCCCTGGTCCGGCGGTGCTATGATGAATGATGAAGGTGATGCCCGGTGCTGGGTGGGCGGATCGGCCCGACGGAGCTCATCATCATCCTGGCCATCCTCCTCCTCGTCATCGGCCCGCGCAAGCTGCCCGAGCTGGCGCGCTCCATCGGCCGCGGGATAAAGGAGTTCCGCGGCGGGTTGCGCGAGGCGGCGGCGGAGGCCGAGGAGGAGAAACCGGCGGCATCCTCCCAGGTGTCCGGCAAGACCGACACCTGAGCGGACCGCGGTCCCGTGGCATCCCGCTGCGGCGAGGCGGCGAGGGGCCGGCGGGGCGGGTTGGACAGGGAAGGAGTAGGGGCAAAACCGCATAAGCCTGGCGTTCTCCGAGCCGGGCGACCTAAAGGCGGCGCGCCGTCCGCGACCGGCCCCTCCGGGAGGAAGGGCCGGCGGGACGGACCCCGACCCACGGGCGTCCGGCCGACAGGGTGGAGCCGGAAACGGCTTCGCCTCCCGATCCGGAAAGGAGAGCCGCGGGCCGCCCGTTGCGCCTGCGCTCCCGGCCGGAGCGGGGTGGAGCGGGCGGCCCTTTTTTGGCCCCGGTCACCGCGGCGTCCCGGGTGCGGCGGGCCAGGGGCGCTCGGGGGGCCGCCGGAGCCTGCGGCGGGAGGGGAGCGTGGTGGCAGCGTTGCCGACGGGGAGCGGGCGTGCCATCGAGGCCTCCTGCGGGCGCACCATACGTTACCTGCGGGTTTCCCTGACGGACCGGTGCGATCTCCGCTGCCTCTACTGCATGCCGGCGGGACGGGGCCGCTGGATGCCGCGGCGGGACCTCCTCGCGGCGAGCGAGATCGAGCGGGTGGCGAGGGTGGCGGCCGCGGCCGGCGTGGCCAAGGTGCGCCTGACGGGAGGCGAACCCCTCCTCCGCCCCGAGGCGGTGGAGGTGGTCGAGCGGCTGCGGCGGCTCCCCGGTCTCCGGGAGATCGTCATGACCACCAACGGCACGCGGCTGGCGCGCCTCGCCGCCGACCTGCGCCGGGCGGGTCTCGACCGGATCAACGTGAGCCTGGACTCCCTGCGGCCGGAGCGCTTCGCCGCCGTCACGAGGGGAGGCGTCCTCCGGGACGTGTTGGCCGGGCTCGAGGCGGCGGCCGCCGCGGGCTTCCCCGTCAAGCTGAACACCGTGGTCATGCGGGGGCTGAACGAGGACGAGGTGGCGGACCTGGCGCTGTTCGGCCTCGAGCGGGGGTGGGAGGTGCGGTTCATCGAGTACATGCCCATCGGCTGCGGGGCTGCCGATTGGCGGGAGCGGTTCGTGCCGGCTGGTGAGGTACTGGCGCGGCTGGAGTCGGCCCTCGGTCCCCTGGCCCCCTGGGACGCGCCGCAGCCCGTGGCGACCGGCGCGGCCGCCGGGGATGCGGCGGTGACAGGAGCCCGTACCTCCCGAGGGATGGCGGATCCGGCACGGCGGCTGCGGGTGCGGGGCTTCGCCGTGCCCGTGGGCCTCATCGCCTCCCTGACGGCGCCCTTCTGCTCGGGCTGTGACCGCCTGCGCCTCACGGCCGACGGGCGGGTGCGGAGCTGCCTCCTGCGGCCGGGGGAGGCGGACCTGCGGCCTCTCCTCCGCGGCGGCGCGCCCGACGAGGCCATCCGGGAGGCCCTGGAGCGCGCGGCGGGCCTCAAGCCGCCCTGGCACGGTTACGACCCCGCGGCCGCAGGCCGCGAGGAGCGAGGAGGGGGAGAAGCGTCATGGCTACTGACGCCGCAGGCGGCCATGTCGGAGATCGGGGGTTGAGGGCCGCGACGCCGGCGACGGGCCCGGGTGCGGCGCGGGAGGCAGGTGCCCCGGCCGAAGGAGCCGTGCGGGTGGTCTTCTACGCCGGGGCTGCGGCCCTGGCCGGTTGCCGCCAGGCCCTGCTGGAGCTGGAGGGAGGCGACGAAGGACCCGAGGGTGCCGGCCTTTCCGGTCGACCGGCCGGGGAGGCCGGCGCGCCGGCCGGCTGGGTGCGGCACCGCCTGCGGGAACGGTTTCCCCGCCTGGCGCGGCTCCTGGATGTCTGCCAGCTGGCCGTGAACGGGCGCCTCGTCCGGGAGGAGGAGGCGCGTCTCCGGCCGGGAGACGAGGTGGCGGTGCTGCCGCCGGCCAGCGGCGGGAGCGGCCCGGGCGGGGTGAGGCTGACGGAGGAACCGCTGTCGGTGGACGAGGTGCTCGGGCTGGTGGCCCACGAGGACGCGGGGGCCGTCGTCCTCTTCGTGGGGACGGTGCGGCGCCGCACGGATTGCCGTCTCACGGAGAGCCTTTACTACGAGGCTCACCCCACCCTGGCGCGGGAGGTGCTGGAGGCCATCGTGGGCGAGGCGGAAGGGCGCTGGCCGGGCGTCCGGCTGGCGGTGGCCCATCGGCTCGGGCTGCTCCGGCCGGGGGAGGCAAGCGTGGCGGTGGCGGCGGCGGCGCCGCACCGGGGGGAGGCCTTCGCCGCCTGCCGGTACGCCATGGAGGAGATCAAGCGGCGGGTTCCCATCTGGAAGGAGGAGCGCGGACCGGGGGGATCCTTCTGGGTACACGCAGGGCAAGGCCATGAACCCAGTGGGGGG
>CAYXQP010000086.1:0-6788 GCA_964467515.1 uncultured Eubacteriales bacterium | reverse complement strand
AGGCCGAACAAAAGGTCTTCAGCCGGCTCCGGGAGCACCGCCGCGGCGGGGGCGCCCGGGTTCCGTCTGGCCCTCCTCGACTTCGGACAGGTGGGGCGCCTGGCCTCCTCCACCCGCGACCGCTTTCTCCTGCTGGTGCTGGGGCTCCTCCAGCGGGACAGCGACATGGTGGTGCGGGCCGTGACGCGCCTGGGGGTGCTCCCGCCCGGCACCGACCTCCGCCTCCTCCAGCGCGACGTGGAGGAGCTGCGCGAGAGGTTCCTGGAGGTGCCCCTCCGGGAGATCCAGCTCCGCGAGGTGCTGCGGAGTCTCTTCCAGCTGGCCTACCGGCACCGCATCCGGGTTCCCTCGGACCTGACCCTCCTGGGCAAGGCCTTCATGACCCTGGAGGGGGTGGTGGCCAGGCTCGATCCCGAGGTGCGGGTGCTGGAGCTGGCCGAGCCCTTCGGGCGGCTCCTGCTGCGGCGGCAGCTGGCACCGGGCCGCCTGGCGCGGCGGCTGGGCCGGGACCTGGCCGGCCTGGCGTGGGAGCTGGCGGAACTGCCCGACCTGGTGCGGGCCCTCCTCTTCCACCTGCGGGCCGGCACGCTGCCGGTGAGCCTGGACCTCTCGGAGCTGGAGCGGCTCCTGGGCAAGCTCGACCAGGTCTTCAACCGCCTGTCCCTGAGCGTCGTCCTCCTCTCGTACAGCATCATCATGGCCGGCGTCATCATCGGCTCCTCCCTGCGGGGCGGGCCCACCCTGCTCTGGCACCTGCCCGTCATCGAGATGGGGTTCTTCGTGGCCACCCTCCTCTTCCTCTGGCTCCTCTGGGTCATCGCCCGCTCCGGCGCCCGCCGCTGAGCCGGGACCCCCCATGCCGCCGGGGCGGCGGCCCGCCAGGTGTTTGCCCGCGAGCCGACCGGGGAATCATAGGGGCTGGAGGCGAGGGACATGCCGCAGAACGTGCGCTGCACCGTGAGCAACTGCCGGTACTGGGGGACGGGGGACAACTGTCAGGCCCAGCGGATCGAGGTGGCCGTGGCCGGCAGCCCCAACGCCAGGGGCGACGCGGGCCGGCTGGCGGCCGCCCGGGCGGCCGAGCGGACCGACGACCGGGGGCGGGGAGGCCGCGCGGCGGACAGGGAGGACCGCCTCGACGCGGCCCAGCCGGCGGGCGACCAGGCGGCCACCAGCTACCAGACCTGCTGCGTAACCTTCAAGCCCAGGTAGGCGGCGTCCCGGCGGGCCGCCGGGTCGGGCTCCGTCCTCCCCACCCACCCGGGTCGGGGGGAGTGCGGCTTCCGGCCCATGGCCTGGGGAGCGCGGGCGGGAAAGGGGCCTCAGCCCTTGGGGGCCGGCGCGGCTTCCTGAAAGAGGGAGGAGTACGTCTCCCGCACCTCGGGGGCCTTGAGGGCGGCCAGCAGGGCCTGCACCGCCTCCGGGTCGAACTGCCGTCCCGAACCGGCGCTCATCTCCGCCAGGGTTTCCCGGAGGCCGAGGGCCGCCCGGTGCGGCCGCTCCGACAGCATGGCGTCGAAGGCCTCCGCCGCGGCCAGGATGCGGGCGCCCAGCGGTATCTCCTGCCCGCGGAGGCCGTCCGGGTAGCCGCTCCCGTCCCACCACTCCCGGTGGTGACGCACGACGGGGGCCAGCCGGCGCAGGAGCGGGTTCTGGGCCAGGCGTCGGCCCGCAGGTGGCCCACGTCGTGGAGGAGGGCGGCCTCGTAGACCTCTTCGGCCTCGGGCAGGCCGAGCCCCAGGGCCAGGGCCATGGCCCGCGCGAGGCGGGCGGTGCGGCTGCCGTGGCCGCTGAGCCACGGAAAGCGCGCCTCCAGAGCGGTGACCAGGAGCTGGACGGCGTGGCTGTGGGCCTCCGCCATCTCCTGGCGCTGCGCCAAGGCGTTGAGGAGGGCGCCGCCGATGCGGGCCACGGTGGCCAGGACCTCCCGGTGGTCTCCCAGGACGCGGTCGCCCTCCTCCCGGGGCCAGGCCACCGCCAGGACGGCCGGCACCTTGCTCCCCGTGCCCAGGGGGTGGGCCACCACCAGCCCGGCGCGCCCCTCGGTCTCCTCCTCCTTCCCGATCAGGTCGGAGGAAGCCGTAATGGTCACGCGCCTGACCAGCGCCTGCCGGGCCAGCCAGCGACAGGCGCTCAGGAGGGGGCCGGCGTGGTCCGCCCCGGCGCTGTGGGCCAGGAGCTTGGGCTCGCGCCGCTCGTCGGGGACGAAGACGGCGGCCGTCCCGCCCGTGCAGCGCGCCGCCCACCGCGCCAGCACCTGGCCGCAGGCGGAGAGATCGCCGCCCTCCACCGCCTCGGAGAGCTCGCCCAGGGCGTGGACGGTGGCGGCCAGGGACGACTCCCGCTCTCGGGCGCTGACGGTGAGGTAGAGGAGAGCCGGGGACCTGGCCCACTCCTGGGCCAGGGCGAGCTCCTCGGGGCGCCCGCGCCGCGGTTTGCGGAAGAGGAAGACGAAGACGGGCCCCCTTCACCCAGGACGGCCGAGCGGCTCAGCAGGGCGCTCCGGAAGCCTTCCGGGGTGAAACCGGCCGCCGCCAGGGCCGGGTGGCCGGCCAGGGAGGCGATAGCGACGGCGGCCTGGTGCGCCAGCTCGCGCTCCAGCTCCGCCCGCAGGGAGGCGATCCTGGCCGGCGCGCCCGGGAACAGGTTGAAGGCCACGACCTCGGGCAGGGAGGAGACCCGCTCCGGCGGCAGGAGAGCGGCTCCGGCGTCGGCGTCGTTGGCCAGGCAGGCCCGGCGGAGGGCCGTCCGCAGCGTGTCGGGGGCGTCCCGCGGCAGGAGGTGGAGATCGTCCAGCTCGTCGGGCGGCCGCGAGGGAACCTCCGCGTACTCCTGCCACGTGGCGGCGGCCACGGTGACCAGGGGGATGGCCGCCTGGCGCAGCTGATGGGCGTAGACACTCCAGTCCACTTGCTCGGGCTTCGTCGTGTTCCAGTGGCGCCTGGCCAGGTTGGCCGGCTTGTCGTCCGCCTCCTGGGCCAGGGCGAAGAGACGCTCCTCCAGGGCCTTGACGTCGGCCACGTGCCCGATGGCGAGATAGCCGATGACGTGGGCGGGGCCGATGGCCAGGGGCTCGGCGAGGAAGGCGAGACCGGCGGGGCAGGCGGCCTCGGTGGGGGCGCCCCTGTCCACGGCCTGCCTCAGCCGGTCGGCGGGCACGGGCAGCCGGAAGACGCCCTCGGCGTCGAAACACTGCCGGCAGGCGGTGCAGAAACCCTCGGGTTCCACGGCCGCCGTGAGGTCCCTCTCGAGGACCAGGGCCACCTTGCGGCCGCCCCGGGTTGCCAGCTGGTTGGCGACGGCGGCTAGGATGAACTGGCTCACCAGTTGACCAAGGCGTGCTTGTCCCATGTCGGATAATGATTCGTGCGAAGGGTCGGCCCCTTTCCAACGGCGGGCGGCGACCGGCCGGGACGGCGTCGGTCAGGGGCGGTGCCGGGCCGACGCGGGTTGCGCGGGGCCGGGAAATCTGGTCAACTGGGCGGGGGCGAGGGAGCTTGCAGATCGGCATCGTCGGCCTACCCCTGTCCGGCAAGACCACCGTCTTCAATCTGCTCACGGAGGGGACCGCCGCCACCGGCGGCGCGGGCGGACGGCAGCAGGTCCACGTGGGCGTCGCCAGGGTTCCCGACGAGCGCCTGGACTTCCTGGCGTCCCTCTTCCGCCCGCGCAAGGTGACGCCGGCGACCATCCAGTTCACCGACCTGGCCGGCTTCGTCCCGGGGGAGACGGACCGGGGCCGGCTCAACGAGTTCCTGCAGGCGGTGCGGCGCAGCGACGCCCTCCTGCACGTGGTGCGGGCCTTCTCCGATCCGGCGGTGCCCCACGCCCTGGGCCGGATCGACCCGGCGCGCGACGCCGCCGACCTGGAGGCCGAGCTGATCCTGGCCGACCTGGACCTGGCCGAGAAGGCCCTGGCCAGGCTGCGGGCCCAGCGGCGGCTGGCGCCGGCCGAGGCCCGCCAGGCGGAGCTCCTGGAGACCTGCCGGGCTGCCCTGGAGGACGGCCGGCCCGTGCGGCGCCTTCCCCTGGATCCGGAGGACGAAAAGCTCCTCCGGGGGTACTCCTTTCTCACCGCCCGCCCCCTGCTCCTGGCCGTCAACCTGGACGAGGGCCAACTGGAAAAGCGCGACTACCCCGGCCGGGAGGCCCTGCGGGAGCACGCCGCCCGCCAAGAGGAGGAACTGGTGGAGCTGGCGGGCCGCGTGGAGATGGAGATCGCGGCCCTGGACCCGGCCGAGCGGGCCGCCTTCCTGGCAGGGTACGGTTTGGAGGAACCCGGCATCGCCCGCCTGGCGCGGGCCGCCTACCGGGCGCTGGGCCTCATCTCCTTTCTCACGGCGGGCGAGGACGAGGTCCGGGCCTGGCCGGTGCGGCGCGGCGCCACGGCGCGGGAGGCGGCCGGCCGGATTCACTCCGACATGGAGCGGGGCTTCATCAGGGCCGAGGTCATCGCCTGGGACGACCTGCGCCGGGCCGGGTCGGTCCGGGCGGCGCGGGAGGCGGGCTTCTGGCGCCTGGAGGGGCGCGACTACGTGGTCAGGGACGGGGACGTCGTCACCTTCCGCTTCCACGTTTGAGACTCGGCCCGTCCCCTCGGGAGGCCGTCGGGGTCGGGCCCCTTTGAGAATCAATCCGCCGCCCGCGATAACTAGACCGGATTGACCAAAAGGACGCCCGTCACCCTGGCCGACCTCTCCAGGGGGGCTCGCACGACGAAAAAGGAGGCGCGGACCGTGGCAAAGGGCACGGCCACCAGCCGGGAGCCGGCCGGCGATCCGGCCAGCGGCGTCTGCCAGCTCGTGAGCCGGCACGCGGTGACCGTCTACCTACAGCCCATCGTGGACCTGGTCCTGGGCCGTGTCATCGGCTACGAGGCCCTGGCCCGCGGACCGGCCGGCGGACCCTTTTACGAGGCGCCGAGCCTCCTCAGGGGGGCGCAGGTGAGCGGCTGCCGTCAGGAGCTGGAGCGCCTCTGCCGCTTCCTGGCCCTGGAGGTCAAGGCCACCCGCCTCGGGCCCGGGGAGCTCATCTTCGTCAACCTGGACCCCCGTTACGCCAGTTGCCTCCTCACGACGGGCTGCGACACCTGCGCGCAGGCGGACCGGTTGGAGGTGCCCCGCGGCGAGGTGGTGTACGAGCTCTCGGAGCGCGTGGACCTGGCGGCCAACCCGAGCCTGGTGGCGGCCGTCGAAAGGTGCCGGGAGGACGGCTACCTGCTGGCCCTGGACGACGTGGGGGCGGGCTACTCGGGTCTGCACACGGTGCTCCTGGTGCGGCCCCACTTCCTCAAGATCGACGGCAGCATCACCCTGCGCGTCGCCCACGACGCCAACGCCCGCTCCGTGGTGCGGGCCCTGGTTTCCCTCGGGCGGGAGACGGGGAGCCGGGTGGTCGCGGAGCACGTGGAGACGCCGGAGCAGTTGCTGGCTCTGCGCGAGTGCGGGGTGGAGTACGGTCAGGGCTTCCTCCTCGGCCGACCGGGCCCGGAGCCGGAGTCCCTGAATCCGCAGGCCCTCGTCCTCCTCCGCAACGCCGACCGGGTCCTCCACCGCTGACGAAGCCGTGCCCTCCCGCCCTCCCGGGCCATATGCTGGCGGGGAGGGGGCGGGTGCGCGTGCGACGGCTGGGACCATACCACGTGACGGAGATGCTCATCGGTCGGGACTCGGGCAACCGACCCGGCATTCCCCTGCGACCGCGCGGCATCGTCTCCCACCGCACCGGCGACCCCGGGGCCACGGCGCGGCAGGTGCGCGACTACTTCGCCACGCGCCGGCCGGGGCGGGAGAGCTCGGCCCACTACGTGGTGGACGCGCGGGAGATCGTCCGCTGCGTGCCCGAGGACGAGGTGGCCTACCACGCCGGCCCGCGGGCCAACGGCAGCACCATCGGCATCGAGCTGTGCGAGCCCTTGGTCCCAGAGGCGTACGACCGCTACGTGTGGCTGCACGCCGACGTCTGCCGCCGGCACGGCTTCGGCGTGGAGGCCGTCAAGCCTCACTCCTTCTACGATCCGGTGAACCGCCCCCGGGACCCGGGCGGCCTCTTCCCGTGGGAGCCCTTCCTCGCCCACGTGGCGGAGCAGCTGGCGCTCATGCGGGGGCGCGTCCGCTTGGTCGTCCAGGGCCGCGAGCTGCCCACGGACCCGCCGCCCCGCCTCGAGGGGGAGCGGGTCGTGGCCCCCGTGCGCGACCTGGCCGAGGCCCTGGGCTTCGCCGTGGCCTGGGACGGCGAGACCCGGACCGTCTCCGTGGAACCCGTGCCGGTGGAGGTCGTCCTGGACGGCCGGCCCCTGGCGGGCGATCCGGCGCCGCGCCTGGTCGGCGGCCGGACCCTGGTGGCGCTCCGGGCCCTGGCGGAGCGGCTGGGCTGGGAGGTGGACTGGGAGCCCGACCGGAGGCGCGTCCGGGTGCGCACGACGCAGGTAGGAATCCGTCGCCCGGCGCCGAATTGCTGAGCGTGGCCCACGAACGAGCGCGCCGGAGCGAGGAGTCCTACCGTTCCTCCATCGTCGAGGAGTTCTGCCCCCACGTGGGGAGGAGGGTGCTGGGTTTCCGCACCTACCGCCTGGAGTGGGATCCCGAGCGGGAGGAGGAGGGAGGCCAGCCGGCCCTCCGGCGGGAACTGGTCCATTCCTTCTGCCTGCACCGGGAGACGTGCCAGCACCTGGGCTGCGTGACCGGCCTTGATCCCTTCGCCGGGTGAGGATCAGGGCGACCGGGCGCCGCGGCCGGCGCGGCCGGAACTCCCCGGCGGGGCGCGGGCGGCGGGCGGCGCCGGCAGGG
>CAYXQP010000085.1:0-6997 GCA_964467515.1 uncultured Eubacteriales bacterium | reverse complement strand
CCTGGAGGAAGCCGCCGCCCGCGGCGCCCGCCGCGCCGCCGCGGGGGAGCTGCACCCCTGGCTGCCGCCGCCGCCCCACCGGTTCGAGGTGACCTTCCGCCACGCCGGCTTCGCCGCCGCGGCCGCCCTGCTGCCCGGCTCCGCGCGGCTCGACCCCGTCACCGTGGCCTGGGAGGGCGAGGACTACGTGACCGCCTTCCGGGCCTTTCGCACCATGGTGATCCTGGCCGCCGCCTGCGAGTGAAGGGCCGGTCAGTCCCGGTGCGCTACGGATTCCTGGTAATCGTAGACGAGGCGGGTGAGGCGGGCGATGGTGCGAAAGCCCTCCTCCACGTCGGCCTGGCCCTCGGACAGGACGCAGAGGATGAAGGGATGGCGCCCGTACACCACCCCCACGTCGTCGGAGACGCCGCTCACGTCGCCCTCCTTGTGGGCCACGCGCACTCCGGCCGGGAGGAGACCCGGCAGGCCCACGTCGTAGATGCTGTTGCTCATGTGGTCCAGGAGGACCCGACCCAGCTCGTGCCGGCGGGCGAAGGCCAGGACCTCCTTTACATAACGCCCCATGTCGGCGGCCGTGCTCACGTTGCGCCCCTCGGGGAAGACAATGCGACCCCCCAGCCGGCTCTTGAAGGCGGCCAGGCGGTCGCGGCCCAACCGCCGCAGGAGCATGGCCGCCGCCACGTTGTCGCTGATGGTGATGCTGAGGTTGGCGAGAACGCGCAGGGAGTAGGACCGGCCGGGAACCCCCTCCAGGTGGAGGATCCCCGCCCCCGTGCGGTAGTCGGTGTCCGGGTCGTAGACGAGCCGCTCGTCCAGGGAGATACGCCCCGCCGCCGCCTCCTCGTACAGGAAGAGGACCAGGGGCACCTTGTAGGTGCTGGCCGCGGGGAAGGGGCGGTCGGCCTCGATCCCCCACACGGCGCCGGAGAAAAGGTCCTGGAAGTAGACGCCGTATACGGCGGCCTCGCCGGCCAGGAAGGCCCGGACCCGTTCCACCAAGGGGCCGTAGTCGGGGGCGGGCGCCGCCGCGGGTCCATCCCCCGCCGGCCGCGGCTGCCCGGAGGCACCCGGGGCGGGTGGCTGAAGGGGTGCGCCCCGTGGCGCGACCGGTCCGCGGGGGGTGGGTGCGCCCGGCGCCGGCTGCCGCCGGACCCGCTCCGCGGCCAGGAGGAGGGCGGCCGCCGCCAGGGCGGCCAGCGCAAAGACCAGCAGGACGGAACGAACCGGGAGACCCCTCACAGAGGATTAACCTAAGCCGCGCCGACGCCCGCCATTCCCGCCGCGCACCCAGCCCCGCCGGAGGGCGAAGGCGGCCAGCTCCGTGCGGTTGCGCAGGTGCAGCTTCTCCATGATGCGGCTGAGGTGGTTCTTGACCGTGGGCTCGGCCAGGTAGAGGCGCTCGGCCACCTCGCGGTTGGAGAGCCCCTGGGCCACCAGCTCCAGCACCTCCCGCTCGCGGGCCGTGAGCCCCAGCTCCTCGGCGTCCTCGACCGCCG
Source organism: uncultured Eubacteriales bacterium (assembly GCA_964467515.1). Taxonomy (GTDB): domain Bacteria; phylum Bacillota; class Sulfobacillia; order DYIH01; family JBBIPI01; genus CAYXQP01. The sequence continues at coordinate 5,498 of CAYXQP010000085.1, read as the reverse complement.
CGCTGGCGGCGAACTCCCGCAGGATCCTGGCGGCCAGGGGTCGCGAGACGGGCGTCTCCCCCCGCACCACGCCGGACAGGTACTCCACCCACGTCTCAGGCTGCATGTTCTTGAGGAGGTAGCCCTGGGCGCCGGCCTTGATGGCCTCGAAGAAGTCCTGCACGTCGTCGGAGACGCTCAGCATGACGACGCGGACCTGGGGCAGCTCCGCCTTGAGGCGGCGGGTGGCCTCGATGCCGTTCAGGCGGGGCATCTGTACGTCCATGAGGACCAGGTCGGGCCGGTACCGGCGGGCCATCTCCAGGGCTTCCTCCCCGTCGCCGGCCTCCGCCACCACCTCAAACCCCTCGGACTCGTCCAGGATGCTCACGATGCCGCGCCGCGAGAGGAGGTGGTCGTCCACCACCAGCACCCGCGCCGCCGCGCGGCTTCCCCCCATGGTCGCCATGGTCACGCCCCCTCGGTCGCCCGGCCGGGGAAAGCCAGAGGAGCGCGCCCGCGGCCCCTCCGGTCGGCGGTCCGACCGTTCACCGGCACCGTGACGGCCACCGTGGTCCCGCCGCCCGGCCGCGACTCCAGGCGGAGCCATCCTCCCGCCGCCCGCGCCCGGTCCGCCATGATGGTCAGCCCGAAGGTGCGGCCGTTGCGCCGCGCCGCCTCCACGTCGAAGCCGCGCCCGTTGTCGGCCACCTCCACCACGACGGCTTCCCCGCGGCGCCGGCAGCGCAGCGTGACCCGCCCGGCCTCGGCGTGCTTGCGCACGTTCCAGAGGGCTTCGCGCACGATCTGCACCACCTGGCTCGCCACCTCCGGGGGCAGGTCGCACCCATCCTCCACCGCGGCCTCCGTGGCCAACCCCGTCTGGCGGCCGAACTCGTCCAGGTGCTCCCGCAGGGCTTCCCCCAGCCCCGCCTCCAGGGGCCGGGCCACGCGCAGGTTGAAGACGGTCTGCCGCACGTCATCGTGGGCCGCCCGGACGGCGAAGCGGCCCTCGTCCAGGGCCGAGCGCGCCTCCTCCCACTCTCCGCGGCGTAGGGCCTCCTCGGCCTTTCCCAGACGCACGTTGGCAAAGAAGAGGGACTGGCAGATGCCGTCGTGCAGGGCCGAGGCGATGCGGTCGCGCTCCTCCAGCACGGCCAGGCGCCGGCGCCGCTCCTCGGCCTCGTCCCGCAGCCGCTCCAGCACGGAGTAGAGGCTCCCCACCACCACCGTCGAGGCGGCGAAGGCCAGTCCGGCCGTGAGCCAGTTGCCCACGTCCATGGGCACCAGGCTGATGAGGTAGCGGTGCCGCACGTATTCGAAGAGGGCCACCAGGAGGGCCGGCGTCAGAATGGCGATCCAGCGGGCCAAGGCGGGCACCCCTCCCATCTACGTTGCGCGCCGCCTGCATTGTACCCCCGCCGCAACGCCGGGTAAACGCCATTGATTGATTCAAAAGTACCGTTTTGCCTACTTTCCGACCCGCGAGCGGCGGTAACGCCGCCGCGTCCCCAACCCGTAGACCGCCGCGGCCGGGGCGGCAGATGGCCCGTCGACAGCCCGTCAGTCTCCCTCGAAGAAGCCGCCCCGCCGGTGGCACCGCTCGCAGGGCACGGCCTGGGTCAGGCTGGACGGATGGCAGCCCCGGCAGCCCACGTGCTCCAGGTGCTCGCCGAACTCGGGGACCCGCGGGTGGCGGAAGGTGGAGGGCTCCCACGCCCGCGTGGTGTGGCACCGGGAGCAGGACACACCGGCCGTGCCCGCGTGGATCATGTTGCGCGGCGCCCGGTGGCAGCCGGCGCAGGTCTGCCCCGAGACCTCGGCGTGGGAGAAGTTGACCCTGCTCCAACTGCCCGTCGAGACGTGGCATTTCTCGCAGCGGTTGCTCGCCAGGGCCGGGTGGGCCCGCCGCCCCGCCTGCAGGTGACAGTTGCCGCACCCCGACCGGCCCCCTCCCGCCGCCAGGTCGTGGGAGAAGCGCGCCGGCCGCCAGCCCTCTGTGCCGTGGCAGCTCTCGCACCTGTTGCGCGACCCCTGGGCCAGGGCGGCGTGGAGGCCCCCGGACGGAAGCCGGTGGCAGTCGGCGCACGCCGTCCCCCTCACCTCGGCGTGGGAAAAGCTTATCTTCTTCCAGTCCGTGGTAGAGGCGTGGCAGACCTCGCAGCGGGTGCTGGCGATGGCCGGGTGGGCCCGGCGCCCCTCGTCCCCGTGGCAGCGGTCGCAGCGGCCGCGCCCGCCCTCCGCCAGGGCAGCGTGGCTCAGCTCGGCCGGCTTCCACCGCTCGGTGCCGTGGCAGGCGGCGCAGTCGCCGCGGGCGGCCGGCGACAGCTCGCCGTGCAGCCGGTCGTCGGGCAGCCGGTGGCACTCGGTGCAGGCCGTCGCCGCCGCGTCCTCGTGGCGGAAGGCCGTCTCCTTCCAGTCGCGCGTGGAGGGATGGCAGAGGGCGCAGCGCGTGACCCGGATCTCGGGATGGGCGCGGTCGCCCTCCTCCCGGTGGCAGTCGGCGCACTCCCCCGCGGGGGAAGCCGAGCCGCCCCCCGCGCCGGGCGCACCCGCGTCGGCGGCACCCGTCAGGACATCGGCGCCGGCGGCGTGGAAGGCCACGGTGAGAACGGCCGCCCGCCCCCCGTGCTCGGGGTGGCACTGCTGGCAGGGCACGTCGGCCCGCCGGCGGTGGAGGGCCAGGATGGCCGGCTTGTCGAAGTCGGACTCCGCGTGGCAGCCTGAGCCCAGGCAGGTGAAGCGGGCGCCACCCGCCAGGCGCGCCGCCGCCTCCGCCTTTCCGCCCGCGGCGGCGGGTCCCCCGGATGGCACCCCCCTTGCGGCTTCCCCGGACGAGGGGCCGGCGGCGGACGGCCGCCTGTGGCAGGCCACGCAGGCCAGGTCGGCGTGCTTGGCGTGGACCTGGCCCGGCGCCAGCATGGCCTCGGCTGTCCGCCGCGACCAGACGGCCAGGGTCGACCGTCCCTCCGCCAGAACGCCGGCCCCCAGCACCGCCACGGCCCCTGCGGCCGCAAGCCACACCAGCCACCGCGCACGCATGGCCCAAACTTATTCGCTATGCCTTAAAAAGGCGTTAAGGCCCCCGGCAACGAGCGGGTGCGGGTTCATTCACCGGCCGCGCTCAGGTCAAGTCGCGCAGGGCGGCCAGGGCGTGGTCCCAGGCGATGCGCTCCTGCTCCAGGCGCACGCGGGCGCCCCACCGCCCCAGCTTCAAGGCGCGGTAGAGAGCCCCTTCGGCCTCGTCGAGGTGGGGAAGCTCGTCCGCCGGGTGCGGGTGCTCCTCCACGACCCACAGGTCGCGGTGGCGGAGCAAGGTCTCCTCGTCCATCAGGAGGGAGCGGAGGGCCGGGAGGTACGACCTGGCCCGGCTGAGGATGGCGAACCCGTGGGTGTCCAGGTCACCCCAGTAATAGGTCTCGGCGCCGCGGACCCACGGCAACCCGGCCAGCCCCGCCAGGTCGTAACCCAGTCCCAGGAAGACCACGGCGCCCGGCAGGTCGGGGAAGGCCAGCCCCGTCTGCCTGTTCTCCACGATGAAGACGCGAGCCGCCGGCAGGTCCAGAGAAGCCAGCTCTTCCCACGGCGCGGCCAGGTAGCCCAGGCCCCCGACCCGGTCTCGCAGAGCCCGGTCCAGGAGGCGCAGGCTGACCAGGCGGGGCACAGCCTTGAAACCGCAGAGGCGGTGGAAGTCCCTCTCCCCGGCCCCTGCCCCGTGCGGGGCGTCTTCCCCGCCGGCCGGGCCGTGGGGGCCGCTCCGCCCGCCCACCGGATCGCCCCGCAGGGCCGCCACCAGGTCGGCCAGGATCCCGCTGTGCCTCTCGACCCACTTGCTGTCCATCCCCGCCAGTGGCAACTGGCGCGGATAGACATTGGACCGCGGATGCGCCACGATCCAGGCCAGCATGTCGCCCAGCCGGCGCCAGTCGGCTTCGGCGTAATCGGCCAGCACGTCGAGGTACCGCGGCAGGCGCGCCGCCAGAGCCGGCCAGCGGGCCACCCACTCCCGGTACCGACCGCCGGCGCGCCGCCACCGTTCCCCCTCGCCCACCCAGGCGGCCACGTCCTCGGGCCCCTGGAGGACCAGCCTTGCCGGCAGCCGCTGGGTCCCCAGGGACCGCCAGCGGCGATCGGCCCACACCACGGTGCCGGCGCCCCGCCACGCCCGCCAGGCCTCCACCCACGCGCGCACGCCCTCCGGTTGGCGCAAGGCCTCCCTCTCCGCCGGTGGGCCCAGGTCTATCCCCCAGGGCCAGGACGACGCCCCGTCACCCCGCAGCCACTGTCGCCGCCTGTTGCGGAAGGCCTGCACGAGCATCCGGCGGACGTCCTCAGGAAACCTCAACGGCCGCCTCCTCCCGCGCCTCCCCCCAGGCCGCCTCCCCGGCCGGGCGCCGCGCCTCCTCCTGCGCCCGCTCCGGCAGGTCCAGCCGCTGCCGCTCGGCGTCGTACTCTATGAGCAGGACGCCGGAGCGGTGGCGGTCATGGATGTCGACATAACAGGCACCCCCGATGAAGGGTTCCAGCGTCATGACCGACTTGAGGGGCGTGGCCACGATCATCTGGAAGCCAAAGTTGGCGAAGATGTTCATGGCCAGGGCGGTGAATGCGTTGTCCGCCTTGTCGAAGGCCTCGTCGAGGACGACGGGAGCGTAGACCGGGTAGCCGTGGTCGGCGCCGCCCAACTGGTATCGCAGGGCGGCGGCCAGGCAGGTCGTTGCCAGCTTCTGACGCTGGCCGCCCGACTTGCCCGCGCCACTACGGTAGATCTCCACCTCGACGCCCCGGGCGTCGATCTCCCGGGCGACGAACTCCACGTGCTGCCGCACGTCCAGGACCGCGTCGCGCCAGCGCCTGTCCTCGGGGTCGGTGCTGGCCAGCCGCTCCACCAGCCGCCGCAGGACCAGGAAGCGGGCCTCGGCCAGGTCCCGGTCGTCGGTCCAGGCGTGGCTCAGCACCTGCTGCATCTCCTGCTTGAACTCGCGCACGTCGGGCAGCTGCCGGTCGCCCACCTCGATGCGCAGGTACGTGCCGGGGTTGAACTCGGCCCGGGCCAGGCTCTCGTTGACCAGGCTCATGCGCTCCAGGATGGCCTTCCGCGCCTGGGCCAGGTGGGTGGACAGGGCGGCCAGGTTCTGGGTGCTCTGGTTCCGGAGGAGGTCGAAGAAGCGCTGCTCGTAGGCCGGCACGTTGTCGGTCTCCAAGCGCTCCAGCCTGGCCAGGAAGTCCGCGGCGCTGGCCATGGTGGCGTCCACGTCGCCCGCGTCCGTGGGCCACCGCCGCTTGAACTCGGCGAAACGGTTCTCCATCTCTTTCTCGCACTCGGCGATGCCCCGCTCCACCTCCCCCGCCTCCCGGCCCAGCCCGCGGACGACCTCGGTGGTCAGGCGGTCCAGGTTGTCCAGCTCGACCGCCTCCCCCAGCCGGGCGAAGCGTTCGTCCAAGGCCGTCACCAGGTCCGGCGGCAGCGGCCCGCCGCCGCCCGCCGGCCGCGAGGCCGCGCCCGGCTCCTCCCGGCC
>CAYXQP010000084.1:0-7162 GCA_964467515.1 uncultured Eubacteriales bacterium | reverse complement strand
CCCGCCGCCCGGCCGCGACGCCCGCGCCGGCCGCCTGCCGTGGGCAAAGGTGGGATCGTAGAGGCGCGACCGGCGCCCGTCGCCCGCCCCCAGAGCCGGTCCCACCAGGACCACGGCGTGGCTCCGCACCCCGGCGGCCCGCGCCAGGTCGGCGATGTCCCCCAGGGTACCCCGGATCACCCGCTCGTCGGGCCAGGTGGCGCGCTGGACCACGGCCGCGGGCGTGGCGGGGGGGTAACCCCCCTCCAGGAGCCGCCGCACCGCCTCCCCCAGCAGGCCTGCGCTCAGGTAGAGGGCCATGGTGGCCCCGTGACGGGCCAGCCCCGCCAGTTCCTCGCCCGGGGGGACGGGGGTCCGCCCCGCCGCCCGCGTGAGGATGACGGTCTGGGCCACCTGCGGCACCGTCAGCTCGACCCCCAGGGAAGCCGCCGCCGCCGTGGCCGCCGTCACCCCCGGCACCACGCGGCCGAGGACGCCGCGGGCCCGGAGGGCGGCCAGCTGCTCGTGGAGGGCGCCGTAGAGGGTGGGATCGCCCGTGTGGAGGCGCACCACGCGCCTCCCGGCCCGTGCCGCCTCCGCCATCAGGTCCACCAGTTCCTCCAGGGTGCGGTCGCTGGAGCCGACAACCTCGGCCCCCGGCCGCACCCAGCGGAGGATGGCCTCGTCGAGGAGGGAGTCCGTGTAGACCACCAGGTCCGCCTCGGCCAGGAGCCGCTGCCCCCGCACCGTGATCAGGTCGGGCGCGCCCGGCCCGGCGCCCACGAACCAGACGCCGGCGCCCGCGTCGGGGCGGGGCGGCTCCTCCGTGCCCGCGGCGGGCGACGGCACCCGCGGGGCTTCTCCGGCGGCCTCCCCCGCCTCCCCCGGGGCCGTGGGCGCCCGCCAGGCCACGCCCTCCCGCCGCACGAGGCCCAGGGACAGGTAGTCGTCGGCGCCGGCGGCCACCGCGGCGGGGCCGGCGCGCACCTCCTCCTCGGAGGTGGTCACGCGGCGCACCCACACCAGCCGGCCGGGAGAACCGGCGCCCCGCCAGGCCGCCAGGAGATCCTCGCGCCGCTTGCCCCCCTTGAGCACGGCCACGGTGGCGAAGCGCCCCAGGAGTCCCGCCAGCTCCGCCGCCGTTGGCACCTCCGGCAGGACGGCCAGGGCCTCCTCCCCCGTGGCCAGGGGCAGGCCGGCGCGGGCCGCGGCCGCCATGAGGGAGCTGACGCCGGGCACCACCTCCACCTCGACGGCGGGCAGGTCCCGGCGCAGCCGCTCCCACAAGCGGAGGAAGGTGCTGTAGAGCATGGGATCCCCCTCGCAGACGAAGGCGCACGCCCGCCCGGCCAGGAGCCGCCCGGCGACGGCGGCCGCGTTCTCCTCCCAGGCCCTCGCCAGCGCCGCCGCCGACCTGGTCATGGGAAAGGTCAGCTCCAGCACCTCCTGGCGGCTCCGGTCCAGGAGGTGCCCCACCACGCCGAGGGCGAAGCTGGGCTCCCCCCGCCCCCGCCGGGGCGCCACCACCACGTCGGCCGATCCAATGACCCGTTCCGCCAGGCGCGTCAGGAGCTCCGGGTCCCCGGGTCCCACGCCGACGGCGTAGAGCCGCCCCGGGCGCCCGCCCTCCTCCCCTGGCCGGCCTCGACCCTCGCGGCCCTGGGGCCCTTCCGCGTCCGTCACCGCCACCCCTCCTCGCGCCAGGCCGCCAGGACGAAGACGGGCTCCAGGGGTTCCAGCAGTGTCAGCCGACGCTCCCCGCCCCCGCCCTCCCCCGCCGCGCCGCCCCCCGCGGCGCGCCCCTCCGTCCCCCCGCCGCGGAGGCGCCGGGAGCGGGCCACGCTGACCAGGGTCACGTCCCGCTCCCAGCCCAGCCGGGCCAGCTCCGCCTCGGCCGCCGCCAGGGTCTCCAGGGTGACGGCGTTGAGCACCAGGCGTCCGCCCGGCCGCAGCCTCGCCGCCACCGCCGCGAGCACCTGCCTGAGCCGACCCCCCGTCCCGCCCACGAAGACCCGGTCCGGGTCCGGCAGCTCGGCCAGGGCCGCCGGCGCCTCGCCCTGCACCACCGCTACGCCGTCGGCGCCGAAGCGCGCCGCGTTCCTCCGTGCCCGCTCGGCGTCGTCCGGATCCCTCTCCACCGCGTAGACGCGCAGGCCGGGCGCCAGGCGCGCCGCCTCTATGGCCACCGAGCCCGTCCCGGCGCCCACGTCCCACAGCACCCCCGCCGGCGGCAACTCGAGCCGCCCCAGGGAAACCAGCCGCACTTCGCGGCGGGTGATGAGGCCGCGCAGGGGCCGCCGCTGCTCGAAGGCGTCGTCGGGCAGGCCCAGCACCGGCCACCGCGGGGCCTCCCCGCCTGCGCCTCCACCGGCGCCGGGAGGGGTCTCGTCCGCCCCCCCGCCGGCGGCCGGCCCGCGGCGCCCCCGCCCGTCCCCCGGCAGGCGCGCCGGGTCCAGCAGTACCAGCACGTTGAGGGGCGCGAACTCCCGGCCCGGCAGCTCCTCCAGGGTCCAACCCGTCACCCTTTCCCCGGGGGAACCCAGGTTTTCGCACACCCAGGCCCGCCAGCCACGGCAGCCCTGTTCCAGGAGAAAGGCGGCCACGGCGCTCGGCGTGTGCCGCCCGCCCGTCAGGACGGCCACCTTGGGCCGGGCCCGCACGGCCGGCAGCAGCTCGCCCAGGGGGCGGGCGTGGACGCTCACCAGGGCCGCGTCGTCCCACGGAAGCCGCAGCCGGGCGAAGGCCAGCTGCACCGAGCTGACGTGGGGTATCACCTCCACCGCTCCCGGACCGACGGCCTCCACGACGGCCGCCCCGATACCGTGGAAGAGGGGATCGCCCGAGGCCAGCACCGCCACGCGCCGCCCCTCCCGGAACGCCCGTGCCACCGCCGCCACGGCTTCCCCCACGTCGGCCCCCACCGCGACGCGCTCCCCCGGGTGGTCGGGGAAGCAGGCCAGCAGCCGCCGGCCGCCCACCAGCACCCCGGCCTCCGCCACGGCCCGCCGCGCCGCCTCACCCAGCCCGGCCGGCCCGTCGGCCCCCACGCCCACCACGAAGACCCGGCCCCCGGTCACGGCGCCTCGGCCCGCCCGAGGACGGCGCCCTCGAAGCCCACCAGCACGTACTCCACCCGCATGCCCCTCCCCGCCTCCCCAATGAATCCCAAGGTCTCCCGGCACGCCAGGCGGCACAGCTCGTCGAAGAAGCCGGTCACGCCCGCCGCCTGGACCAGCTCCGCCGCCTCGCGCGCCGTGTTGGCGCCGGCCACCGCCTCCGCGAGCCCGGACCCGCCCCCGCACCGGGCGCACACCCGGGCCAGAAAGACCGTGTCCACCTGGGAGGACCGGGCGTGCAGGTGGAAGTGGCCCGCCGCCGCCTTGGAGAGCTTGCCGACCATGCCGCAGACCGTGACGGCCGGGAAGCCGCGGCGCGCTGCCTCCCGGAGGGCGAAGCCCAGGAACTCCCCCATCTGGACGAAGGCCTCCTCCGGCAAGGCGGGGAGGAGCCGCCGCGCGAAGCCCTCGCTGCGCCCCCCGGTGGTGAGGACCACCCGCTCCACGCCGGCGGCCCGGGCCACGTCCAGGGCCCGCGCCACGCTGGCCCGGTAGGCGGCCGTGGAATAGGGGATGACGATGCCCCGCGTGCCCAGGATGGAGATGCCCCCCACGATGCCGAGGCGGGCGTTGAGGGTGCGTCGCGCCCGCTCCTCCCCGTCCGGGCAGGACACCACCACGAGCAACCCCCGCCCGCCCGGCTCCGGCCCGCCGGCCGGCTCCGCCGCCTCCGCGGGCGACGCGGCCGGCACGGGCCCAACCGTCTCCGGAGCCGCCGGCCGCCCGCGGGAGACCGTCTCGGGCACAGGCACCCCCCCCTCGATCCGGTAGCGGCGCCCCGTCAGGGGCTCCAGCGTCAGGCCCCCGCCGGCCCGCGCCGCCCCCGCCGCCTCCGCCAGGGCCGCCAGCAGCATCCGGCGCGGAACCGGGTTCACCGCCGGCTCCCCGGCGGGCAGCTCCAGACCCGGCTTGGTGATGACGCCCACGCCCTCCCCTCGGTCCAGGAGGACCCCCCCTCCGGGGCGCCACGACACCGTCGCCATGATTTCGGCCCCGTGGGTCACGTCGGGGTCGTCGCCGCCGTCCTTGACCACCGAGCAGCGGCACCAGCCGTCGCCCGCCTCGGTCCCCGCCACGGCGAAAGACGCCCGCACCCCGACCGGCAGCCCGATGTCCACCGTGTCCACCCGGCGGCCCAGGAGCCCCATCAGGGCGGCCTTGGCCGCCGCCGCCGCGCAGGCCCCCGTGGTGAAGCCCCGGCGCAGGCCCCGCCGGCTCCCTCCCCCTCCCGTCCCGCCGGAGTCCGTCACGCCGCGGTCACCGGTGCGGCCCATCCGCCGCGCCGCCCGCCGCCGGCGCCCCGCCGGCGTCCCGCCCGGTCTCGGCCTCCCGCACCCGGTCCACGAGGATCTCCGCCAGGAGGGGATGGAACCCGATGTGGGGCCCCAGCACGATCTCGACGCCCGGGTGCAGCCGACGACACTCCTCCAGGATCTCGGGCAGATCCTGCCGCACGTGGAGGCCCAGGTGCAGGAAGTAGGGCACCACCAGGATGCGCCGCGCCCCCTGGGCCACGCAGGCCGCCACCCCCTCGGGGATGGATGGCGGGTTCAGCTCGAGGAAGCCGGCCTCCACGATGCGGTAGCCGCTCCGCCGCCGGAAGAGCTCCATGACCCGGTACATGGCGCCGTTGGCCCCGTCGGCCCGGCTGCCATGCCCCAGGAAGAGCACCGCCGTCTCGCCGCGCTCAGCCGCCGGCGGCCCACCCCCCGCCTCGTCGCCCTTCCCCGCGGCGGGCGCGTCCCCCGGGGGCGGGCCGCCGCCGGGCTCCCCGCCGGCCACCGCCAGCCTCAGCAGAGCGTTGACGGCGGCCACGGCCAGGGGAGTGCCGCCCCGCGTGCCCGGCACCGTCAGGTGCGGCAGGTGCCTGCGGCGCAGCTCCTCCTTGGCCTCGGCGGCGTGGACGAAGCCCACCGGCACCCCGACGACGAGGGCCGGCCTGACCCGGCCCAGGCCCGGAACGGGAGACGTGCCGTCGGCCAGATCCAGGAGGGCTAGGAGGGCCGTGGGGGCGTTGCCCACCGCCACCACGGCTCCCTCCAGGTCAGCCCCCGCCGCCAGCACCCCCGCGGCGGCCCGCGTCAGGCCCAGCCGCCGGGCCAGCTCCCCCGCGCCCGGCCGGTCCACCAGGCACTCCACCCGGCATCCCAGGCCCTCCGCCAGGGAGGAGCCGATGCCCGCCGCCGCCATGCGCACGTCCACGAAGATGCCGGCCCCGCGCCTCAGCGCCGCCACGCCGGCCGCCACCGCGCCCCGGCTCAGCACCACCTCGCCCGCCAGGGCGGGATCGCCGGCCGCGTGCACCAGCCGCAGGATCACCTGTCTCTCCGCCGGGTCGGCGGGGAGAGCCGACCCCGCCTCCGCCAGCAGCCCCTCGATGCGCGCGAAGCTCTCGCCCTCTATCTCCCCGGGCGGGAGCCGATATCGCTCCAGGAGGCTCACGCCTCCCGCCCCCCCTTCTTTGGGCCGCGGCCGCGCCGCCGGCGCGCGCCCGTCCCGGGCCGCCGGGCCGTCACCGGCCGGCCACCCGCCGCACGGCGGGTCCCACCCAGAGGAGCCCCGCGGCGTACGGCAGCAGGTACAGGAGGAAGGACGCCCCCTGCAGGGCCGGCGGCGGCGGGATCTCACCCGGTACCGCCGGTACCCGGAAAAGAAAGAGGGCCGTCACCGCGGCGGCGGTGAAACCCGCCAGGCCGATGCCCAACAGGACCCGGCGGCCCGGCGCCACCGCCGCCCCCACCGCCGCCCCCGCCACGAGGAGGGCCAGCGCCAGGAGAGCCCCGTTCACGTATGGCCAGGGACCTCCCACGACGTAGTGCCAGGCGTAGGAACCCGGAACCCGGAAGTGCCATCCCTGCGGCACACCATCACCCCCCTTGACCGTGGTTTCGCGCCGGGGCCCACCGTCATCCCCGGCTGACCCTGGTCCCGCTCAGTGACAGGGCACCCCGAAGAGGGAATGCCGCACGTGGTGCAGGGTGTCGTGGACGGCGGGTATGGGCGCGTAAAAGACCAGGTACACCACCGCCGGCACCGCCAAGGCCAGGAGGAGCGCCAGGATGTTCTCGCGCACCGCCGCCACCGTCGCGACGCCCGCCGGCGCCGCCTGCTCCGCTCTCCCCGTCAATGGGTTCACCCCCTCCCCCGCAGGCCGCCGCCCGCCCGGGCGGCGGCCACCAGGCGCGCCGCCATGGAGGGTCGGCTCCAGAGATGCACGTGCAGGAAGGAAGCCAGCACGCCGCGCCTCACCCAGCCCTCGGGGAAGCCGGGCTCGTCCGCCCGACGCCGCAGCATGTAAGCGGCGCGCCACCCCCCGTCGCGGGCCGACGACGTACCGGGAGCGGCAGGGCGCGTCCCCGCGGGACCGCCCGCCGCGCCCGGATCAGCCTCCCCCTGGCCACCCGCCGCCGGCTCCAGGGAGGCATAGTGAAACTCGTGGCCGCGCACCCCTTCGCCCGCCGCCAGGAGGGGCGAGGCCACGGCGGCCCGGCCCTCCCGGTAGCCGAAGCCGGCCAGGCGCCTCCCCAGGACGGCGCGGGCGGGCAGCACGCCCGCCAGCCGGTGCTCCCTTCCCTCCCCGTCCACCAGCGCGCGGCACAGGAGGAGGAGACCACCGCACTCGGCGTAGAGGAGCCTCCCCGAACGCGCCCAGCGCCGCAGCCCCTCCAGCATCAGGCCGTTGGCGGCCAGACGCTCGGCGAACACCTCGGGGAAGCCGCCGCCCAGTAGGACCCCGTCCGCCTCCGGCAGCCTCTCGTCCCGCAGGGGGCTCCACTCGACCAGCTCGGCCCCCGCGTCCCGCAAAAGGTCCAGGGAATCCTCGTAATAGAAGTGGAAGGCCTCGTCCCGCGCCACAGCCAGCGTCACGCGGGCATCCCCCCCGCCCTGGCCGCCGGCCGGCCCGGCGAGCCAGGCCCGGGACAGGGGCGGGGCTCCCCTGGCCAGGGTCAGGAGCCCGTCCAGGTCCAGGTGCGCCTCCGCCAGCCTTGCCAGCCGGGCGACCAGCCCCGCCCCGTCGGCGCCGGCCGGCAGCCCTCCCGCCGCCGCGCCCCGCACCGCTCCCCCCG
>CAYXQP010000083.1:5866-7309 GCA_964467515.1 uncultured Eubacteriales bacterium | reverse complement strand
CGCCTTGAGGAGGCTATGGCGCGGGCCGAGGAGCGTCTCACGCGCCTTGAGGAGGCCATGGCGCGGGCAGAAGAGCGCCTCACCCGGCTCGAGGCCACCGTAGCGGCGCTGGCGGAGCGGGTCGAAGCCCTGGCGGAGGCCCAGCAGCGGACGGAGGCCCATCTCGCGCAGCTGGCGAGCGAGGTGCGGCGGCTGGACGGCAGCGTGGGCTCGTTGAAGGGTCAGGTCCTGGCCATGGCCCTCCGTGACAGGGCATACGCCTATCTCGGACGCCAGCTGAGGCGTCTCCGGGTCCTGTCGGCGCAGGAGCTAGCCTGGCTACTGGAGGACGCGGTGGAGGAGGGGCGGCTCTCCGAGGTGGAGCGCGACCGGTTGGCGTTGGTCGACGTGGTGGCCGTGGGTAAGGACAAGGAGACGGGGGAGGAGGTGTACCTGGCGGTGGAGGTGTCGGTGACCGTGGACCAATCTGACGTGGCGCGGGCCGTGGAGCGTGCTTCCCTGCTGGGCCAGGCGGTGGCGGGCCGGGCCGTGCCGGTGGTGGCCGGGGAGCGGATCACCGAGGGCGCCCACTATCAGGCCCAGGACAGGGGGGTGGTGCGGGTCCTCGACGGCAACGTGGAATGGCCGTGACGCGGGATTCCGTGGCCGAGAACATATAAATCTTTTCCCGACATTCACCCGTTGCCGGGCGGAGGCGCCGGTCTCAGGCGCTTGCGCGCAGCCGGCTTCCCGCTTCCTCCGGGTCTGCCCGCCTCGCGGCGGGTCTTACGTCCCGTCCACGGGCGTTTTGCGTTTCCGGTCCACTCCCGGCGACGGCGGCCGCAGGGGCCGCCAGGTTCCGCGCCGCGTTCTCGTCCCGGTCCAGAACGAGGCCGCAGGCGTCGCACCGGAACGCATGCTCCCACAGGGGCAGGCCTTCCTTCACCGCCCCGCGACAGGCTCGTGAGGTGCCTGAGATTGGATTTCAGCAGACATTTCTCCCAGAAATTCATTGACCGTTTCGGGACCTGGCTCCTATAATCAGGAGCCAGGAATGGGCGGAACGGACTAGTGATGCCTTTGACCAGGTTTGGTTGCCAGGCGCTGGAGAGCGGCGCGGTCCCCGGAGCGGGAGCGCGCCGAGCCTGCTTTCGTCCGACGGCGGAAGGGGGTGAGAGGTAGATGAGTCGGATCCACTCTCCGACCTCAACCTTCACGGAAAAGGGGGGTATCGCCATCAGACGCACAAGACTCATCGCCAGCCTCGGGCTCGCGGCCCTCTTCGTGCTGGCCGTGGCCGGCTCCGCCGCCGCCAAGGTGGTTCCCAAGACGCAGTCTCACAGCCAGGCCGTGGACGTCCTGTTCGAGCCCACCATTGCGGGTGGCGGCACCTACAAGGTTTACCGCCACCAGCGCACCGACGACGCCAACGTGGACTTTCAACTCCTCGGCAGCGTGACGGTG
>CAYXQP010000083.1:0-5766 GCA_964467515.1 uncultured Eubacteriales bacterium | reverse complement strand
GTAGCCCCGTCCAGGACTATCGGGAGTACTACTACCTGGTGACGGAGGGCGCCACCTTCAACATCGCTAATGACGACATAACCCAGTTCAACGTGGTGAGCGCCTTCCCGCCCAACCAGACGCGCCACGGGAGCTACACCGAGTTCACGGGGGCCTGCACCGGCTGTCACGGGCTGCACTCCGCCCAGTCCAACCAAAAGCTGCTCAAGGGACCGACCGTCGCCGACCTGTGCGGGACCTGCCATGACGGCTCGGTTTCCAAGTACGATGTGGTGCGCGGCCGGGTCATGATGGAGGGCGGCATGTACGCTCCGGAGCCGGCCGGGCCCTTCGGCAAGCAGCTCATCGACGACGGCGCGGGTGATCCCAACGCCGGCTACAATTGGGCCAGTTCCGTGCACAACATCTACAGGGCCGGCGTCAACAACTGGGCCACGGTGTACTTCGCGCCCGGCACCGGGTTCCGTCCGAGCACCAACCCGCCGGACGTGACCAAGGCCACCTACGGCAGCGGCACGGATTTCTCGCCCATCGGCTGGGGCAACCAGCTCTCCTGCATCTCCTGCCATGAGCCCCACAACAAGCCCATGAACTTCCGCCTGCTGCGGAACGATATCGCCGATCAGGCCAACGGCGACGGCACGCCGGCGGCGCCGCTGCCCGTGCGCGGGCTGAGCGAGACGGGCCTCGTGCCCGCGGGGACGGCCCTGTGGCCGCAGGCCTATAGCGACTTCGGCTCCAGTGTCGGCGGCCAGGTCTACGTGAGCCAGACCAAGTTCCTGGCCAACACCGCCAAGTTCTGCAGCCAGTGCCACCGGGCCTTCTTCAACAAGAGCATCCGCGTGGTGGACGACCGGGTCCTGACCTCCATGTTCAACGTGGCCAATATCTCCGACACCCAGACCCAGGGGCAGATCCGGGCCTTCTTCCGCGACCTGAGCAACCTCTACGCCACGGGCGTCCCCACGCAGGGTCAAGTCAACGCTTTGCTCGGGAGCAGCAACTATACTGCCGTAGCTAGCCAGTGCGCCGGGTGCCATCGCATCGTGGCGGAAACCATGGAGAGCGACGGGTCGGCCTCGGAGGTCGCCATCACCACCAACTCGAGCGAGGTCTGGAAGGTCTATGTGGGTTGGACCACGGGCAACCGCAACCTGGATCGCGCCTCGGGCGCTCTGCTCACATCGGTGATGGGCAAGGGGCACAGGCACCCGACGGAGGTGCCCGCCCACCGCGTGCGGCTGTCCGGCAAGGTGATAGACCTGCCCCTCAACACCTGCAACGGTCAGGTGGGACCCGCGGAGCCCACGTACTGCCAGAAGCAGATCAGGGTGAAGCCCGGCCCCGTCAACGTGGGCGTGCCGCTCGAGGGCCGCTACTCGGGTGACAGCACGAGCAGCTTCACCGACACCGAGTACACCAACAACGCGGTGGTCTGCCTCACGTGCCACATGGCCCACGGCTCGCGCACGGGCGTCAACGACAGCGGCCGCTGGACCTCCTGGTTCGTGGGCGACAAGTACCTGGAGTCGGGCTACGACAACGCGGGTCTGAACGGGCTCATAGCCAACGGCTCCTGCACCAGCGGCTACTCGGTGGACTATAACAACGACGGCGACTCCAACGATCCGGGCGAGGGCTGCGCCGCCAAGAACACGGTATCCGGTTACTGGCGGAACGTGGCCACCACGCCGGCGTCGGGCGTGAGCACGGTGCTGGCGCGGTTCGCGCCCATGGCCAGCGTCTGCTTCCGCTGCCACAGCACGCAGCCGTGACGCGGCGCAGGTTGACACGCGCCTTCAGCGGCTGAGGGCCACGGGCAGGGAGGCCGGAACGGCAAGCGGGGAGGGGGAGGAGCGGAAAGCTTCCTCCCCCCTCCTTTTCCGCCCAAAAGAGTTGAAATTGACAGGGCGGATGGGCGATGTACCATTATTGATGTTTCTCGCGCGGGACGGGGTTTCCCACGCAACGCGGCGGGGTCTCCCCACCGAGGGCGGGGGCGGTTTCTCTCGTGATAGAGGAGGCGGCCGTTGACCGCGGAGGCGCCGGAGACAGGGCGGATTGGCGAGGTGGGCAAGCCGGCCGAGGGGCGGGAGGTCTCCCTGCGGACCGCGGTCGCCATCTTCGTGGCGGTGGTGCTGGTCGTGGCCGTGGCGGGATCGGCCATCGGCTACCGCTTCTTCTGGACCCCCCGGCAGCCCTCCCAGGCCGAGGTGGCCATCGCCCGCTGGGAGGCCGAGGCGCAGAAAGACCCCAAGAGCGTGGTGGCCTGGACCGAGTGGGGCGTGGCCCTGTACGAAAAGGGTGAGCGGCCGCAGGCCATCGAGAAGCTGACCCGTGCCATACAGCTTGAGCCGCGGGCGGCGCGGGCCCGGTACTACCTGGGTGTCGCCTACATAGACGAGGGCCGGTACGACGAGGCCATCAAGGTTCTAAAGGAGATTCTCACCCGGGACATCAACAACCCCCTGGTGTTCTCCCAGATCGCACGGGCTTACGAGGGTAAAAGGGATTACAAGACGGCGCTCCAAAACCTGGACTATATCATCGAGTTCATCGACGCCGACCTGACCGAGGTGCACTACCAGCGGGGCGAGGTCCTGGAGAAGATGGGGAAGAAGGCGGAGGCCATCGAGGCATACCGCCGGTCCGCGTCCCTGGACCCCGACTACAAGCCTGCGGCCGACGCTCTGCGGCGCCTGGGCCAAAAGGTGCCGCGGCCCGAGGACGTGCTGCCGGGGGCGCCGCCCGTCTTCCACGGCGGGTCGGGCAAGCGGTGAGGATGAGGGGGACGAGCGGGTGAAGCCGACGGGGCGGCAGGCGGAGCGGAGCAGGGCACCGCGCAAGGTGAGGCTCGCCACGGTTCTCAATGTGACGTTGGGTGCCGTCATCGTCCTCATGGCCGTGTTCGGGTACTTTTATCTGCGCCAGCGGGTGCCGGGGCCGGTCAAGGTGGTGGCCGGCGTCGGCCGGGAGCTGGCCAACCTGCCCCCGGCGTGGAAGCGTAACATCACCGGTCCCGCGAGTTCTCCCCTCAACCGGCCCCTCATGGTGACGGTGGACGAGGACGGCCTCGTCTACGTGGCCGACACTTCCAACGAGCAGATCCAAGTCTTCGACCGGGACGGCCGCTGGGTGCGCAAATTCGGCCGTCTCGGCCGCGGGCCCGGCGAGTTCGACTTTCCCTTCGGCCTGGCCATCCGCAACGGTCGCCTCTACGTGGCCGACCGGGAGAACGGCCGCATCCAGATCCTGGAGAAGAACGGCAGGCCCGTGGGCCAGATCCCCGACCCCAACAAGCACAAGGGGCTCACCCTCGTCCCCCTCGGGCTCTTCGCGGGGCGCGACGGCAACCTCTACGTGAGCAGCAAGGACAACCGCATCCTGGTCTTCGACCGGGAGGACAAACTCGTGCGCCAATTCGGCGTCGGCGGGCCGCTGCCCGGCCAGCTCTCCTATCCCAACGGCCTCGTGGTGGACAGCCGCGGCCGCATCTGGGTGTCGGACAGCAACAACGCGCGTATCCAGGTCTTCTCCCCGGACGGCAGGCGGGTGGAGCGGATCATCGAGGGCTTCGCAGTGCCCCAGGGGATCGCCATCGACGACCGGGATCGGGTTTGGGTGGTGGACCCGTTGCAGCACAAGCTCTACGTCTACGACCGGGACGGCAACGCCGTCTGGGACCCGCCCCTCGGGCAGCGCGGCACGGACAACGGGCAGTGGAACTTCCCCAGCGGTGTCTTCGTCAAGGGCGACGAGATCTATGTGGTGGACCGGGGCAACAGCCGCATCGTGGTCTACGGCTTCTGACGCCTTCTAGCGAGGACGGTTTGTGGATTCCTCAATTGAGGTAAGTTTTCCATAGAGCCTTTGGGACAAGGATGTGGAATTTCTACGCGAAGTCTCGGGGACCAGGCCTCAAGGCTGGGGTAGGAGGCCCATTCGGACCGGATGGAGGGCGGGTCGGGGCCGAGGAGGCGCTGCCGCGATTGGTTCGCATAAAAATTCCACCACGGGCGGGTCGGCCCGGGGTGTAAAAATTACCCGAAACGGCCCTACGGTACCATGGAACCCGTGCTCTGCCGGTATGCCCGGGGGGGTTGAACTTTTCATCGCTTGTGGTGCCGCCCCGGCGGCATGGGGGTCTAGCTTGAGGATTCCTCGCCTGTCCGTAGGGCAGATTCAGCTCCCACTCACAACGGTGGCGGCCCGCTCTGCTTCTTGGGGCGGTCGTGGTTGATATTTGCCAAAAAGTGGGTTACAGTGGGCTTGCCCCGGCCTGCGTCACGGCCAGGCGAAAGGGGGAGCGGTCATGGCCTTCACCGTCAGGGACTTCAAGGACCTTCTCCGCATTTTGGAGGAGCATCCGGAGTGGCGGAATGAGCTGAGCAAGGTGCTTCTGCCTGAGGATTTTGTCCGGGTGCCCCGGCTCGTCCGGAGGATGGCGGTCGGGATGCGCGGGCTCGTCAAGGCGCAGCGGGGTACGGAGGAGCGTCTGGGGCGGCTCGAGGCCGTGGTGGCGGAGCTGGCGGAGGCGCAGCGACGCACGGAGGAGCGTCTGGGGCGGCTCGAGGCCGTGGTGGCGGAGCTGGCCGAGGCGCAGCGGCGTACGGAGGCTCGGGTGGAGGAGCTGGCCGAGGCGCAGCGGCGTACGGAGGCTCGGGTGGAGGAGCTGGCCGAGGCGCAGCGGCGCAATGAAGAGGAGATCGCGCGGCTTATCAACGCCGTCGCCAGCATGGAGCGCCGGCTCGATGCCATGGGGGACGAGCTGCGGTGGGTGCGCACGAGCGTCGACGATCTCCGCGGCTTCCGCCGCGAAAGCGAGTTCCGGGAAAAGGCTCACGCCTATCTGGGCCGCGTCATGGTCGACTGCCGCGTCCTGTCTCGGAACGAGCTTTCCCGCCTGGTGGGCGGCGCCGTTCGGCAGGGGATCATCTCCCTCGATGACCAGGCGGAGATCCTCTGGGCCGATGCAGTTCTGAGGGGGGAGCTCCTGGGCACGGGGGAGGAGGTCTACGCGGTGGTCGAGGTCTCGACGCTGGTGGAACCCGACGATGTGGAACGCGCCAGGGACAGGGCGCGGCGGCTGCAGCGGGTGGTGGGCGGGCGGGTGGTGCCCGCCGTCGCGGGCGAGCGCGTCTCGGCTGCGGCGGAGGAGCTTGCCCGTCAGGAGGAGGCGCTCGTCATCACGAACGGGCGCGTGAGGTGGCCCGGTCGTTGAGGGGAGCGGTTCAGTGCAACTCGGTGTAACCGGGGGCGTGTTGCCAGCGTTTGTCTGAGGGGACTACAATCTAGCTATTGAGGACTACCGGCGGAGCGATGCGGAGCATGGTAGGCCGGCTTCTCCGAACCAAGGCACGGCGCGCGGGCGGACAAGGGGTCCTCGGCGGTCTGGTGCTGGCGCTTTCCCTGGCGGGTGTGCTGGCGGGGGCCGGGCCGGCGCGGGCGGCGTACTATCCCGCGGGCCGGTGGGGTATCGGCGGTGGGGCGGTGACGCCGGCACCGGGGGCGCCGGTGCCGCTCTTCGACGCGGCCGTGGACGCCGACGCGCCGGGCGGCCCCCTCCTCTACGTGGCACGGCAGCCACAGACGGATTCTCTGCAACCGGACCTGGGGCGCAGCCTCGTGCTGCAGTACCGGCTGGAGGCAGTACCGCCGGGGCCGGCCGGCGGGAGCGGCGGTGGCGCGGGCGGCGGCGGTGCCGGCGGAGGCGGCGGTAGCGGTGGCGCGGGCGTCCCGGCGGTGGCGGGGCGGCTCTGGCGGAGC
>CAYXQP010000082.1:0-7333 GCA_964467515.1 uncultured Eubacteriales bacterium | reverse complement strand
GGTGTGAGCCGCTGAGCGTCCCTGGGTGTGAGCCGCTGAGCGGCGGCGGGACGCCGCCGAGGCGGTCAGAGGACGGCGGTGCGGCTGCCGTTGACGAGGCGCACCTCGAAGCGGCCGGTGCGGGGCCAGAAGCGGACGGCGCGCCCCGACTCCCCGCCCACGTCCTCGGCGACCAGGGGTATGCGAGCCTGCTCCAGGGCCTCCCGCACGGCCGCCACGTTGCGCTCCCCGACGTTCATGCCGCCCTGGGCGAGGATCCCGCCGAAGAGGCTGGCGCCGCCGGCGATCTTGGCCACCAGGTCGGCGGGGTCGCAGCCCATGGCCAGGAGCTGCCGCGCTGCCCAGGGTACGGCCGTGTCGGCGAACCGGGCCGGTTCCGTGACGGTGCCGGCCATCCGGCTGGCGGGGAGAACCACGTGGCACATGACGCCGAGGTACTGGCGCCGGTCCCAGACGACGAGGGCGACGCAGGAGCCCAGCCCGTGGATGGCCAGGACGTCGTCGGCCTCGCCCACCACTCCCTCGCCCATGCCCACGTGGTGGATGCGCTGGCGCTTGATCAGCACCGGCCTTCACGGGCCGCGGCGGCCGCCATCAACCCGGGCACGTCGGGGACGAGGAGGAGGTACCCGTGCACACCGTCGCCGGCGGGGAAGGAGAGGCGGGTGCTGACGACCAGGGCGGTGTCGCCGCCCACGGCGAGAGCCGCCAGCAGGGACTGGAGGATGGCGGGCAGGTAGTCCACCGCCATCTGGACCGGCGAGGGGAGGATGACCACCCCCAGCCTGTCGGCCATACCGTTGAGGAAGGAGCTGACGGCCACGTTGCCCATCTCCGCCAGGGAGGAGGCCGCCAGCGGGTCCAGGGTGACGGCGTCGCGGAAGCCGGCCCCGTCCCCCAGGAGCCTACGGCTGAGCCAGGCGGCGCTGGCGCGGTCGAAGACCAGGAGACAGTGGCCCGCCAGGGCGCCGTGGAAGGAGATGTAGAGGGCCACCACCACCTCCTCCCGTTCCGTCACCAGGCGCGGCACCTCGGCGAGGGCGCGCACCTCGGCCCCCTTGCCCGTGAGGGTGACGGCCTCGCCCGTCAGGCCGGCGAGCCCGCGCTGGCAGCGTTCCAAGCCGGCGTGGATGGCCGGCAGGAGAGCGGTCAGGTCCAGGGTCTGGGTCGTCATCGGGACACCCCCGTGAGGGCCGCCCTACCGGCGGAACCCCATGATACATTTTCGGCCGCCTCCGCCCGCTGGCACAGGGGGAACCCGGCGGCGAACGCTATAATCGGGAAGGCCGGCGGACAGGGAGAGGGGGGAGCGACCCCGTGGCGGACGAGGAGGAGCGGCCGGAAAGGGACGGCGGCCCGGCTTCCCCCGACGGCGGGATCGGCGCCCCGGGCGGGGAGGAGGCGGCCGAGGCGTTGCCGGCGGTGGAACTGGCCACCGTGGTCCTGCCGCGCCTGGGCGCCGAGGAGCGCCTGCGCCTGGTGCGGGCGCTGCCGCCCGGCCGGGCCGCCGAGACCCTGGAGCACCTGCGCCCCGAGGAGCAATACCGGCTCCTGGACCACCTGCCCGAGGAGGGGGCGCGCGCCGTCCTTAACGAGATGTCCAGCGACGCGGTGGCGGACCTCCTTCTCGCCGTGCACCCCCGCCAGCGGGACCGGCTCTCTCAGTGGCTTCCCCCCGACTACCGCGAAAAAGTGGCCTCGCTGATGGCCTACCCGGAAAACTCGGCCGGCAGCCTGGCCACGGTGGATTACATCGGGCTGCGCGAGTACTGGACGGCGGAGCAGGCCCTGGCCCACGTGCGCAAGGTCGGCCGCGAGGCGGACGTGGTGTACTACCTCTACGTCCTGGACGCGCTGGGGCGGCTGGTGGGCGTGGCTTCCCTGCGGGACCTGATCCTGGCGGAGCCGGCGGCGTCCGTGGGCCGGCTGATGAAGACCCGCGTCGTCCAGGTGGCCGCCGAGACGGACCAGGAGGAGGTGGCGCGCGTCCTGCGGCGCTATGACCTGGTGGCGGTGCCGGTGGTGGACGCGGCGGGTCGCATGCTGGGCGTGGTGACGGTGGACCATGTCCTGGACGTCATGGAGGAGGAGGCCACCGAGGACGTGCACCGCATGGGGGCCGTGCAGCCGGTGGCCGAGCCGTACCTGGAGGCGCCCCTCTGGACCCTCTTCCGCAAGCGGGTGGGGTGGCTCCTGGTCCTCTTCGTGGCGGAAGCCCTGACGGGGACGGTGCTCCGCCACTACGAGGACGAGATCGCGCGCGTGGTGGCGCTGGCCCTCTTCATCCCCCTCGTCATCGGGACCGGGGGCAACGCCGGGTCGCAGGCCTCCACCCTCGTCATCCGCGCCCTGGCCGTGGGCGACGTGGGCGCCCGCGACGTGCTGCGCGTCATATGGAAGGAAAGCCGCCTGGGCCTGGCCCTGGGCGCCGTCATGGGCGCCATCGGGGTCGGCCGGGCGCTGCTCCTGGGCGTGACGGGCGACATCGCCCTGGCCGTGGGGGCGGCCCAGGTGGCGGTGGTGATCTGGGCGTCTCTGGTCGGAGCTTTGCTGCCGCTTTTCGGCTCGCGGTTTCGGCTGGACCCGGCCGTCTTCTCGGCGCCCCTCATCGCCACCGCCACCGACGCCGTGGGGCTCCTCATCTACTTCGAGGTGGCGCGGTTCCTGCTCGGACTTTGAAGCGGCCCGCGGCCGCAGGCCGCCAGGCGGCGCGCTGCTCTCCGGTTACAGGTTCAGAGCTCCAAGACTAACCGCAAGGCATCTTCGCTGCCAAGACCGTCAGCGTCGGCGGCGGTGAACTGTTCGGAGAGGGACGCACACTCGGCCCTTATGGCCGGGTCGGCGGCCATGGCTGCCATGGTCGCCGGCGCGGCGCCTTCGGCCTCCGCGTTGCTGCCCCAGGGATGCGGCGGGCAGGTGTATGGGCTTTGTGCGCTGATAGCTCCGAATTCCGGGAACCGAAAATCGGTCCTATGGCGATCCAAAGACCGTGTTCCTCACACGCGATGGCTCCCACACGGCTACAGGTTACCGGCGCACCCTGCCTGTCCGGGCCGCCTGGCTGCCGGCCCGGAGGTGCGGAAGCGCCTGGGAGCGGCGGGGCGTTCTGGGGAGCGGCGGGGCTTCCGGAGCGGTTCCGCGCCGAGGCGCTGGCGGGGGCACCTGCGCCCCGGGCCAAGCATAGGCTGGGCGCAGGTGAGCGCCATGCGGGAGAACGTGCGGGAGCTGGTGCGGGCCTTCGCCGCGTGCTCGCGGGGAGGTGACGGAACGTGGCCGTGGTGGACCTTGGTTGCGGCTTCCACAAACGGGGGGACATCGGCATCGACGCCTACCCGCATCCCGGCGTGGACATCGTGTGCCACCTGGGCTTTGAGCCGATCCCGCTGGCCGACGGCTCCGTGGACAAGGTGGTGGCCTACGACTTCCTCGAGCATCTGCCCGTGTCTGTCCACTACCGCGAGGGCGGCCGCTGGCAGGTGCACCGCCCGCGCATCTTCCTCCTGCGCGAGGTGCACCGCATCCTGCGTTCGGGCGGCGTCTTCGAGAGCCTGACGCCCAACTACCCCCACGTCACCTGGGTGCAGGACCCGACCCACGAGGCGCCGCCCTGTTGCCGCGAGACGTGGCCGTATTTCTGCGGCGCCTATCCCGACCTCGTCCGCGCCTACGGCATAGATTTCGCCTTCGAGCTGGTGCAGGCCGGGGAGGAGGGCGGCCACCTCCGCGTGGTGGTGCGGAAGCCGTGACGGCCGTAGGGGGCGCGGAAACCGTGCCGGAGGGAGCTGCCCCCGGCGGCGCGCCGGTCGCGGTGTGCGTGCTGGGGATGCACCGGAGCGGCACGTCTCTCACCGCGCGCCTGCGGCACCTCATGGGCGTTGACCTCGGGCCTCCGGAGCACCTGGCCGGCTCCTGGTCGGCGGGGGAAGCCGGCTTCGCGGGGGAGAACGTCTACCTCGTGGGCGTCAACGACCTTTTGCTGGCCCGGCTGGGCGGGTCCTGGGACCGCCCGCCGCCCCTCCCTGCCGGGTGGGAGGGCCGGCCGGAGCTGGCGGACCTGCGCGCCCGGACCGCGGCGCTGCTGGCCGAGGAGTTCGGCAGGAAAGCCCCCGTGGGGTTGGAAGGATCCCCGCAACTCGCTGACCCTTCCCTGGATGTACAACCGCGCGGCCCTGCGCCACTTGGCGGCCTGCCGGCTTCCCTGGATCGCCCTCCACTACGAGGACCACCTCGAGCGGCCGGACGGCTGCGCCGGCTTCACCCGCCTGCCGGCGCCGGCGGCCAGGCTCTACGGGCGCCTGCGGGAGGCCCCGGCCGCTTGCGGCGAGGACTTTGCCAGAGAGCCGCAAGCCTGGGAGGCGGGGCGGGGGAGGTATAATGTGGACCGGTGATGGTGGCGTGGCAACAGGCGCGAGGGCGGTGGATGAGGAAGCCCTCGTCCGCTTCCTTGGGGGCAGGCCCGACGTGGCGGCGGCCTATCTCTTCGGGTCGCGGGCGCGCGGCGGGGCCAGGGCGGGGAGCGACACGGATGTGGCCGTGCTTTTCGCGGCCGGACTCGACCCTGTGGCGCGCCTGGAGCGGCGGGTGGACATGGCTGCGGGGCTGGAGAGGGCCGTGGGAGGGCGGGTGGACGTGGTCGACCTCGAGGAAGCCGGTGCCGTCCTCGTACACCAGGTCTTGAAATACGGACGGCTCCTCGTCGAGCGGGACCCGGCCCGCCGCGTGCGCTTCGAGGTGGCCGCGCGGCGCCGCTACCTGGACGGGCAGCGGCGCCGGGAAGAGTATCTGCGCGGAGGTCAGCGGGGCCACCTGGGAGGAGTTCCAGGACAACAAGGTCCTCCGGCGCTATGTGGAGAGGACTCTCCAGCTGGCGGTCGAGTGCTGCCTTGACATCGGCAGCCATATCATCTCCAGCGAGAGGCTGCGGGAGCCCGAGGACAACAAGAACGTGTTCAAGGTCCTGGTGGAAGCGGGCCATCTGCCGGCAGAGATGCTGGAGACTCTTCAGCGTATGGCCGGGTTCCGCAACATCCTGATCCACGAGTACACGCGCATCGCCCCGGAGGTGGTCTTCGCCGTTTTGACCCGGCGGCTCCGTGACTTGCGGCGCTTCGCGCGGGAGATTGCCGCCCGCACGGGCGTCGGTTCTTGACCGGGACCGCCCTGGCGGCGCGAGGCCGAACCGCGACCGGTGATCCCGCGCCTCAGAGCGGTCCGCCGGATTGACGCCGCGGGCAGGTGGATGGGCTTTGTGCGCTTATAGCTCCGAATTTCGGGAACCGAAAATCGGTCCTATGGTGATCAAAAGGGCATGTTTGATTCTTCCTCCCAACGCGAAGGCTCCCACATGGCTACAGGCTACCGGCGGGTACTGCCTGTCTGAGGATTCCTGCTGGCGGCCCGGAGGTGCGGAGGCGCTGGCCCTCTCGAGTGGGAGGGCCGGTCGGACCTGGCGGACCTGCGCGCCCGGGCCGCGGCCAGGGCTAATTGAAGATTGTATTTGCAATTAGCCACGTCCCACGGGTATGATGTTGCCATGCTTATCCCGCGCGCCGCGGAGGAAACTGCCATCCGCCTGGCCAAGGGCTATCCGATCGTGGTCATAACGGGCCCCCGCCAGTCTGGCAAAACGACCCTGGCCAGGAAGGTTTTTGCCGAAAAGCCTTACGTATCCCTGGAGGATCTCGATCAGCGCCAGTTCGCGGAGGAGGACCCCTGCGGCTTCCTCCAGCAGTTCCCCGACGGGGCGGTGCTGGACGACGCGCAACGGTGCCCCGATCTCCTCCCCTATCTGCAGACGGCGGTTGATCGGGACGGCCGGACCGGGCTCTTCGTGCTCACGGGTTCTCAACAGTTCAACCTCCTCTCCGGCATAACGCAGAGCCTGGCGGGCAGGGCGGCGTTGGTCCCCCTCCTCCCGTTCACCTTGGGTGAGCTGCAGGCCGCGGGGCGCGCTCCCCGCAAGGTGGACGACCTCCTCTTCACCGGGCTCTATCCGCCCATCTACGACCGGGGGCTGGAACCCGGCGTCTGGTATGGCAACTACGTCGCCACCTACATTGAGCGGGACGTGCGGCAGATGATCAACGTCCGGGACCTCGGCACCTTCCAGCGATTCGTGCGGATGTGCGCCGCGCGGACAGGGCAGCTGCTCAACCTGTCGTCACTGGCCAACGACTGCGGGATCACCCACAGCACGGCCCGGGCCTGGCTGTCGGTGCTGGAGGCCAGCCACATCGTCCACCTCTTGCCGCCTCATCACCGCAATTTCAACAAGCGTCTGGTCAAGACGCCCAAACTCTACTTCCTCGACCCGGGCCTGGCGGCCTGGCTGCTGGGCGTCCAGAGCCCCTCCCAGCTGGCCATCCACGCGCAGCGCGGAGCCCTCTTCGAGAGCTGGGTGATCAGCGAGCTGCTCAAAGCCCGCTACAACCGGGCCCTGGCCTCGAACCTCTACTTCTGGCGGGACCGCACGGGGCACGAGGTGGACATCGTGGCGGAGCAGGGAGAGACGCTTGTCCCCATCGAGGTCAAAGCCGGCCAGACGGTGACGCCGGATTACCTGGCGGGGCTGGAGCGCTGGCGGCAGGTGGCGGGGTCTGCAGCCGGCGATCCCTGGCTGATCTACGCCGGGGAGCGGCGGCAGGACCGCAGGGGAATCCGCGTGGTGCCGTGGCAAGACCTCTGGCGGCCGGGCGGCGTGGTGGACGCCGTGGTGATCCCTTGCGCATCCTGTACCTGATCACGCGGGGCGAGCCGGGCGGCGCCCAGGTGCACGTGCTCGAGCTGCTGCGCGGCTTCCGCGGGCGGTTCGACCTGGCCCTGGGGCTGGGGGAGGGGGGCTTCCTCGCCGAGGAAGCCGGACGGCTCGGCGTCCCCGTGCGCGTCCTGCCGAGCCTCGTCCAGCCGGTGAATCCCCTGGCGGACGCGCGCGCCCTCCGCGAGATCGGCGCCCTCCTCGGCGCGGTCCGGCCCGACTTGGTGCACTGCCACTCCTCCAAGGCCGGCTTCCTCGGGCGCCTGGCCGCGCACCGGCTGGGCGTGCCGGCCGTCTTCACCGCCCACGGGTGGGCCTTTTCGCCCGGCGTCCCGCCGCCCCGCCGGGCCCTGGCCCTGGCCCTGGAGCGCTTGGCGGCACGCTGGAGCGCCCGCATCGTGACGGTATCCGACTTCGACCGCCGCCTGGCCTTGCGCCATGTCATGGCCCCGCCGGAGAAGGTCGTCACGGTGCCCAACGGCCTCCCCGACACCCCGCACCGCGCCCGGCCCGGCGAGGCCGGCGCGGCCGCAGGGGCCGGGGCGGCCGCAGGGGCCGGCGGGGCTGAGGGCGAACGGG
>CAYXQP010000081.1:0-7377 GCA_964467515.1 uncultured Eubacteriales bacterium | reverse complement strand
CTGGGTGGTGGCGATGTCGGCGTGGCCCAGCATCTCCTGCACCGAGCGCAGGTCGGCACCGTTCTCGATGAGGTGCGTGGCGAAGGAGTGGCGGAGGGTGTGCGGGGTGACAGGCCGCTCCAGGCGGGCGCGGCGCGCGTACTTCTTGATGATCTTCCAGAAGCCCTGGCGCGTGAGCCGCCGGCCGGAGCGGTTGACGAAGAGGGCGCCCGTCGGCTGCCCGCGGACGAGGCGGGGCCGCCCTCGCTCCAGATAGGCGAGGAGCGCCTGGCGCGCCTGGGACCCCACGGGCACCATCCGCTCCTTGCCCCCCTTCCCCAGGCAGCGGAGATAGCCGACGGCCAGGTTGACGTGGGGCACGTCGAGGCCGATGAGCTCGGACACGCGCAGGCCCGAGGCGTAGAGGAGCTCCAGCATGGCCCGGTCGCGCAGGCCGGCCGGCGTCCGCTCGTCGGCCATGCCCAGGAGCCGCTCCACCTCCCGCACCGACAGGACGCGCGGGAGGCGGCGGGGCAGTCGCGGCGTCTCCAGGTCCAGCGTCGGGTCGCCCTCCGCCATCCCCTCGGCCGCCAGGAAGTGGTAGAAGGACCGGAGGGCCGCCAGCCTCCTGGCCACGGTGGCGGGGCTCCGGCCCCGCCGTTGCACCTCGACCAGGTAGGCCGCCACGTGCGACCGGTTGGCCGCCTCGACGGGGATGGCCTGGGCCGCCAGGAAGCGGGCGAAATCCCTGAGGTCGCGCCCGTAGGAGGAGAGGGTGTTGGTGGTCAAACCCCGCTCGGCGCTCAGATAGACGAGGAAGCTCTCGATGGCCTCCACTCGGGACCGCCGCCCCCGTGCCGCCCGCACCGCCCCCGCGACAGGGGATTCATATGCGGGGCGGGCCAGCCTCTATACCCTGCCGATCCCGGGCCTCGCCGGCGCCGATCCCGGCCCTCGCCGGCGCGGCCCTACCCCGCCGCCAGCAGCTCGCCCAGCGGCGTCCAGGGCAGGCCGTGGGCCTCCGCCACCGCCCGGCAGGTGACGCGCCCCGCGTGCACGTTGACGCCCGCCGCCAGGCTCGGATTCTCCGCCACCGCGCGCCGGAAGCCGCCGTCGGCCAGGAGCCGGACGTAGGGCAGGGTGACGTTGGTCAGGGCCAGCGTCGAGGTCCGCGGCACGGCGCCGGGCATATTGGCCACGGCGTAGTGCACCACCCCGTGCTTAACGTAGACGGGGTCGTCGTGGGTGGTGGGCCGGTCGCAGGTGGCCACGGACCCCCCCTGGTCTATGGCCACGTCCACGATGACGGAACCCGGTTTCATGGTCCGCACCATGTCCTCGGTGACCAGGTGGGGCGCCCGCGCGCCGGGGATGAGGACGGCCCCCACCAGGATGTCGGCCCGGCGGACGGCCGACTCGATGTTGGCCCGGTTGGACATGATAGTGGTCACCTGGCCGCGGAAGAGATCGTCCAATTGGCGCAGGCGGTCGGCGTTGACATCGAGGATGGTCACCCGCGCCCCCAGGCCCAGGGCGATGCGAGCGGCGTTGGAACCGACGATGCCGCCGCCGATGACCACCACGTCCGCCGGCGGCACGCCGGGCACCCCCGCCAGCAGCACCCCGCGCCCCCCCTGCGGCCGCTCGAGGAAGTGGCTGCCCACCTGGACGGCCATGCGCCCGGCGATCTCGCTCATGGGCACCAGGAGCGGCAGGGCCCCCGAGGGGAGCTGCACCGTCTCGTAGGCGATGGCCGTGACGCCCCCCTCGCAGAGGGCCCGCGTCAGGCCCTCGTCGGCGGCCAGGTGCAGGAAGGTGAAGAGGATCTGCCCCGGCCGCAGAAGCCCGTGCTCCTCGGGAAGGGGCTCCTTGACCTTGACCACTAGGTCGGCGCCCCCGTACACCTCGGCGGCGCCTGGCACCAGCGTGGCGCCGGCCCGGCGGTACTGCTCGTCGGGGAAGCCGCTGCCCACGCCCGCACCGCTCTCCACCAGCACGCGGTGCCCCGCCGCGGCCAGCGCCTCGGCCCCGGCCGGCGTCAGGGCCACGCGATCCTCGTGCCGCTTGATCTCGCGGGGAACCCCCACCACCACGCGCGCGTCGCCCCCCGGACAACCAGGATCAAGTATAGCAGACGGCCACCCGGGCTCCTCGCGGGCGCGGCGACCCTAGGGCGCTGTGAACAACGCGGCCAGCCTGTCGCGCAGGAGGAGAAGGGCCAGCGCCTGCACACCGTCGCCGGTGGCCAGGAGGCCCAGGGCCGGCAGGAAGAGGACGGCCTGCGTGCCCACGACGAGAAGGCGCTCCCTCCAGGGGAGAGACGGCCGCCTGGGCAGCCCGGCGAGGGACAGGCCGCCCATCCAGGCGAGGGCGGGGACCTGGGCGAGGGCGGGGAGGATGACGGTGGGTACCGCCAGCCCGAGACCTGACACACCGCCCATCCAGAACAGGAAGGCGACGGCGAACCCGGTGACGGCCCCGCGGAAGAGGAGGGCCACCAGCACCAGGGCCCGGCCGCCCGGCAGGAGGCTGCCCAGCCAGATGGCCAGGGCCGCCTTGAGGTCGAGGCTCGCCAGGCGAGCGGCGACGGCGGACCAGGCCTGCCAGGGAGACTGGGTGACGGCCAGGGAAGCGCCCGCCCGGGCGGCCAGGGCAACCTTGTCTCCGTCGGCCAGACCCTCGAAGAAGAGGGAGGCGGCCAGCACGCCGGCCGCGAAGGCCGTGACGGCCACCGCGGACCGGACGGGCGCGCGCCTTCCCCTCGCCGACCACCGCTGCGCCAGGCGCATCACCGGACGGGCCCCCTCGCCCCATTTCTATTGGCGAGGCGCCGGATTATGCCCCCGCCGTCGGTGCCGGCCCGGCGGCCGCCAGCCGCCCCGCCAGCCAGCCGGCGGCGGCCGCGGCCAGGAAGAAGGGCTCGTCCTCAGCCGGCCCGCGCCCCATGTGCTCCAGGGGAAAGGGAACGGCCCGCAGCAGCCGCCGCAGGGGCGCGGCCGGCACCCAGGCCACGGCGTGCCGGGCGGCGAGACCGACCTCGGCGACGCGGCGCCGCAGGGTGGCGCCCGCTTCGCCGGGAAGGCGGGGCAGGGGCAGCAGGCAACAGGAACGGACAAGGCGGCCGAGGATGGTGGCGGTGTGATGGGAGAGGCCCCGGTGCCGGGGGCGGGGATCGGCGCCGCTCACGCGGGCGCAGGCCACGGGTCTTCCCCCCAGGGCGGCGGCGGCGTCCAGGGCCCAGGCCTGCTCCACGCCGGTGAAGCCGAGGGAGCTGCCGGTCCCGGCGATGCCGGGCCCCATCACCACCTCCGCCGCGTCCGCGCCCACCCGCCGATGCGCCAGGAGCAGCGCCGACGGCAGGCTCACCGCCTCCAGGTCACCCCCGAAGGCGTGGCCGGCCGTGATGACGGCGGCCAGCCAGCCCGCCTCCCGCAGTTCCCTGGCCCGCCGGCTCCACCAGGCAGGAAGGGCGCCGCCGTCCGTGTGGACGTAGGCCACCCGCGGCGGGCGCGCCGACGAGGGGCGCAGCCCCGCCGCCAGGGGCACCAGCTGGCTGTGGACCTCCCCCACCAGCACCGGCATCCCGCCCAGGGCCGCCGGCCGCGGCGCCGGCCCGCCGCCGGCCTCCTCCCCCGCCTCCCCGGCGGTTTCCTCGGCGGCCTCGACCAGCACCTGCCAGGGGGTGTAGCGGAGCTTGACGGCGCGCCCCTCCCCGCCCCGCAACTCCTCCCGCCCGGCCACCGCCGCCACCAGGTGGAAGCCGCCGCTGCCGAGCCCCAGCTCGACGGCGCCCACGTTGAGGAGCACCCGGTCGCCCGCTGCCACGGCCCCCGTGAGGGCGGGGTAGTTGACGGCCGGGGCCTCGCCGCCGTCCAGGCTCACCACCAGCTCCTGGACGCCGCCCACCTCGGGGGCGGCCCGCATCACCTCGGCCCACCGCGTCCGCAGCACCCGGCTTCACCGGGCCGTCGGCCCGGAGCTCGCACCGTGCCCGCGCAGCGCGGGATTCACCGCGGACCAGGCCGCCCGGCCTCGGCGCCGGCGCGGATCCGGCCGGCCTCGGCGCCCGCCAGGAGAGCGCGCTCGTTGACCCGAAGCAGGTGGTGGTGCCGGTCCGGCAGCACCAGGGGGAGGACCTGGCGGACGGCCTCCAGGGGCACGATGGGGACGAGGGAGAGGAGGGCGCCGAGCAGAACCATGTTGGCGGCGCGCTCCGCGCCCGCGGCGGCCGCCAGCTCGCGGGCGCGGATGCCCACGTGGCGGACCAGCGGCGCCTCCACGGGCGATCCGACGAGGGAGGCGTCGAAGAGGGCCAGGCCGCCCGGCCGTACCCGGGGGAGGAACCGCAGGTACGAGGGCCGGTTGAGGAAGACGCCGGCGTCCGCCCGGGAGACGTAGGGGCAGATAACGTCCTCGTCGGCCACCACCACCATGGCCGTGGCGGTGCCGCCCCTCTGCTCCGCCCCATAGGAAGGAAGCCAGGAGGCCGCCCGGCCGGTTCGCACCGCCGCGTGGGCCAGGGCCAGCCCCAGGGAGAGAACCCCCTGGCCGCCGGCGCCGCCGGCCAGGACGGCCACCTCGCCCGTCACACCGTTTCCCCCGCCGCCGCGCCCTCCTCCGCCGGCCCGCGGAACTCCCCCACCGGAAAGTGGGGCAGGAGCCGCTCCGCCAGCACCGTCAGGGCCTCCGTGGGGGAGCACCGCCAGCCCACGTAGCACGTGGAGAGGAGCTCCACCAGGGAGAAGCCGCGCCCGGCCAGCTGCACCTCGAAGGCACGGCGCAGGTACCTCCTGGCCCGCAGCACCCCGGCCGGGTTGTGCAAAGAACCGCGCGCCAGGTAGGCGGGCCCCTCCAGGGTCGCCAGCATCTCCGGGACCCGGATGGGGAAGCCCTCCCCCCCCGGCCGCCGGCCCGCCGGGGTGGTGGTGGTCACCATGCCCGTCACCGTGGTGGGCGCCATCTGGCCGCCCGTCATGCCGAAGACGGCGTTGTTGAGGAAGACCACGGTGACGTTCTCGCCCCGGGCGGCGGCGTGGATCAGCTCCCCCAGGCCGATGGAGGCCAGATCCCCGTCGCCCTGGTAGGTGAAGACGACGCATTCCGGCCGCGCCCGCTTGACCCCGGTGGCCACGGCCGGCGCGCGCCCGTGGGCCGCCTGCTGCATGTCGCAGTCGAAGTACTCGTATGCCAGGACCGAGCACCCAACCGAGGCGATCCCCACCGTCCGCTCCAGTACGCCCAGCTCCTCCAGGACCTCGGCCACCAGCCGGTGGGCCACCCCGTGGGTGCAGCCGGGACAGTAATGGAAAGGACGCCCCGTCAAGCCCCCCGTCCGCCGGAAGGCGGGCACCGGGGCCACCGGCGCCGCCGGGACCGCCGCGGTCTCCGCCAGGGCGCCCGCGCCGGCCGCGGGGGCGGCTTCCGCCACGGCCGCCGCGCCGGGAGGGAGCATCTCCGTCACCTCTCTCACGACCCCACCTCCTCTATCACCGCCAGCACCTCCTCCTGGTCGGGCACCACCCCGCCGGCCCGCACCACCTGGTGCACCTCGGCGTCGCGACCCACCGCCAGGCGTACGTCCTCCACCATCTGGCCCAGGCTCATCTCCACCACCACGAGCCGGCTGCCCCCCGCGGCCGCCCGCCGCAGAGGGGAAACCGGAAAGGGCCACAGCGTCACCGGCCGCAGCAGACCGGCGCGCACGCCGCGCCGCCTGGCCTCCAGCACGGCCGCCAGGCAGATGCGGGCCAGGAGGCCGTAGGCCACCACCACCACCGCGGCGCCGTCCAGCCACCATTCCTCCCAGCGCACCTCGCGGGCCGTCATGCGCTCGTACTTGGCCGCCAGGCGCCGGTTGAACCGCCAGAGCTCGTCGGCATCCAGCCGCAGCGAGTTGATGACGTTGCGGTACGGCCGGTCGCCCCGCCCCGTGGTGGCCCACGGCTTGGGCGGCAGCGCGTCGGGTGATACGAAAGGGGGCGGCGTCACGGGCTCCATCATCTGGGCCAGGAGGCCGTCGCCGAGGATGAGGACCGGGTTGCGGTACCGCTCGGCCAGATCGAAGCCGCGCCAGGTGAGGTCGGCCGCCTCCTGCACCGAGGCGGGCGCCAGGACCAGGAGGCGGTGGTCGCCGTGACCCGGTCCCCGGGTGGCCTGGAAGTAGTCGGACTGGGCCGGCGCCACCCCGCCCAGTCCCGGGCCGCCCCGGCTCATGTTGATGAGAACGCAGGGCAGCTCGGCGCCCACCAGGTAGGAGACGCCCTCGGCCATGAGGCTGAAGCCCGGGCTGGAGGTGGATGTCAGCACGCGCACGCCCGCGCCGGCGGCGCCGTAGACCATGTTGACGGCCGCCGTCTCGCTCTCGGCCTGGACGAAGGTGCCGCCCAACTCCGGGAGCCGCCGGGCCATGTACTCGAGGAGCTCGCTCTGGGGGGTGATGGGATAGCCGAAGTAAAAGCGGCAGCCGGCCCGCACCGCCGCCTCGGCCATGGCCTCGTTACCCGTCAGGAGCCGCCGCCCGCCGCCACCCGACGGGGCGTCGCCCACCGGGAAGCATCGGTCGCCCGCGCCGGGGGACTCGTCGCGGGCCGCCTCAGCCCGCCGCAACAGCCGCACCCCCGCCGGCCGCGGCGGCCACCCTGGCCGCGGGAGCAGCCGGCCGGAAGACCTCCAGCGCCAGGTCGGGACACATGAGGGCGCAGAGGGTGCAGCTCGTGCATCTCTCCTGATCGGTGACGCGCACGGGATGATAGCCGCCGGCGTTGACGCTGGCGCCCAGCTCGAGGATCCCCCGGGGACAGACGGATACGCAAAGCCCGCAGCCCTTGCACCGCTCCTCATCCACGCGGACCCGCACCGGCACCACCACCCGTCCGCCCCGGCGGCCCGGAGGCCGGACCCATTATACGCCTCTGTCCCCGAGGGTAAAATGGCACGACCGGGCCGCCTCCCCGCCCGCCCGTTCCCTCCCGCCGCGCGGGCGGGCGCTGCCCGAGCAGATCCAGCGCCCGAAGCGGCGGCGACCCGCCGAGGAGGGCGCTGAACGAGACGGTCTCCGCCAGCCACCGGAGGGCGGCCAGGACCAGGAGCGCCGCCCACTTCCCGCCGCCGGAGAGGGTTTCCGCCAGGACCGCACCCGTCGCCACGCCCAGCAGGTTGGCCCCCGTGTCCCCCAACATGGTCCGGCGCGCCAGGTCGAGGGGCAGATGCGCCGTCGCCGCCGCCAGACACGGCACCAGGAGAAGGCCTGAGGCCGGTGGTTCGCCGGCCGGGCCGCCGCCAGGTCGGGCAGCGCCACCACCGCCCCCGCCAGGAGGAGGGAAGCCGCCTTCACGGCGCCGGCGCCCGGTCGCCCGCGCAACAGGGCACACAGGTGGGCGCGCAGCCCGCGCGGACCGC
>CAYXQP010000080.1:0-7388 GCA_964467515.1 uncultured Eubacteriales bacterium | reverse complement strand
GCCGCTGTCACCGTGGCCGTCGCCACCATCGCCGCGGTCGCCGCTTTCGCCGTCACCGCCGTCCCCGTGGCTCTCGCCGTGGTTGTTGCCATGGCTGTCGCCGTGGCCGTCCCCGTGGCCGTCGCCTCCGTCCCCGTGGCCGTCGCCGCCGTCGCCGCCGTCGCCGTGGCCACCGTCCCCGCGGCCGTCGCCACCGTCACCGCCGCCGCCGCCCTCGCCGTCCCCGGTTTCGCCCTCGGAGCGGCACCCGCCAGCGCCCAGGGACGGATCACCGCCTGACAGGCTGCCGACGCCACTCCTGGCCACCAAGGCTGCCGCCCCCACGTCCGTGCCCTGCACGCCAACTGCGGACGCCAGGACGAAGGGCAGGTGCCGGCTGATCCGGACCGAGATGCGGTCGGACGCGGGGAAGTCCACCTGCACCGCGCCGGAGTCAATGCCGTTCTCCCCCGCTACGTCCAGGGCCACGCTGGCAGCCTGACCTTGATCGGGCAGGTAGCGGCTCCCGGCCAGGGCAGCGGCGTCGGCCACGTTTTGCAGGCGCTGCCGCTCCACGAAGGCGCGTCCCAAATCCACGCTCAGGGCGGCGAACCCGGCCAGGACGGCCAGCAGCAACGCGAAGAGGACCTGGACGGCACCGGCCTCGGAGTCGGCCGGCCCGCTCAGTCTACAACCGAGCCTTTCCCGGCGGGCCCCTCCCAACCGGCCGCTGGCGAACCAAACATGCCAGACTCTCATGCGCAACACCGCCTCCCTGTCCCTCACCAATCCCACAACGCCCGACTTACATCTCCATGGACAGTCGCGCCTGCAGGGGAAAAAGGGGGTCGCTCCTGCCGGCGATCCAGGGCAGCAAGAACTCGAAACCGTAGTCGACCGACACCGTGACGCGGGTACCGGCCGTCCGTTCGGAAAAGGGGGGCGTGACGGAAACGGTGAGGCGGGCCGGGTCCGAGGCGCCATCCAGGGAAGACGCCTGACGCCGGACCAGGTCCTCTATCTCGGCGTCGGTGGCACCCGTGACAGCAAGCCTGGCGCCCTCCCGCGCCGCGTGGGCCACCGTGAGGTAGGCCCCGAAGAGGCGCCCGAACTCCAGGATCCCCACCACCAGCAAGACCAGAACAGGGAGGACCAGGGCCATCTCCACGACGGCCTGGCCCCTCTCCTCCCGGCTCAGGATGGCTGCGGACCGGAAGTCAACCCGCCGCCCGGCCGCACAACCAGCCGCGGTCCCGGCGACGGAAACGGCGGTGCGCCCCGGGCGCATGTCCATCAGCCCCCCTCTCACGAGAACCGGGGTACCGCCGGGCCTTGGCGGTACCCCGGCCCCTTTTACGTGAACCCGACTTCACACGCTTCGCCGTAGCGAAACTTCGGAACCCATCAACCCTGACTCACTGCGGTGCGTTGATCTTGCCGCTGACCCCGGTGAAGAGTTCGCTGAGCTTGCCGCCGAGCGCCGTCAGGGCAACGATGACGACCACCGCCACCAGGGCGAGGATCAGGCCGTATTCGACCATGCCCTGCCCCTTCTCGCTCTTCCACCAGGAGTAGAGCCGCGCCAGCCAGACCACGTGCTTCACCTCCCTCGGCTTGTCTCGCTGTCTCCACAGCCAATTTACGGCGGCCGGCGGACACCGCGCCCTCGGCTCAGGTCCGGTTTTGCCGCGGGTCCGGCAGTCCATGATCGCCGGCGGGAAAAGGGCCGGAAGTCCCAAACTTCCGGCCCATGCGCGGTATGAAGAGACAAGGGGCTTCGCGGCCCCCGGGGTGCGGTGCAAGGGGGGGCCTCGGTGGGAAGGCGTCAGCGGACCTGGACCCACCCCTTCTTGATGGCCTGGAGGACGGCCTGGGTGCGGTCGCTGACGCCCATCTTGCGGAAGATGCTGTTGGTGTGGTTCTTGACGGTCTTCTCGCTGATGAAGAGACGTTCGGCGATGTCCCGGTTGGACACGCCCTCGGCCAGAAGGTGCAGCACCTCCACCTCGCGGGCCGTCAGCACGTCCTCGGCGCGCTCGTCCCGGCTTCCCTGCTGGCGGCGCACGCCGTGCATGAGCCGCACCCCGAGGCTTGGGTGGAGGTAGCCGCGGCCGGCCTTGATGGACCTGATGGCCTGGACCAGGACGGCAGGATCCACGTCCTTGAGGACGTAGCCGTCAACCCCGCTGCGCACGGCCTCCAGCAGGTACTCGTCGGCGTCGTGGATGGTGAGGATGAGGACGCCGACGTCGGGCAGCGCCTCCTTGAGGGCGCGGCTGGCCTCAAGACCGTTCATGAGAGGCATGTTTATGTCCACGAGAACCACGTCGGGGCGCACCGCCCTGGCCTTCTCGACGCATTCACGCCCGTTGCTGGCTTCCCCGACGATCTCGATGTCCTCCTCCATCTCCAGAACCTGCGCGAGCCCCTGCCGGATGAGAGGGTGGTCGTCGGCCACAAGGACCCGCGTCTTGGTCTTGTTTGCCTCGGTGGCTACGGTCATGGTCAACTCTCCTTCTTGTCGGGAACTGTGAAGCTCACCTTCGTCCCCTCGCCGGGTCGGCTGCTGAGCTCCAGGGTGCCACCCAGCAGCTCGATCCGCTCCCGCATGCCCAGGAGGCCGAAGTGATCCCGCCCCTGACGGGCCATGGCCTCGGCCACGTCGAAGCCCTTCCCGTCGTCCAGCACCACGACGCGCATCTCTTCCGGCAAGTGGTGCACCAACACCTGGACCGTCCTGGCCTCCGCGTGCTTGGCCACGTTGCTGAGCGCCTCCTGCACCAGCCGGAAGAGGGCGACCTCGTAGCTCAGGGGCAACCTCGTCCCCTGCCCCTCAATTCTTATCGAGGTTGAAAGTCCTGTTTTTTGACCAAAACTTTCTAGGTACGACCTCAAGGCCGGTATGAGACCCAGGTCCTCCAGGGCCATGGGGCGCAGGTCGAAGATGATCTTGCGCACTTCCTGGAGGCTCTGTCGCACCAGGGCCTTCAGGTTTTCGATCTCGGCCCTGGCCTTGTCCAGGTCGCCGGCCAGCAGGCGCTGGCAGATGTCGAGCCGAAAGACGACGTTGGCCAGGACCTGGGCCGGACCGTCGTGGATTTCGCGGGCCAGGCGGCGGCGCTCCTCCTCCTGGGCCCGGATGATGCTGTACACGAGCTGCGAGCGCCGCTGGGTCCCGCCGGCCAGCTCCGAGAGTTCCTGCATGCGACCCGAGAGGAGGTCGTAGGCAACCGAGATGTGGTTCATCATCTCCTCGGCCCGCCGCACCGTCTGAACCACGGCCCGCAGGCGGCGTTCCAGCTCGTCCCGCTCGCGTCGCAGGACGGCCTCGCGTTCGCGGGCCAGGCGCAGTTCCAGCCGGACGCGGCTCGCCTCCTCGTAGGCGGCCTTGATCTCCTCCTCGGTGTGCTCGCGCAGGCGGTAGCTGACCTCCAGGAGACGCTGGCGGGCCACCTTCTCCTGCTCCGTCAGGGAATCCACGAGGCCGATCTGGGACCTGACCTCGTCCCTGATCTGGGCGATGCGCCTGTCCAGGGACTGGTGCTCCTCGCGGAGGTCCTCGGTGAGCTGGAACAGCTCCGTCCGGCCCCGCTCGATGGCCTCCACCACCTGCCGCAGCAGCTCCTCGGGGCTTCTGGGGTCGGCGGTCACGGTCTGGCACCCAGCTCGACCAGCGTGCGCGCCACCACGGCGGGTTCCACCCCCCTCTGCCGGCGGACCCGGCCCACTGCCTCGGGCAGGATCCAGGTGATGTCGCCGGCCGCAGCCTTCTTGTCCAGGCTCGCCGCCGCCAACAGGGCTTCCAGCGGCAGGGAGGGGAGGCGGACAGGCAGGGAGAGGGAGACCAGGAGCGCTTCGAGCCTCTCCTGGTCGCGGGCGGTCCAGCCCGTCCCCAGGGCGAGGGCTATGCGCCCCGCGGCCACCATCCCTACGGCCACGGCTTCGCCGTGGAGGAAGGAGCCGTAGCCGGTCGCGGCCTCCAGGGCGTGACCCACCGTATGGCCCAGGTTGAGGACCTGTCTCAGACCGGCCTCCCTCTCGTCGGCCGCCACCACCGCCGCCTTGATGCGGCAGGAACCGGCCACCAGGCTCGCCAGGTGCGGCAGGCTGCGCCCCAGCAGGAGGGGGGCGTTTTCCTCCAGGTAGGCGAAATAGGCGGGGTCGGCCAGGAGGCCGTGCTTGACGGCCTCGGCCAGCCCGGCCGCCAGCTCGCGGGCCGGGAGGGTGCGGAGGGTGGAGACGTCGGCGGCCACCAGGAGAGGCTGATGGAAGGCGCCGATGAGGTTCTTGGCCAGGGGGTGGTTGACGGCCACCTTGCCGCCCACGCTGGCGTCCACCTGGGCCAGGAGGGTTGTGGGGAGCTGGACGAAGGGGACGCCCCGTAGGTACGTGGCGGCCACGAAGCCGGCCAGGTCGCCGATAACCCCGCCTCCCAGGGCCACGACGGGGGAGCGCCTGTCCAGGGAGGCGGCCACGCACGCATCGTACAGGCGAGCCGCCTGCTGCAGGCTCTTGCTCTCCTCCCCCGGCGGCACCTCCGCCACGCCGACCCGGAAGCCGGCCTCCTCGAACCCGTTCAGCACCTCGTGGCCGTAGAGGGCGCCGATCTCCGGGTGGGTGACGAGGAGGGCGCGATCGGTCTCGTAGCCCGTCTCGGCCAGGCGCTCCCGCACGAGCCGCCCGGCCCGGGCGAGGAGGCCGTCCCCCACCAGGATGGGATAGGAGCGCTCCCCCAGCTCGACCCCCACGGCCGTCTCGGAGACGGAGACGGCGGGCAGGGCCGCGCGGCGGGCCTCCAGGGCCGGGAGGAGCCGGACCACCAGGTCGGCCACCTCCTCCGGGGAACGGCCGGTGGTATCCACCTGCACGTCCACGCTCTGGTAGACACCCCGCCTTTCCTCGAGCAGCTCGGCCACGCGGCGGGGCAGGGGTCCCCCCGCCAGCAGGGGGCGCCCCGCCAGGCCGGCCGCCTCCAGCCGCGCCGCCAGAACCTCGGGCGTCGCCCGGAGCAGGACGAGGAAGCCGCTCTCCTCGAGGCGCCTCCTGTTCTCCGGGCGGAGGAGGACGCCACCCCCCGTGGCGACGACCAGGCCGCTCCCGGACGCCACCTCGCCCACCACCTCCGCCTCTAGGCGGCGGAAGGCGGCTTCTCCCTGGCGGCGAAACACCTCGTCCACGGACATGCCCGCCCGCCGAGCGATCTCGGCATCTGTGTCCACGAAGGGACGGCCGAGGCGCGCCGCCAGGAGGCGACCCACCGTGCTCTTGCCGGTCCCCATGAAGCCGACCAGGATGACGCTGGTACCGGTGGCGGACGCCGCGAACCGGGTGCCGGCCGCACCGGGAAGGGCGCCGGGAAAGGAATCCTTGGGAGCCGCGGCGCAGCGGCCACTCCGGAGGCTCAAAGGGCCTTCACCGTCTCGAGGTAGGCCCGGAGGTTGCGCTGGACCTCCTCCAGGCTGTCGCCGCCGCACTTCTCCAGGAGGGCCTGGGCCAGGACGAAGGCCACCGCCGCCTGGCCCACCACCGAGGCGGCGGGCACGGCGCACACGTCGGACCGCTCCACGGCGGCCGGGGCCTCGCCGCCCGTGGCCAGGTCCACGCTGCGGAGGGGCTTCATAAGCGTGGAGATGGGCTTCATGGCGGCGCGGACCACGAGAGGCTGGCCGTTGGTCACCCCTCCCTCGAGGCCGCCGGCCCGGTTGGTGGGGCGGGCCACGGAGCCGTCGGGAGCGAGGACGATCTCGTCATGAACCCGGGAGCCGGGGAGGGCCGCCGCCCGGAAGCCGAGGCCGATCTCCACCCCCTTGACGGCGGGTATGCTCATGAGGGCCGCCGCCAGGCGGCCGTCGAGGCGGCGGTCGGCCGCCACGTAGCTACCCAGCCCGGGGGGAACGCCGAAGGCAACCACCTCGAAGGTGCCCCCCAGGGTGTCGCCCGCCTCGCGGGCCGAGTCCACGGCGGCGCGGAAGCGGTCCTCCGCGGCGGGGTCGGCGCAGTAGAAGGCCGACTCGGCGGCGTTGTGGAGGATCTCCTCGGGGCTCAGGCCGGCCACGTCGGCCTCCACGCCCCCGAGGGAGGTGACGTGGGCCACCACCGTGACCCCCACCGCCAGGAGGAGTTCCTGGCAGATGGCGCCCACGGCCACCCTCATGGCCGTCTCGCGGGCGCTGGCCCGTTCCAGCACGTTGCGGAGATCGCGGTGGCCGTACTTCCACCCGCCCGCCAGGTCGGCGTGGCCGGGGCGGGGCCTGGTCACCGCGCGGGAGGCGGTCCCCGCCGCGGCGGGGGCCGGCTCGGCCGCCCCCATGACGCCGTCCCAGTTGGCCCAGTCGCGGTTGCGGATGAGGAGGCCGATGGGGCTGCCCAGGGTGAGGCCGTGCCGGACGCCTGCCAGCACCTCCACCTCGTCCCTCTCGATCTGCATGCGGGCACCGCGGCCGTAGCCGCCCTGTCGGCGCGCCAGCTCGCGGTTGATGAAGGCGACGCGCAGGGGCACGCCGGCCGGCATGCCCTCCAGGATGCCGAGGAGGGCGGGACCGTGGGATTCGCCTGCGGTGAGGTAACGCAGCATGGTCTACCTGCCTCGCCCGGCGGGCCAGGCCCGCCTCGATGGTGGCCGGCCCCGCTCGGCTAGCGGGTCAGGCCCGCATAAAAAGAATAATACTCCCACATCCTCTGGCCCCAAAAGAGAGCCACGATGCCGCCGGCGGCCAGGGCCGGCCCGAAGGGGACGTAGTCCTTGCGACCCTTGCCCCAGAGGAGCATGGCCAGGACGCCCAGCACCGCCCCCGCCAGGAAACCGACGAAAAGGGCCACGAGGCCCGGCCCCGGACCGAGGAAGAAGCCCATGACGCCGGCCAGCTTGACGTCGCCGGCCCCCATGCCGCCCCGGGCCAGGAGCGCCACACCCAGCATGATGCCCCCCAACACCCCCATGCCGGCCAGGGCCTGGGACAGGGGGTGCGCCCGCGACCAGAGGAGAAGGGGCAGCCCCACGGCCAGGCCAGCCAGGAGGAGCCGGTTGGGTATCAGGTAGG
This sequence comes from uncultured Eubacteriales bacterium, assembly GCA_964467515.1. Classification (GTDB taxonomy): domain Bacteria; phylum Bacillota; class Sulfobacillia; order DYIH01; family JBBIPI01; genus CAYXQP01. Next base: position 369 of record CAYXQP010000080.1, on the reverse strand, counting down.
AGCGCAGGTCTATGACGGCGGCCACGACGAGGAGGATCAGAAAGACCCCCTTGAAGGCCATGACGGGGAGGTCAAGCCCCATCATCACCCCGCCTCCCCCCCCGGCCGCTCCTGCCCCTCGCCGGCCAGGGCGGCCAGGGCCGCCCGGAGCATGACATCGGCCGGGCCGGGCGACCCGAACCAGTGGGTCCACGCGAGGGCGGCCTGGTGGACCAGCATGGACAATCCCCCCAGGGTGGCGAGGCCGGCCCGCCGGGCTGCCAGGAGGAACCCGGTCTCGGACCGGTGGTAGACCAGGTCCACGGCCAGGGCGTGGGGCGGCGCCTCGGCGAAGACGGCGTCCCAGGGGGGGCTGTCGGCGGGCGCGCC
>CAYXQP010000079.1:0-7430 GCA_964467515.1 uncultured Eubacteriales bacterium | reverse complement strand
CCACCGCCCGCCCGCGGTGGCGGAGCAGGTGCGCGAGTTCCGACCCGCGCGCGTGGCCGTCGCCGCGCGGCCACGCTGGGAGGGGGTGAGGACCGCGGGGAGCCTGCACCTGGTGACGGGACCGGTGCGCAGCGGCAAGAGCGCCTTCGCCCGCCGCCTGGCGGAAGCCGGATCGCCGCCCGTCACCTTTCTCGCCACCCTGGCCCCGTCGGATCCCGAGATGGCGGCCCGGGTGGCCAGGCACCGCGCCGAGCGCCCGGCTCACTGGCATACGGTGGAGCCGCCGGCCGACATCCTCGGCGTCCTCACGGCCCTGGCCGCGCAGCCCGGCACCCTCCTCCTCGACAGCCTGGGCGGCCTCGCGGCCGCCCGCGTCACCGCAGCCATCGCCGAGCGGTTCCCGGCCCCGACCGCCACCCGGCCGGCGCAGGCGCTGCCGCTAACCTGGGGCGCACCCCCCCCGGTCGCGGGGGCACCTCCGGAAACCGGGGGGGCCGCCCCCCCGCCGGAGGCCGGCCTATTGGATCCGGCGGCAGCCGACCGGGTAGAGGCCGCCCTCCTGGCCGACCTGGGCGCGGTCCTGGCCGCCGTGCGCGCGGGACCGGCCACCCTCATCGTGGTGGCGGAGCAAGTGGGCTGGGACGTGGTGCCGCCGTCGCCGGTGGCGCGTCTCTTCCGCGATCTGGCGGGGCTGGCGTGCCAGCGTGTGGCGGCGGCCGCCGACGCCGCCTGGCTCCTGGTGGCGGGCCGCGCCCTACCCCTCCCGCCCGGCCCGGCCGCGGAGGCTGCCCAATTGCCGTAGGGACGGCTGTCGACAGAGCCCGGCGCGGCATTCCCGGACACGCGGGCCCCGCCCTTTCCGCGGCGGGCCGGGCCGCGTGCTACCATGGAGCCCGGAGGTCGGCGTGCTTGAACCTGATGATGCCGGGCCACGGCGGGCCGCTCCACCACATGAACTTCGAGGCCGGCGACCGCCGCCCCCTCGACTGGTCCCTCCTCGGGCGCGTGCTCCGCTACTTCCGCCCCTACTGGCCCCACGCCCTGGCCACGGTGGCCATCATCGGCCTCAACGCGGGCGTGGGGCTCGTGCCGCCCCTCCTCGTCCGCGACCTCCTCGACCGGGCTGTGCCGGGGCGGGACGCGCGCCTCCTGGGCCTCCTCCTGGCTGGCATGGCGACGGCCGCCCTGGCCGGCGGCTTCCTCGGCGTCGCCCAGAACTACCTCAGCACCCTGGTCGGCCAGCGGGTCATGTACGACCTCCGCAACCAGATGTACGCCCACCTCCAGGGGCTCTCGCTGCGCTTCTTCACCGACCACCGCACGGGCGAGATCATCTCCCGCGTCACCAACGACGTGGGCGGCGTCCAGCAGGTGGTGACCACCACTCTGGTCAGCACCGTCACCAACCTGGCCGTGGTGGGCAGCACGGCGGCCCTCGTCTTCGCCCTGGACTGGCGGCTGGCCCTGGTGGCCGTCGGCGTGCTCCCCTTCTTCATCCTCCCCACCCGGCGGGTGGGGCGCGCCCGGCAGCGCCTGGCGGGCCAGGTCCAGGCCGCCCTGGCCGAGATGAACCACCACATGCACGAGACCCTCAACGTGAGCGGAGCCCTCCTGGTCAAGGTCTTCGGCCGCGGCGGGGAGGAGACGGAGCGCTTCCGCCGCCGCAACGCCGAGCTGATGCGGCTCAATATCCGCCAGTCGCTGGTGGGGCGGTGGTTCTTCATGTGGATCGGCCTCTTCGGCTCCCTGGGACCGGCCGTCATCTATGGGTTCGGCGGGTGGCTGGCCATCCGCGGCGAGATCTCCGTGGGAACGGTGGTGGCCTTCGTGGCCCTCCTGGGGCGCCTTTACGGCCCCCTCTCCATGCTCCTCAACGTCCACGTGGAGCTCTACGCCTCCCTGGCCCTCTTCCGGCGCATCTTCGAGTACCTGGATCTGGAACCGGAGGTGCGGGACCGGCCGGGCGCCCGCCCCCTGGCCTCCGTGCGCGGGCGCGTGGCCTTCGAAGGCGTCACCTTCTCCTACCGGCCGGGGACGCCGGCCCTGCGCGACCTCTCCTTCACCGTGGAACCCGGACAGCTCTGCGCCCTGGTGGGGCCCAGCGGCGCCGGCAAGACGACCGTCACCTACCTGCTCCTGCGCCTCTACGACCCCGACGCGGGGCGCGTCACCGTGGACGGCGTGGACCTGCGCGACGTGACGGTGGCTTCCCTGGCCGGACAGGTGGGCGTGGTGACCCAGGAACCCTACCTCTTTTATGGAACCGTCCGGGAGAACCTGCTCTATGCCCGCCCGGAGGCCACCCAGGCGGACCTGGAGGAAGCCTGCCGCGCGGCCCAGGTGCACGACGTGGTGGCGGCCCTGCCGCAGGGGTATGACACCGTCATCGGCGAGCGCGGCTACCGCCTGTCCGGCGGGGAGAAGCAGCGGCTGGCCATCGCCCGCGTCATCCTCAAGGACCCCCGCATCCTCATCCTGGACGAGGCCACCTCGAGCCTGGACAGCCACTCGGAGCGGCTGGTGCAGCAAGCCCTGGACCACCTCCTCACGGGGCGCACCAGCATCGTCATCGCCCACCGCCTCTCCACCGTGCTGCAGGCCGACAAGATCCTGGTCCTGGACGGAGGGAGGCTCGTGGAGGAGGGCACTCACGCCGAACTCCTGGCGCGAGGCGGCCTCTACGCCCTCCTGTACCGGGAGCAATTCTCCGCCCTGGCCGGCCAGGCGGCCGAGCTGGGCTATAATTAGGCCCGTGGCGGCCGGGGGGCCCCGCCGCGCGGCGGGCGCGCGCTGGGGGGCGCCCGCCGGTGTCCGCCGCGGCTGACACCGGCGGCCGGGGGGAGGGAGCGGGTTGGCGCGTCCCATCAGGATCGTCATGGCCGGCATCACGGGCAAGACGGGGAGCGAGGTGGCCCGCGCCCTGGTGGGCGAGGACGACCTGGAGCTGGTGGGCGCCGTGGCCAGGGGCGCCGCCGGGCAGGATGCCGGCCAGGCGCTGGGGGTGGGACCCCTGGGGGTCCGCGTCAGCGAAACCCTGCGGGACGCCCTCGCTGGCGCCCAGGCCGACGTCCTGGTGGACTTCACCCACCCCTCGGTGGCCGGGCACCACGCCCTGCTGGCGGTGGAACGGGGGGTCCGGCCGGTGGTGGGCACCACCGGCATACCGGCCGACCTCCTGGCGGCGCTGGAGGAGGCGTGCGCCCGCCGCGGCCTGGGCGCCTGCGTCATACCCAACTTCTCCTTCGGGGTCATGCTCCTCCTGCGCTTCGTCGCCCAGGCGGCCGAGATCTACCCCCGCGTGGAGATAGTGGAGAGGCACCACCACACCAAGGTGGACGCCCCCTCCGGCACGGCCCTGCGCCTGGCCCGCCGCCTCGAGGAGGCCGGCGCCGGCCGGGTCCCCATCCACAGCGTGCGCCTGCCCGGCCACGTGGCGCACCACGAGGTCATCTTCGGCGGCACGGGCGAGGTCCTGACCCTCAAGCACGACACCGTCAGCCGCGCCTCCTTCGGCCCCGGCGTCATCCTGGCGGTGCGCCGCGTCCTCACCCTCGACCGCGTCGTCTACGACCTGGCCGACCTGGTTTCCTGAACCCGGCCTCCCCGCAAGCAAAAGGGTGTCCCGCGACCGGGCCCTCCCCGTTCGGCGCCGCGGCTCCGCACGGCGCCACGGCACCGGCAATATACTGCTACGGGGCAGGTCGGCACGCCATCCTCGCAGCGGCATGCCCGGAGACACAGGCAAGGCCGGCGAACCGGAAAGGGGTAGTACATATGCCATCGAGGCTGACCGTCGCCGTGGTGGGCGGCGACCGGCGGGAATCCTTTGCCGCCGCGCACCTGCTGGAGCAGGGAGCCGCCGTGCGCGTCTTCGGCCAGCCATGGCTGCCCGAGCTGGAGGGCGCCGTCCCCGCCGCCAACCTGCGCGAGGCCGTGGCGGGGGCCGACGTGGTGGTGGGCCCCGTCCGCGGCCTGGACGCCGACAACCGCCTCTACGGCCAACCCGGCTTCCCCGGCCTGTGGCTCACCGACTCCATCCTGGAGGCCGTGGCCCCGGGGGCCCTCTTTTGCATCGGCTGGGCCAACCGCTGGCTCCGCGAGGCGGCCCGCCGCCACGGTTTCCGCCTGGAGGAGCTCCTGGAGCGCGACGACTTCTCCATCTACAACTCCATCCCCACGGCCGAGGGGGCCGTCCAGCGCGCCATGGAGGAATCCGATCTCACCGTCTTCGGCAGCTCCTGCCTGGTCCTGGGTTACGGCCCCACCGGCCAGACCCTGGCCCGCACCCTCCACGGCCTGGGCGCCCGGGTCCGCGTGGCGGCGCGCGAGCCCGCGGCCCTGGCGCGGGCCCTGGCGGAACGATGCGACCCGGTGCCCTTCGAGTCCCTGGCCGGCGCCCTGGCCGGGGCGGACTTCGTCTTCAACACCGTGCCGAGCCTGGTCCTGACGGAGCGCCTCCTGGCCCGCACCAGGCCCGGGGTGGTCATCGTGGACATCGCCACGGCGCCCGGCGGGACCGACTTCAAGGCCGCCGAGCGCCTGGGCCGGCGGGCCTTCCTGACGCCGGGCCTACCGGGCCGCGTGGCGCCGCGTTCGGCCGGGCGCTTCTACGCCCAGGTGGTGTGGAGCCTGGCCCTGGAGGTGGCGGCCGCCGCGCCCGCCCGCCCATAGGGCAAGAGAAAGGGGTGGACCCAGTGCTGCTGGCCGGCAGGAACATCGGCTTCGCCCTGGCCGCATCCCACTGCACCCTGGAACAGGTCTTCGCACCCATCCGCGACCTGCGCGCGGAGGGGGCCGAGGTGATCCCCATCGTCTCCCACACGGTGGACACCACCGAGACGCGGTTCGGCACGCCCGAGCAGTGGCGCGCCATGCTGAGGGAAGCCACGGGCCGGGAGCCGCTGCGGACCCTGCCGGAGGTGGAACCCCTGGGTCCGTCGCGGCTCCTGGACGCCCTGGTGGTGGCGCCGTGCACCGGCAACACCCTGGCGCGGCTGGCCAACGCCGTCACGGATTCCACCGTCACCATGGCGGCCAAGCCACCCTGCGCAACGGCCGGCCCGTGGTCCTGGCCGTCAGCACCAACGACGGCCTGGGCCTCAACGCCCTCAACTGGGCTTTGCTCATGAATACCAAGAACGTATACTTTGTACCGTTCGGGCAGGACAGCCCGGAGAGCAAGCCCAACTCGCTGGTGGCGCACCTGGAGCTCCTGGTGCCCACGGTGGCGGCGGCCCTGGCGGGGCGGCAGCTCCAGCCGGTGTTGGTTAGCTGGAGCGAGGAGGCGGTGCGCGGCACCATGCTGCGGCGCCACAGCCGGGCCTGCCTGCCGGAGGCCGGGGCGGTGGGTTTGTGAACCCGTACGCGCGGCACCACGGCGGCGACCGGCCGACGCCGCGCGGGGCGGGAGGAGGTGCGGGCCTTGCCGGGACCGAGGGTGGCCGTGGTGGGAGCGGCGGGGGCCGTCGGCTCCCAGGTGGTGCGGCTCCTGGAGGACAGGCGGTTCCCCCTGAGCTCCCTCCGGCTCTTTGCCACCAAGCGTTCGGCGGGCAGCCGCGTCCCCTTCGCGGGCGGCGAGCTGGTGGTGGAGGAGGCTTCGCCCGCGGCCGTGGCCGAGGCGGACCTGGCCTTCCTGGCCGTGGGGACGGAGGTGAGCCGCGAGCTGGCGCCCGCGCTGGCGCGGCGCGGCCGCACCGTCATAGACAAGAGCAACGCCTTCCGCCTGGACCCGGCCGTGCCCCTCGTGGTGCCCGCCGTCAACCCCGATTCCGTGGAGAACCACCGCGGCATCCTGGCCAGCCCCAACTGCTCCACCATCCAGCTGGTGGTGGCCCTCAATCCCATCCGGCAGCGCGCGGGCCTGCGGCGCGTACACGTGGCCAGCTATCAGTCGGTGTCCGGCACGGGTCTGGAGGCCATGGAGGAGCTGCGCCAGCAGGCGCGCCGCCACCTGGACGGTCTGCCCCTGGAGCCGCGGGTGTACCCGCATCCCATCGCCTTCAACCTCCTGCCCCACATAGACTCCTTCGACGCCGCCGGGTACAGCCAGGAGGAGATGAAGCTGGTGCGGGAGACGCGGCGGATCTTCGGCGAGCCCGATCTGCCCATCGGCGCCACCTGCGTCCGGGTCCCGGTCTTCGTGGGGCACGCCGAGGTGGTGACGGTCCAGACGGAGCGGCCCCTCGGGCGCCGCGAGGCCCAGGACGTCCTGCGCACGGCGCCGGGCGTGGTGCTCCAGGACGACCCCGACCGGGCCGTGTACCCCCTGCCCGCGGCGGTGGCGGGGCGGGACGAGGTCTACGTGGGCCGGGTCCGTGAGGACCTGTCCCAGGAGAACGGGCTCACCATGTGGGTGGTGGCCGACAACCTCCGCCGGGGGGCCGCCACCAACGCCCTGGAGATCGCCGAGCTCCTCTTGCGAAAGGGAATGCTGTAGTCGGGCGCCCCGGTCCCCCGGCCGCCGCTGGGCGCCGGGGAGGGCGGGGCGCGGTGCGGTGCCTCATCCAGAAGTTCGGCGGCACGTCGGTGGCCAGCGCCGAGGCGCGCGAGGCCGTCGTGGCCCGCATCCAGGAGGCGCGGGCCGGCGGGTTCACCCCCGTGGTGGTGGTCTCCGCCATGGGGCGGGCCGGCGACCCCTACGCCACCGATACCCTGGTGTCCCTGGCGCGGCAGGTGGACCCGGACCCCTCTCCCCGGGAGCTGGACCTCCTCCTGTCCTGCGGCGAGATCATCGCCGCCGTCATCCTGGTCTGCACCCTGCGCCGGGCCGGTTTGCGACAGACGGTGGCCCTGACGGGCTGGCAGGCCGGCCTCGTCACCGACCGGCGCTTCGGCGACGCCCGCATCCTCCGGGTGGAGCCCGACCACGTGCGCAGGCACCTGGAGCGCGGAGACCTGGTGGTGGTCACCGGGTTCCAGGGCATCTCGGACACGGGCGACGTGACCACCCTGGGCCGCGGCGGCAGCGACACCACGGCGGTGGCCCTGGGCGTGGCCCTGCGGGCCGAGGCGGCCGAGATCTTCACCGACGTGGACGGCGTCATGACGGCCGACCCCGACATCGTACCCGAGGCCAGGCCCCTGCGCGTCGTCTCCTACGACGAGGTGCTCCAGATGGCAGCCGAGGGCGCCCGCGTCATCCACCCGCGGGCCGTGGAGCTGGCCATGCGGGCCGGCCTGCCCCTGCGCGTCCGCCACACCTTCTCCTCCTCGCCGGGCACCCTGGTGACCCACGCCTACGAGGCGGCGGGCGATCAGCCGGCCTGGCGCGAGGGCGACGTGGTGACGGCCGTCACCCAGCGCCCGGCCGTAACCCAGGTGACCGTCTACACCGCCGGCGGCGACGGGCCGGCCACCGACGTGCGGGTGTTCCGCCCCCTGGCGGAAACCGGCGTCAGCGTGGACCTCATCAACGTGTCGCCCGAGCGCAG
>CAYXQP010000078.1:6416-7475 GCA_964467515.1 uncultured Eubacteriales bacterium | reverse complement strand
CGTCCCGCCGCACCGCCGGCTCCCGCCTCCTTCAAGGCGAGCCACCCCCCGCCGACAGCATAGCAGCTCCACGCGCGCCGAGCCGCCTTGGTCGGACACGCACCGGCTCCCGGCGGGCGGCGGCCGTGGCGATGCGCACCGGCGCCCGGCGGGCGCGCCGAGGCCGCACGCGGGCAAAGAAGGGGACCGCTCTGCAGGCGGTCCCCTGTCCCTCCTCGTTCGGCTCTCCCCCAATGACGACCGATGCCGACTGTGGGGAAAAGCGCCCCTGCCTCTGCGCCGGATGGCGGTGAGGGCGGCGGCGCCGTCAGAAACGCTGGTAGACCGGACCGGCCCAACCGCCGGGGGCGGCTCCCGGGGCGGCGCCGATGCCCGCCCCCGTGCCCGCGAAGACGGGCTCGCGGGCCGGCTGGCCCACGGGGGGCAGGTTGTGCATGACCGTGCCCACCTCCTGCTGGGACTGGCGCACGGCATTCTGGACCCACTGGACGGTGGCGGCGTCGGCGGCGCGGGGCTGGTACCAGCCCTTGCGGTTCATGTAGTCGAAGACGCGCCGGGCGTTGCGGTGGATCTCGTCGTGGAGCTGCAGCATGGTCTGCAGCACCGGCTGGTTGAAAGCCTCCAGGGCGCTCCAGTGGTACCGCTCGGCGATGGACTTCTCCAGCATCAGCACGTTGGAGGCCATGTCCTTGTCGCTCAAGATGGCCAAGGTCGGCTCACCCTCCTCCTCGGTATCGGCAGGTTCGCCCCCTGCTCAGTACACCCCCGCTGCGCCCGCGATGGTGTCCACGTGGCGCCGATGGGTCTCCGCCAGCTCGCGGCAGATCTGCTTGAGCTCCTGGTCGGCGCACGTCTGCTCGCAGGCCAGCAACTGCTTCACGGCCAGCGACTCCGCCTTGACGCACTCCTCCACCCACCACGTCTCCGTGTAGGTCAGGGTCACTCGGCCTCACCCCCCTCCCGGCAGCGTCACCGCCGATAGGATGGCCGACCGGCACTTCCCCTATTAACACGAAACCGACGAAACCCGCGGCCCTCGTGGAACCGCGCCGCACCGCC
>CAYXQP010000078.1:0-6316 GCA_964467515.1 uncultured Eubacteriales bacterium | reverse complement strand
GCGGCACCGCCGATCCCGCCGCACCGCCCATCCCGCGGCACCGCCGACCCCGCTAAGCAGTCGAACCCGACTCCTCCGTAGCGCTCCGGACGGTGGGCGATGACCCTCACCTGGTGTCATCACAGCGCCTCAGCTGTACACGCCGATGCTGTAGGAAATGCTGTATACGCCGGTGCCGTAGGAAATGCTGTACACGCTGATGCCGTAGGATTCGCTGTGAACATATTCGGGCGTGTCTCCTAAATGGGGACAACCGGGACGTGATGGGGGCACATCCCTTCCCCAGGGAGATGCACCCCATAGCGAACCCAGCGATTGGCCGCGATAACCTCGTTTCAGCCTTCAGTGCCGTGCCATTGAGGATCAGGTCGGAGCGAAGGGCCTCCCTGCCCCCCTATATCCCAGCTTATGCTTATACAGCAACAGTGCTGTATACGGCACAGCTGTAGGAAGTGCTGTCCTGATAAAACATAAAGCCCACGTCTTGTCTCCCCCGCGCTTCGATCCTGCAGTAGCCCAGCCGTCGGCCCGCGCCTGTGCAAGTGGCGCCTGCCTTCCCGGCGCTCCCGAGGTCCCGGTCAGCAACGGCGAGGAGTGGATCCCGCAGGCCCTGGCCGGCCCGCAGACCGCCCACCAGTGGTCCAGGGGATCGGAATGGGCAGCAAAAGCGATTGGCCATCCCGGCTCCGCTCGCTCTTCTTCGCCGATGGCCTGCGACCGCCCCTAGGCCCCGGTCCGCGGCCGCGGGAGGGGTGGCGCGGCTCACGCCTTGACAGGTCGCTGAGCAACCCTTAAGATGGTAGCAGTGGTTCCTTATGGGATTCGGAAAGCGGACTCAGCTCTATCTCTCACGGGAGCAATGGACCATGGTCGAGCACACGGCCAAGGAGATGGGCGTTTCCGTGGCCGAGCTGGTGCGGCGCGCCATCCGGGCGTACTGCGGCAGGTCCACCTCGTTCCCGTACGCGGTGAGCATCGTGTCCGGCTTCTTCGGCAGCAAGAGGCTGGCGCCCCGCCGCGTCTTCGCTCCCCCTCACACGCTGTGGGAGCGGCACGCCGGGCCGCCGTGGGTGAGAGACGGATCTTCGCGGGGGAGACGCCATGGGTCGCTACCTTCTTGACACAGGGGTGTTGCTGGATCTGCTGCGAGGCGAGCCGGACGCCGGCGGGGCGCTGCACCTCCTCGGCGATGACGATGCGGTGCTGATCTCGGCCCTGACCGAGGCCGAGATCTACGCCTGCCTCGGCCCTGTGCAACCCGAGGAGGAGCGCGTCCTGCGCCTCCTCCTCTCGGCCCTCGAGACGGTGCCGCTGGACGGCGCCTTGGCGCGCGCCGCTGCGACCTGCTGGGTTCGCTGGGGAGCGGGGGAAGGTCTCTCCCTGCGCGACGCCGTCCTGGCGGCGACGGCGTCGGCCAGGGGCGCCATCCTGGTGACCGACGGCGCGCCAGCCTACCGGGTGCCCGGCCTCGCCGTCACGACGGCGGCGGCGCTCAAGGAGAGCCTCGCCCGGCGGTGACGGCGGTGACGGCGGTGAGGGCGGCGACGGCGGAGCGGACCGCCGCCTCCAGCGGCGTCGGGTCGAGCCCCAGCTCGTCCCGGGCTGGGCCGGGGTCGCCCACGTTGCCGGCCACCAGCATGCGCAGCTCCTCCACGGTGGCGGGGGCGCGGGCCGGCGCCAGACGGCCTAGCACCGCCGCCACCGGGAACATGAGGGCCAGGGGCACCGGCAGCAGGGGTACCGCCCGCCCCTTGGCGGCGCGCGCGATGAGCGCGACGAAGGCGGCGAAGCTGACGCGATCGGGTCCCGCCAGGTCGTAGGTGCGACCGGCGGCCGCCGGCTTCTCCAGCGCAAGGCGGCAGGCCCGCGCCACATCGGCCAGGGCCACGGGCTGGACCGGGTACCGACCGCCGCCCGGCACCGGCACGAAGGGGAGGCGCCGCACGAGGCGCGCGTACTCCTCCACGAAGCCGCCCGGCCCCACGATGAAGGACGGGCGCAGGATCACCCACTCGATCCCCGAGCCGCGCACCGCCGCCTCGGCCGCCCTCTTGGCGCGGAAGTACTCCGTCTCCGGGCCGCCCTCCACCCCCAGGGCGCTCACGTACACGAGACGGCGCACGCCCGCCTCCCGCGCCGCCGCCACCGCGTTGGCGGTTCCCTCGGCGGTTACGGCCCGATGGGTCAGCCCTCCCACCTGGCGGCGAATGGCCACCAGGTGCACCAGCCCCTCGCACCCCTCGGCCGCCCGGCGCAGGGCCTCGGCGTCTCCCACGTCGCCCGGCGCCCACTCGACCTCGCGGCCTGGCGCGGGGAAGCCGGCGGGCGGCCGGTGCCGACTCACCACCCGCACCGCGTGGCCGTGCCGCACCAGCTCCTCCACCACCGCCCTGCCCACGAAGCCCGTTCCCCCCGTGACCAGCGCCCTCATCGCCATCCCTCCCTGCGACAGCCGACCCCCGTTGCCCGTCGGGCGCGCCGCGCCCCAGCAGACGTGCCGGGTCCACGGTCGGCGCTCGCCGGCCGCGGCCCATTGGGCCGGGCGGGCAGCCGCCAACCCGCCCCGCCAACGCAAAAGGCCAGAGACCCACCCCCTGACGGGGGTGTCGTCCCTGGCCTCCGCCTCGGTCGCGCCCGAACCGGGTCGGCCGTCCTCTCATGTTTTGAAAGAGACTATCATCAACGCGGGCGCTCGGTCAACACCCCGCCGACGAATAGGCCATCAGCCGTGGCCAGGAAGGACACCCGCCCGGGCAGTCCCGGCTCCCGTTCCGCGGCCGCGCGCAGCTCTTGCCTCAGCACCGCCGGGGCTTCACCGCTGCCGCGGGCGAAGAGGAGTCCCTCCGAGCGGCCCATGGCTTCGACCGCCAGGCCCGCCTGGCGCAGCAGGCCCTCCCACGCCCGCGCCAGGCCGGCGGGCAGGGGCCGGACGTTGTCCCGGAGCCGCCGGGTCAGAACCGCCACGCCCACGTTCATGCTGGCTCCGAAGTCCACGTCGCCGAAGATGCCGACCACGTCCGCCCCCAGGGAAGCGCGGCAGAGCCCCCGCAGCACCGGTCCGTAGCGCACCTCGTCCACCCACCGCGTCACCGCGCAGAACCTCCCCGGCGGACAGGCGGCCGCCCGGCACGCCGTCGCTCCCCCGCCACGGCCGCTCACCGCCGGCCGAGGAGGCGGAGGAAGCCCTCCTCGTCCAGGACGGGCACGCCCAGCTGGCGGGCGCGGTCGTACTTGGAACCAGGGTTCTCGCCGACGACCACGTAGCTCGTCTTGCGGCTCACGCTGCCGCTGGGCCGGCCGCCCAGGGACGCCACGGCCTCCTCGGCCTCCTGCCGCGTCATGGTCCGCAGCGTGCCGGTGATGACGACGGTCACGCCCTCCAGGGGCCGCGGCCCGGCGCGGCGGGCGACCTCCGCCTCCGGGCGGGCCAGGCGCACGCCGGCGCGGCGCAGCCGCTCGAGGAGGTCGCGGTTCTGGGGCTGGCGGAAGAAGGCGCGGATGCTCTCGGCCACCACGGGACCCACCTCCGGGACCTGGAGGAGCTCCTCCTCCGTGGCGGCGGCCAGCTCGTCCACGCCGGCGAAGCGCTCGGCCAGCAGCTCTGCCGTCCGTTCCCCCACCAGCCGGATGCCGAGGGCGTAGAGGAGGCGGTGGAGGGGCCGCTCGCGGGAGGCGGCCACGGCGGCCACCACGTTGGCGGCCGACTTGGCCCCCATGCGCTCCAGGGGCTCCAGCTGCTCGGCCCGCAGGTAGTAGAGATCGGCGGCGTCGCGGATGAGCCCCTTGTCCAGGAGCTGGTCTATGAGGGCCGGCCCCACCCGCTCGATGTCCATGCCCGCCCGCGAGGCGAAGTGGCGCACCGTCTCCCGGACCTGGGCGGGGCAGGCCACGTTGGTGCAGCGGCGGGCCGCCTCCCCCTCCAGGCGCACCGCCTCGGCTCCGCAGACGGGGCAGCGGTCCGGCATGCGGAAGGGCCGCTCGCCGCCCGTGCGCACCTCCTCCACCACCCGCACCACCTCGGGGATGATTTCCCCCGCCTTCTGCACCACCACCACGTCCCCGACGCGGATGTCCTTGGCGGCGATGTAGTCCTCGTTGTGGAGGCTCGCCCGCGAGACGGTGGTGCCGGCCAGCCGCACCGGCTCCAGGATGGCGATGGGCGTGAGCGCCCCCGTGCGTCCCACCGACACCTCCACGTCCACCAGGCGGGTGCGGGCCTGCTCGGCGGGGAACTTGTAGGCGGCGGCCCAGCGGGGGCTCCTGGCCGTGGCGCCGAGGCGGCGCTGCTGATCCAGGTCGTTGACCTTGATGACCATGCCGTCCACCTCGTAGGGAAGCTCCCAGCGCCGCCCCTCCCACCCCACGCAGTGGCGCGCCATCTCCTCCGCGTCGTGGAAGAGGCGGTGCTCCGGGTTCACCTTGAAACCCCACCCGCTCAGCAGCTCCAGGGCCTCCGCCTGCGTCCGCACCTCCCGGCCCTCCACCGTCAGGATCTCGTAGGCGAAGCAGTCCAGGCGCCGGCGGGCCGTCACGCGCGGGTCGAGCTGGCGCACGGAGCCGGCCGCCGCGTTGCGCGGGTTGGCGAAGAGGGGCTCGCCCTGCCGCGCCCGCTCCTCGTTGAGCCGCTCGAAGGCGCGCCGGGGCATGAAGACCTCGCCCCGCACCCAGAGGACGGGGGGCGGGTCGCCCAGGAGCCGGAGGGGGATGGTCCTGACGGTGCGCAGGTTGGCCGTCACGTCCTCGCCCACCTCGCCGTCGCCGCGGGTGGCGCCGCGGACCAGCACCCCGCCCTCGTACTGCAGGGCGACGGAGAGGCCGTCGTATTTGGGTTCCACCACGTAGGCCACCGCCTCGCCCGGCAGCAGCGAGCGCACGCGGCGGTCGAAGTCCAGGATCTCTTCCTCGCTGAAGAGGTTGGCCAGGCTCAGGAGGGGCGCGGCGTGGCGCACCTGGGCGAAGCCCTCGGCGGGCCGCCCCCCCACCCGCTGGGTGGGCGAGTCGGGGGTCACCAGGTGGGGATAGGCTTCCTCCAGGCGCGCCAGCTCCCGCACCAGCTCGTCGTACTCGGCGTCGGTGATGACGGGCGAATCCAGCACGTAGTAACGGTAGTCGTGGTAGGCGATCTCCTCCCGCAGGCGGCGCAGCCGCTCCCGCACCTCCTCCTCAGGCGGCACCGCGCCCCCCTGGCGCGCGGCGGCATCGCTGTCACGCGGCATGGTCGGCTTCCCTCCGGGCGGCGGCGTAGACGGAGGCGGCCCCGGCCGCCAGGAGCACGGCGGCCGCCGGGTCGAAGGCGCGGGGCACCACGGCCCGCGCCGACCCCAGGATCATGCCCCCCAGGAAGAGGCCCACGGGCACGGGCGCCAGGGCCAGGAGGCGCGACACGGCCCGCGCCACGCCGAACATGCCCAGCGCCGCCCCGGCCGAGAAGACGGCCAGCCGCGCCAGCTCCAGCCGGTTGAGGGCCGTCACCATGTCGTCGTAGAGGCCCAGCATGATGAGGAGGGTGCCGCCGCTCATGCCGGGCAGCATCATGGCGGCCGCCGACACGGTGCCGCCCAGGAAGACCTCGCCCGCCGCGGCCTGGCGGCCGTTGCGCGCCAGGGGCTCCCCCGCCAGGGCCAGGGCCAGCGCGACGCCGGCCAGGAGGGCCAGGAGCCCCGCCGGACCGGGCCGGGGGAAGCGCCGCAGCACCAGCCAGGCGCTGGCCAGCACCACGCCCAGGAGAAAGGCCGCCAGCCGGTCCGGCACGGCCTCCATGATCCAGCCGATGGCGCGGGCGCCCAGGAGGAGGCCGGCCGCCGCCCCCGCCGCCAAGGCCAGGTGGGGGCGCCAGCGGAAATGGCTGAAGTCGCGCACCAGTTCCTCGTAGATGCCCATGACCAGGGCGGCCGTGCCGCCGCTGATGCCCGGCAGCACCACCGCCACCCCCAGCACCGCGCCCTGCCAGAGCCGGGCCAGGAACCCCGCCCTCACGGCGCACCCCACCCGCCCGCCGCCGTCCCCGCGGCGCCCCGCCCCCCGCGGGCGGCCCCCGTGCCGCCCCGCTCTCCGCCCGTGGCCCCGGCGGGTTCCAGGGGCGCGTACGCCGCCAGGAGCACCCGGACGCCGTGTCCGGGAAAAGCCACCGCCAGCTCGGCTTCCTCGCCGGCGCCGCGCACCGTCACCACCGTGCCCTCGCCCCACTGCCGGTGCCGCACCCTGTCGCCGGGCCGCAGCTCCGCCATCCAGGCCGCCGCGCCGCCGCCCGGCGCGCTTCCCGTCCGCGCCGACCGGAAGCCACCCGGCGCCGCCGAGCCGCCCCCGGCGCCGCCCG
>CAYXQP010000077.1:1821-7478 GCA_964467515.1 uncultured Eubacteriales bacterium | reverse complement strand
CCATCCTGCAGCAGGCGGGCATCGCCGTGCTGGCCCAGGCCAACGTGGCGCCGCAGGCCGTCCTGCAGCTCCTGCGGTAGGGACCGGTGAAGGAGGTTCTGTAGCAGCGGGGACGGGCGAGGCGGCGGCGAGCGAGGGCCGCCGCCTTGAACGCCTTCCAGACGGCCTCCGGGCGGGCGGCGAGGCTGAAGCCCCCGCCGCCCGCCCCGGAGCCGGGGGCGACCGGCGGCGGACACCGGCTTCGCCCTGTTGGCGGCGCCGCCGGGGACGGCAGTTCGGAGGGTGGAGAAACCGAAGGGGGGATGTGGCGTGCGCCCGCTTCTCAGCCTCTGCATGATCGTCAAGGATGAGGAGGCAAACCTGCCGCGGTGCCTGGAGAGCGTCCTGGGCGTCGTGGATGAAATGATCGTGGTGGACACCGGTTCCACCGATGCCACCAGGGAGATAGCTCGCTCCTTCGGCGCCCGCGTCATCGATTTCCCGTGGACGGGGGATTTCAGCGCCGCGCGCAACGCCGGCCTCGAGCAGGCGACGGGGGAATGGATCCTGCACCTGGACGCCGACGAGGAACTGGTGGAGGAGGACAGGCCCTTGGTCCGGGCCCTTCTCCGCTCCGCGGACAAGGACGGCTACTTCGTCCGGTGCCTGAACTACCTCGGGGACGGCGAGGATGACAACGAGGCGCTGGTGCACGGCCAGTTCCGCCTCTTCCGCAACCGGCTGGAGCATCGCTACCGGGGGCCCATCCATGAGCAGATGCTGGCCGTGGTGCAGGAAGCCGGCGGCCGGACCGACTTCTCGCAGATCAGGATCCGCCATTACGGTTACACCCGCCGGGCCACCCTGGAGCGGGACAAGATCGAGCGCAACGTGGAGATCATCCGGCGCGCCCTGGCGGAAAAGCCCGACGATAGCTTCATGCTCTTCAACCTGGGCATGGAGTACCTGCGCCTGGGCGAGTTCGAGCAGGCGCTGGGCTGTTTCACGCACAGCTTCCGCGGCCTGCCGCGGCTCGACGTGGGCTACGCCGACATGCTGGTGCGCAACCTCTGTGTCTGCCTCCTCTACCTCGGACGGCACGACGAGTGCCTCAAGGTGGCCAGGGAGGCGCAGGAGGGCTTTCCCGGCTTCACCGACCTGGTCTACATCGAGGGTATGGCTCTGCTCCAGCAGAACCGCTTCTCCGAGGCCAAGGAGGCCTTCCAGCGGTGCCTCGATCTCGGTCCGTCGGATCCGTGGTACTCCAGCGAGCTGGGCGTCGGCGGGCACAAGGCCTGGGCCGGGCTTGGCCAGGCCCACGAGCATCTGGGGGAGGAGGGCAAGGCCGCCCAGGCCTATCTCCAGGCCGTGCGGGAGAACCCCCGCTTCGTCGGCGCCGCGGCGCGCCTGGCGGTCCTGCTCCTCCGCCGCGAGGTCCCCGCCGACGTGGCCGCTTTCTTCCGCCGTCATCTCAAGGCTTCTCCCCGCCGCGTCTGGGAGCACCTGGCGCACGTCTTTTGCCAGGAAGGAGCGGCCGCCCAGGCCCTGGAGCTCCTCGATCAGGCCGAGAGCGTCGTGCCCTGGCTGCCGGGCCGCACCGGGGAGCCGGGCGGCAGGGGGGACTCGACGCGGCTCGTGCGGGCCGAGTGCCTCTTCCTCATGGGGCGCACAGAAGAGGCGCGGTCCCTGGCAGAACAGGTGAGCGAGGACGGCTTGAAGCCGCGCGCGGTCCTCCTGCGCGCCCTCGCCTCCCTGGTCGAGGGGAACAGGCGGGAGGCCGACCGCCTGGCCGAAGAGGCGGCGGCGCGGGAGGAGACGCGGGAACAGGGCGCCGTGCTGGCCGAGTTCCTCCGCGCCCTGGCGGGTGGCGAGCCGACCGCCGCGACGCCCGGCGCCGAGGGGGAAGCCGGCTTCGCGGAGGGGGCGATCATGTGGCTCCTGCGCAGCCTCCTGCGGGCCCGGGCCTTCGAGCTCTTCGAGCGGGCGCTGCCGTTGCTGGACCGGGTTCCCGGCAGCCGGGCGGAGAAGAAGCTCCTGCTGGGCCGGCTCTACTACTGGGAGGGGTTCCGCGACTCGGCCTTCGACGAGCTGGCCGACGCCCTGGAGGAGGGCGTCTACGACCACGACAGCCTGGTCCTCCTGGCGCAGATGTGCCAGGAGCGCGGCCTTGGCGAGGACGCCGTGAACCTCTACACCGAGTGCCTGCGGCTGAACCCGGATCGGGTCGCCACCTACACCTCGCTGGCCCGGCTCCTCTCCGAGGGGGGCCGGCACGAGGAGGCGCGGCAGGTCCTCCACGTGGGACTGGTCCGGTATCCGGAGTCGGAGCTGATGCAGGCCGCCCAGGATGCCCTTCTCGTGGCGGCGGGGCGGTGACGCCTCGCCGCCACCGGGGGCGGCCGGGCGCCGCGTGACGGCAAGAAGGGCGCTGCGGCGCGAACCGCTGGCGAAACCGACGATAAATGAGAGTGGGGGTGGCGCGGAGGGGGGCACCTTGCGTACCGGGGTGAGATGGCCGTGCCCGAGCCCGTGGCCAACCGCAGCATCGCGGTCGACGTCAGCCTGCCTGGGCGCGTCGCCGCGACCCCCAGCCGGCCGGCGGCCCGGTCCGTCCTGGAGACCGGCCCGGTCGAGGGTCGGATGACGGCGGCCGGGATCGGCGGGCCGGAGCCGGGGGCCGCGGGAGGACAGGGTGGGCCGGACGAGGAGGCCGTCAGGCGACTCCTGCGTCGGCTGCACCTCGTCTCCACTTATTCCGAGAATGTCCGGCTGAGCTTTCAGGTGCACGACGGGACGGGGCGGATCGTGCTGCGGGTGCTGGACGCCGAGACGGGGGAGACGCTCAAGGAGATCCCTCCCGAGGAATACCTGGAAGTGATGGCCCGTATCGCGGGTTTCGTCGGCGCGGTGCTGGACAGGCGTGCCTAGGGGGCGGGAAGGTTGGTGGAGGGCGTCAGCTGGGTAGGGAGCCTGGGCTACGACTACAAGGAACTGGTGCAGAAGATCATCGAGGCCGAGCGCCGGCCCATCCTCCTCCTGCAGGCGCGGCAGTCCACCCTCGACAAGGCCAGGACGGCCTGGACCGACGTCAAGACCCGCCTCTCCAACCTGGACGCCAAGTTGGCCGCCCTCAAGCTCGACAGCACCTTCCAGGCACGCAAGGTCACTTCCAGCGACGCCGGCGTGGTGACGGGGACAGCCACCACGGCCGCCGCTCTGGGCAGCTACAGCGTGACGGTGGTGCGCCTGGCCACGGCCCATATGGTGTACTCCGACGCCCAGGCGGCGGGGTGGACCCTCTCGGCGAGCGACGGGAACGGCGACGGAAAGCTCTCCTTCACCCTCAACGGGGTGGAGGTGCAGGTGGCCAACGGCGACACGCTGGCGGCCGTCCGCGACAAGATCAACGCCGCCTTCCAGGCGAATCCGTCCGCGACGCAGCTCGTCGCGTCGGTGGTGGACAACCAGCTGGTGCTCAAGGCGGCCGCCACGGGCAAGGCCAACGCCATCGCCATGACGGCCGACCCGGACGGCATCCTGGCCGCCGTCGGCGTGTGGGACGCGACAGCCGGGGCCTTCAAGCACGAGCCGGTCCGGGCCGGCGACGTGGACGCCCACGGCCACTGGCTCCTGGACGCCGAGCTCACCGTCGACGGGCTCACCGTGACGCGGGCCAAGAACACGGTGGACGACGTCCTCGGGGGCCTCACCCTCACCCTGGTCGGCGCGGGCAGCGCCACGGTGACGGTGGAGCAGGACACGCAGGTGGCGGTGGACGCCGTGAAGGGCTTCGTGGAGCAGATGAACAGTGTCGTCGACTTCCTCAAGCAGAAAACCCAGAAGGGCGGCGAGCTCTTCGGCGACCCGACGGCGGCCAGGCTGGAGCGCACATTGCGCTCCCGGATGAGCGCCATCGTGTCCGGGCTGACCACTTACGACAGCCTGGACGACATAGGGGTGAAGCCGTCGGGGACGGGCGTGGACGCGGCCAAGGACGGACGCTACTACGTCGACGAAACCAAGCTGACGGCTGCCGTGAAGGCCGACGCCAACGCCGTCAAGGAGCTCTTTTTCGCCGCCTCCCCCTCCGTCAACGGTGTGGGGGAGATGCTGGAGTCGGACCTGGACCTCTATCTCCTGTCCGACGGCGTCATCCCGGGCAAGGAGGCGACCCTGAAGAAGCAGCGGGATGTGCTCGATAGACAGATCGGGCGGCTGGAGGAGCTTTTGGCCCAGAGGGAGCGGAGACTTTTGGACCAGTTCCGGGCCGCCGAGAGGATGGTGGCCATGCTGCAGGCCCAAGGCCAGTATCTCACGGCCAGGTTGACGGGCGGCGCGTGACGGGCGGGCGTCGGCACCGGGAGGGCCGGGCGGTGGCCGGCCGCGCAAGGCGGGGGCCGCCGCGGGGGAACGGGGGACGCGGCATCTGTCCAGGGGGAGAAACCAATCCTCGGGAGGGGTGGAGCACGTTGAGTCAGGCAGCGGTTTTGCAGAGACAGGGCAGCCAGACGCACGGCGCGGTGGCCCAGGGGCGCTATCTGGAGGTGCAGGTGGCGACGGCTCGCCCGGAACAGCTCATCCTCATGTGCTTCGACGGTCTCCTCGGTTTCCTCCGTCGGGCGGAGGAGGCGCTGGTGCGGGGCAGGCGGCCCGACGCCCACGACGCCATCGTAAGGGCCCAGGCCGTCGTGGCCGAGCTGCGGGCCAGCCTGCGGACCGACGCCGGCGAGGTGGCGGCGCACCTGGACCGGATCTACGAGTTCCTGCAGAACCATCTGGTGGAGGCCAACATCCGCAAGGATCGGCGGCGGGTGGGCGAGGCGCGGCTGGTGACGGAGACCCTGCGGGAGGCCTGGGCGGACCTGTGCCGCCAGCTCAGCGACGTGGCCTGCGCCCGCTAGCCGCGGGGTCGGGAAAGGGGGTTCGGCGGTGACGGCGGAAACGGGTGCCCCCGCTGCCGGGCAGGGTGGGCCGGCCGGGATGGGCAAGGCGAGGGTGGCCGAACGGGAGCTGGCGCTGTATCGTCGGATCCTGGGTATAGCCGAGGACCAGCGGCGTCTCCTGGCCCAGGGTGATCTGCAACGGTTCGGACGGCTCATGGAGAGGAGGCGGCGCCTCTTCGACTTTCTGGGGCGACTGCCCTGCGCCGCCCCCGAGGAAGCCCGCGGCCCCCTTATCCGGCGCATCCTGGCGGTGGACGCCGAGAACGCCCTCCTCCTCCGCTGCGCCATGGAGGAGGCGAGGCGGGGGCTGGCGGCGGTGGCCGCGGGCAGGCGGGCCGGCCGGTCCTACGCGACGGCCTCCCTCTCCTCCCGTGGCGGGGAGGACGTCCTGGGGGCGCATTTTTGAAGGCGACGCGGCAGGGAATCCGTGGCTGATGGCCAATAAACTCTGATGGAGGCTGGTGAGGCCGGCGGAGCCGGCCTTTTGCTTGGTCCCCCCTCCGGAGCCGCGCCGGCCGGGGAGCGGCGGGCGGCTGGCGGGTGCGCCGTCGCGGCGCGGCCGGCCGGGGGGCCGACGGATGGGCGGGGGTGGCGGAGGGCGTGATCGTCTTTGGGACGGACGGGTGGCGGGCCGTCATCGCGGAGGAGTTCACCTTCGGCAACGTGAGGCGGGTGGCGCAGGCTTACGCCGACTACCTACGCCGGCAGGAGAGCCCGGCCGGTCCGGCCGGCCGG
>CAYXQP010000077.1:0-1758 GCA_964467515.1 uncultured Eubacteriales bacterium | reverse complement strand
GGGCGGCGCGGGGCGGCGGGGGAGCGGCCGGGCGGGGCGGCCCGCTGGGGGTGGTGGGCTACGACACGCGCTTACTGTCGCGGCGCTTCGCCGAGGAGACGGCGCGGGTGCTGGCGGCCAACGGGGTGCGCGTGCTGCTGGCGGACCGCTTCGTGCCCACGCCCACCGTGTCCTGGGCGGTGCGGGAGCACGGGGCGGCCGGGGGCGTCATGATCACGGCCAGCCACAATCCCCCGGAGTACAACGGCTTCAAGATCAAGGCCGACTACGGTGGCTCGGCGCTGCCGTCCATCACCCGGGCCGTGGAGGAGGCCCTGGCGGAGAACGAGGCGGCGGGCAGGCAGCCGCGCGTCATCGACTTCCACGCCGCCGTGGCCGGCGGCGGGATCAGGCTCTTCAACCCCTGGCCCAGCTACGCCGCGCAGTTGGCGCGGCTGGTGGACCTGGAGGCGGTGGGTCGGCTCGGCCGGCCCGTGGCCGTGGACGCCATGTACGGCGCGGGCCAGGGCTACCTGGCCGGGCTCCTGCGTTCGGCGGGGGTCGAGGTGGTGGAGGTGCGGGGGGAGGTGAACCCGGCCTTCCCCGGCATCAATCCGGAGCCCATCGAGAAGAACCTGACCGCGCTCCGGGAGGCCGTGAGCCGGCACGGGGCGGCGGCGGGGCTGGCCGTGGACGGCGACGGGGACCGGGTGGGGGCCGTGGACGAGGAGGGCGGGTTCGTGGACGCGCACCGCATCTTCGCCCTCATCCTGCTCCACCTGGTGCGGGACAAAGGCTGGCGGGGCACGGTGGCCAAGACCTTCGCCCTGACGGAGATGGCCGATCGCATCGCCAGGAGCCACGGCCTGCCCCTGCGCGTCCTGCCGGTGGGGTTCAAGCACGTTTGCGAGCTGGCCCTGCGGGAGGACGTGCTCATCGGCGGCGAGGAGAGCGGTGGCATCGGCATCAAGAACCACCTACCCGAGAGGGACGGGCTCCTGAGCTGTCTCCTGCTCCTGGAGATCATGGCCCGCCGGGGGATGACCCTGGGGCAACAGGTGCGGGAACTGCTGGCGGAGGTCGGCCCCCACTTCTACCGGCGGGAGGACCTGCACCTGACGCCCGCGGCCAAGGAGGAGCTGCTGCGGCGCCTCCGCGAGGATCCGCCGCGGGCCTTCGCCGGCCTGGCGGTGACGCGCGTGGACACCCTGGACGGCCACAAGTTCTTTCTGGACGGCAGGGGTTGGATACTGCTGCGCCCGTCCGGCACGGAACCCGTGGTGCGCGTCTACGTGGAGATGGACGGTCCGGACCTGGTGACGGCGGTCCTGCACGAGGGCGTGGCCCTGGCCAGGGGGGAGGGCGGCGAGGGGTCCCGCCGCGGGAGCGCCCGTTGAGGCCCTGATCATGGGGCACCGGTTGAGGCGCTGTTCACGGGGTGGCGGTTGAGAGTGCGCTCGTCGGAGTTGAGGCTGTGCTCGTAGGGTTTGAGGCAGTGCTCACGGGGTGGCGCCCTGTGGCGATCCTCCGGATTTTGTCGAAACGCGCGGCCATTTTTCGACAGGGCGGGGGCGAGGTCGAGTCACCGGTGGCGGAGCACGGCCGGTTATCCACAGGTCGGAGGGCAGAAAAAGACCCTTGCCCACAGAGTTATCCACATTATCCACAGGCTTTTGCCCACAACGGCCGAGTTTGAAAAGCGTTACCGGCCGCAGTTTTCGACAAGGTTTTTCGACACGGGGTCCACGGTGCCATGGTCCCGGGCGTGGAGCGGGGGCG
>CAYXQP010000076.1:0-7518 GCA_964467515.1 uncultured Eubacteriales bacterium | reverse complement strand
CATGTGCGCACAGCAAGACAAGGACGGCGCGGCAGTCAGAGAATTCTCTGGCCTGCGACGTTCTGCCATGAAAGCCTGAGCAGTTAGCAACCCCGCAGAGCCGTCACGGGCGTCAGCCCCGTTTTCAAGCTCTTCAGCACGTCGGTGAACAGCCAGCGGCGGAAGACCGGGAGAGGCCGCAGGGGCTTGCCCTGCCACCAGGGATTGGTGTGGACCAGGAACGCCTCCACCTCCGCCGGCAGCATTTCGCCCAGGAAAACCGCCTGGTCCACCCGCTCTCCCCCCTTCGCCCGCGCTCGTCACCGACCGGCCGGCCGGGAGGCGGCTCCGCGGAACCACGCCACGGTGCGCCGGAGCCCTTCCTCCAGGGAGACGCGCGGCTCCCAGCCCAGCTCGCGGCGCGCCCGGGAGGCGTCCAGGGTGATGCGGCGCACGTCGCCGGGACGCGGCGGTCCGTGGCGCCGCTCGCCCCGGTATCCCGTGAGCCGGGCCAGGATCTCCCATAGCTCGTTGACGTCGGCGCCCCGCCCCGTGCCTATGTTGAAGGCGCCGCTCCCCGGGTGCTCGGCCGCCAGCAGGTTGGCGCGCACCACGTCCCCCACGTAGACGTAGTCGCGCACGTAGCGCCCGTCCCCGTTGACGACGGGCTCCGGCGGACCTGCCTCCTCGGAGCCGGACGGCGCCTCCGCGCGCCCGGCCCGCACCGAGCCGGGCCCGCCGGGCGCGGCCGCGCCTCTCCCGGCGCGGGCCAGCATCCGCGTGGCGAAGATGGCCACCACCCCCGCCTCGCCGTGGGGGTCCTGGCGTGGCCCGTAGACGTTGCCGTAGCGGAGGCTGACGTAGCGGAGCCCCCGCTCGCGCTCGAACACCCGGAGGTACCCCTCGCAGGCCAGCTTGCTCACACCGTAGGGAGCCAGGGGGGTCGGGCAGCGGTCCTCCCCCACCGGCTCCTCGCCGCCCTCGCCGTAAAGGGCGCCCCCGGTGGAGGCGAAGACGAACTTCTCGACTCCAGCCTCGGCCGCCGCCTGGAGCAGATTGAGAGTCCCGAGCACGTTGACGCGCGCGTCGCGGGCAGGGTCCCGCACCGAGGCCGAGACGGATATCTGGGCGGCGTGGTGGAAGACGAAGCGCGGCCGGCGCTCCGCCACCAGCCGGGCCGCCGCCTCCGAGCCTATGTCCAGCCGGTGGAACTCGACCCCCTCCGGCACGTTGGCGGGGGAACCCGAGGACAGGTCGTCCACCACCACCACACGGTGACCGGCGTCCCGCATGGCTTCCGCCACGTGGCTGCCGATGAAGCCCGCCCCGCCCGTGACGAGGACCGTCTCGCCGCCCCCGGCCGCTCCCACGTCAGGCTTCCCCCGCCGCGCCGCGAGACCGGGAGCCGCCCTCTCCCGCCGGCTGCCCGCCCGGCGCCGGCCCCCACCCCGCGGGCGCCTGGGCGCGCCAGGCCGCCAGCTCCGGCAGAGCCCGCAGCAGGTTGGCCTCGGGGTCGAGGACCGGCTCTATCTCCCCCTCGAGGGAGGAGAGGATGGTGGTCACGCCCGGCCCGTGACCCGCCACGTAGGAATCGGTGTGGATCACCACGCCCACCTCCACGGCCCCCCGCCGGTATTGGCGCCCCCAGTGGGAGGCCCGGTCCCGGACCGCCACCAGGTCGCCCAGCCGCAGGCGGTCCAAGCCCAGCTCCCGGATCAGCTCCCGGTCCTGGGTGGTCAGGTCGTAGTCGCCGCGGGCGCCGGTGAGGCTCCCGATGCCCGAGCCCATGAGGGCCGCCGGCACCTCGGCCGCCACCGGCACCCGCAGCCTCCCCTCGGCCACCTCGATCCCCAGGCGCTCCAGCACGTCCGGGTCCACGTTCATGACCGCCACGCCGGGGAAACCCTCGATCTCCAGCCCCTGCCCCCGAGCCCGCACCAGCACCTTGTCGCCCACGGCCAGCCTCTCCAAGGCATCAGGGGGGAACGCCACCAGCACGTGCTCGACGCCGCCGTGCTTGCCGGTGACGATCCCCGTCGCCCCCTTGGCTTCCCCCGACAGGACGAGCGCGCGGTTGCCGATGCAGGCGAAGGTGTTGAGGCCCAGGTTGTCCTCCTTTTCCTTGGCCTTGATGCTGGCGCCGGGCTCCACGTGGTCGCCGGCCCAGCCGCAGGCCGGGTCCCCCACGCGGACGTTGTAGGCGACGCCGCCCGTGCCCGGCAGGAGGCGCGGCCGCCCGTCGAAGCCCACGTCGTAGGAGCGCGACCACACGTCGGGATGGGACACCTCGCCCTGCACCGAGAGCGCCACGAGCCTCTCTCTGTTGCTCGGCGGAGCCACCGCCTCACCCCCCGATCCACACCGCCTCCACGCGGCCCACGGCCTGTCCACGGTGATTGTAAACCAAGGGGGAGGCCAAGGGAGCCAGGGCCCCGGCCTCCTCCTCGGCAAGGAAGCCGAGCCGCCGGAGCAGAGCGACGGCCGCCGGGGCCACGGCCCGGCCGGCACCGTCCTCCACCTTGAGGGCCAGCCCCCACCCGCCGACGAGGCTCGCCGCCGCACCCGCCGGGCCCTCTCCTCGCCGACCCGGACCGCCCGGGGCACCTCCGCGCCGGGTCGGGCCGCCGGTCCCACCCCCCACCATGACCGAGGCGGCGAACACGCCTTCGGCGCCGCTCTTGCCCACCACGCGCCCCCCCGTCACCCGGCAGAGCTCCGTGTCGAAGAGCCCGTCGCCCGCCACCATGTCGGGGCGGGCCGCCATGGCCGCCCGCACCCGGCCCAGGGGGCCCGTATCGGCCGCCAGGCGGGCGAAGCCGAGAGCCAGACGCCGCAGGGGCAGGGCGAAGGTGGGCACCGAGCAGCCGTCCACGCCCAGCCGCACGTCCTCCACCGGCAGGCCCACCGCCGCCGCCACCGCGCCGATCAACTCCCGCTGGACGGGGTGCGCGGCGGCCGTGTAACCGGCCGTGGACCAGCCCCGGTGGCGCGCCAGGGCCAGCATGGCGGCGTGTTTCCCCGAGCAGTTGTGGTGGAGGGGGGTGGGCCGGCCCGGCTGGAGGCCGCACTCCAGGTCCGCCGCCGCGAACCCCAGGCGGGCCAGGATGGCCGCCACCCCCTCGACGTGCCTTTCCTGGCCGGCATGGGAGGCGCAGGCCAGAGCCAGTTCCGCCTCCGTGAAGCCGAAGGCGTCGGCGGCCCCCGCCCCCACGACGGCCGCCGCCTGGAGCGGCTTGGCGGCGGAACGGGCGAAGGTGACCAGGTCCGCGTCCCCCACCGCCGCCAGGAGGCGCCCCTCCCCGTCCACCACGGCCCCGTGGACCCGATGGGCCGACTCGACCACCTCGCTCCGGTACACCAGCACCTGCATCGTCCAAGCCACCGCTCGTCACCCCTCGTCCGGCACCCGAGTAGTATGGGTCAGGCTGCCAGGCGTGCGCGGGACCGGCGGCGCCGGACCGCCGGCCACGCGCCGAACCGCCGGCCACGCGCCGAACCGCCGGCCACGGAGAAAACCGGCGGCGCCCGGCTAGCGTCACCGCGCCGGCCACCCCGCGCGCAGCCCGGAAAGGAGGTGAACCGGAAGGATGAACACACCGCTCCAGAAAGCGGCAGCCGCACCCGCGGCCTCGGCCCACCAGGCGACCTCGCAGCAGGCTTCGCCCTGCGGCGGCCAGAAGGGCCAGGTCCCAGGGCACACCACCCAGTCCTCGGCCACCGACGCCGGCACCGTGCAGGCCCAGCAGGTCATACCACCGCCGCCGCCCTGCCCCGGAGGCTTCCTCTACACGGTGCAGCCGGGCGACACCCTCTTCTTCATCGCCCAAAGGTTCGGCGTCAGCCTCCAGGCCCTCCTGGCGGCCAACCCCCAGATCGTTAACCCCAACCTCATCTTCCCCGGCCAACAGATCTGCATCCCGCCGGCACCCGTCCCGCGTCCCTTCTGCCCCGCCATCCTGGAGGCCACCTCGAGCGCGCCCAACTCCATGGGGGCGGCCCTGGTGGTCCCCTCCACCGGCCACGCCTTCATCGTGGCCCACAACATGCCCGCCCTGCAGGTGGGCGTCACCTACGCAGGCTGGGTGGGCATTTCGCGCACGGGGCAGGTGCTCCGGGTGGACCTCAACGAGACGTCCATGGCCGGCACCTGGATCGGACTGAGGGACGGCACGCCCTTCGTGGGCTTCAACGAGGTCTTCGTCACCAGCGAGCCGCTGACGGTGCCGCCGCCCGCCACGCCCACGAGTCCCCGTCTCATCGAGGGGTCCATCGCCCATTGCTCCTGACCGGTCCTCGCCGGGTCCGCCCCGCGTGGGGAAACCGGAAAGCGCTTCCTCGACCCGCCTGCACGGAGCCCGCCGCCTCCCCACCGGGACGGCGGGCTCCTCTCCGCCCCCGCCTCGCCTATCGGCTTCCCCGACGGGGCGTCCCGTCCTCACCGGTCATCCCCGCCGCCATCCGGCGCAAGCGGCACTCACCGCCGGCGCGTGCCCGCCCGATGCCTCTCCCGGCAAGCGTCCACGAAGGCCGCCACGAGCCGGTCTCCCTCCATCAGCTCCGGATGCCACTGGACCCCCAGGACGAACCGGTGGTCCGGGCTCTCCACGGCCTCCGCCACGCCGTCGGGCGCCGTCGCCACCACCCGCAGGCCATGCCCCGGCCCGCGGATGGCCTGGTGGTGGAGGCTGTTGACCGTCAACGTGAACCCGCCCGACCCCGGAGGGTCCGTCGCGGCGCCCGCTCCGCCCCCGCTCCCCGCGGTCGGAGGGCCCTCGCAGCCGAGCAGGGAAGCCAGGCGCGATCCCGGCTCCACCCGCACGGCGTGGCTCGGCCACCAGCCGGGCGCCTCCTGGAAGTGCTTGGCCGAGCCGGGGCGTTGGGAGGCGAGGTCCTGGTACATGTCGCCGCCCATCGCCACGTTGAGCAGCTGCATCCCCCGGCAGATGGCCAGGAGCGGCAGGTCCCGCCCCAGGGCCGCCCGGACGAGAGCCACCTCCCACACGTCCCGATCCGGTTCGAGCCGCCCGAGGCCGGGCAACGGCTCCTCGCCGAAGAGCCGCGGATCGATGTCGAAACCCCCGCTCAGGACGAGGCCGTCGGCCCCCTCCAGGGCCGCTCCGGCGGCTCGTCCCAAGACCTCCCCCACGGCCTCCGGTCCCCCGCCTACCCCCCGACTCTCCGCCAGCAAGAGAGCGGGCCGGCCGGTGCCGGGCGCCACGGGCGGCAGGATGAGCGGCAGGGCGCCCGCCTTGGCCAGGGCGTCGGCGCAGGCCCGGGCCAGCACGAACCGGTCCTCCTGCTCGCCGCAGGTGACGAGCACGCGCGGCGTCACCCCGCCGTCCCCACCCCGGACCCGGCGGAGCCGCCCCCGGCCCCCGCCGCAGCAGGCAGCCAGCGGCGTCGGGCAGGCCCTCCAGGCCCAGGCTGACGAGCAGCGCCGCGTCCACGCGCGCCATGATCTCCTCTCCCACGCGCGCCACCCGCTCCCGCAGCCTGCGCTTGTCGATGGTGCGGATCTGCTCCAGGAGCACCACCGAGTCCCGCTCCAGCCCCACGGCCTCGGACGGCAGCTCCACGTGGGTGGGCATGCGGCCCTTTTGCACCTGGGCGGAGACGGCGGCCACGATGACGGTGGGGCTGTACCCGTTGCCCACGTCGTTTTGGATCACCAGGACGGGGCGCACGCCGCCCTGCTCCGATCCCACCACGGGGTTCAGGTCGGCGAAGAAGAGGTCACCCCGGCGCACCTCCAAGCGGGCATCCCCCCGGTCCGCCCCCGCCGGCGCGGGCGTCACCGCTACCTCCACCTGTATGCGGGGGCGCTCCGCTCCGCGCCGCCCCGTCCCTCCTCCCGGTGGCCGTCCCCCCCCGCCGGAGTCCCGCCCCGGCCCTCCTCCCGCCGGCCGTCCCCTCCCGCCGGAGTCCAGCCCCGGCCCGGGCGCCCGGCGTCGCCGCCGGCCAGGCGGTACACGCGGGGAACCCGCCGGCCGATGCCGCACAGGACCTCGTAGCTGATGGTGCCGAGCCATCCCGCCATCTCGTCGGCCCAGATGGCCTCGCCGTCCTGGGCCCCCAGCAGCACCACCTCCTCCCCGGCCTCCACGGGCCCCGCCTCCGAGAGATCCACCACGATCTGGTCCATGCACACCCGCCCCACCACCGGCGCCCGCCGGCCGCGCACCAGCACCCGCCCCTTCCCCGAAAGGCGCCGGGAGAAACCGTCGGCGTAGCCGACGGGGACCACGCCCAGCCGGCTCGGCCGCTCGGTCACGAAGGTGCCGCCGTAGCTCACGGGTGTCCCGGCCGGCACCTCCTTTACCTGGGCCACGGCCGACAGCCACCGCAGGGCGGGCCGCAGGCCCGCGGCCTCCTCCACCGGCGCCGCCGGCCCGGCCGGGTGATAGCCGTAGAGGCTTATGCCTGCCCGGACCAAGTCCAGGTCCACCCCCCTCCGGCCCAGGATGGCGCCGCTGTTGGCGGCGTGGCGGAGGAGGCGCAGCCCGGCCCGCTCCAGGCGTCCGGTCAGGTCGAGGAAGAGTTCCAGCTGCCGTCGCGTGAACTCCTCCCCCTCCCCCGCCTCCTCCGAGCGGGCCAGGTGGGTGAACACCCCCTCCAGCTCCACGCCCGGCAGCCGCGCCACGCGGACGGCTTCCTCGGCGGCGGCGGCCACCAGCGACGGCGCGGTGGCCGGTATGCCCAGCCTCCCCATCCCCGTATCCACCTTGAGGTGAAGCCGCAGGGCGCCGCGACGCCTGCCGGCGCGAGGCGCCCCCTCCCGCCTCCCCTCGCCGCGGGCCGCCCCCTCGCCGTCGGGTTCCCAGCCGCGACCGGCCGCCGCCGCCAGCTCGACCGCGTGCTCCCCGGAGACAGCCGCAAGGCGCAGGTCCCAGGCCACCCCCTGGGCCGCCTGGAACGCCGGCGTCCAGCCCAGCACCAGCACCGCCGCCTCCACGCCCGCCCGGCGCAGCTCCACCCCTTCCTCCACCGAGGCCACGCCGAGCCAGGAAGCCCCGGCCGCCAGGGCCGCCCGCGCCACCGGCACCGCGCCGTGGCCATAGCCGTCGGCCTTGACCACGGCCATGAGGGCAGCCGGACCCGCCGCCGCCCGCAGCCGGCGCGCGTTGGCGGCGATGGCGTCCAGGTCCACCTCGGCCCGGGTTGGCCTCATCCGCCACCCCACTCCGCCGCGGGCTCCTCCTCCGCCGCCGCCCGCTCCTCAACCGCAGCCCGTCCCTCCGCCGCCTCCTCCACCCGCCGGAAGGCATCCCCCAGGCGGGCGAGGACGTCCCCCGCCGCCACGGCCCGGGAGGAACCGCGCGCCGCCGCCAGGTCGCCCGCCAGGCCGTGCACGAACACGCCCGCGCAGGCCGCCGCCGCCACCTGGCCGCCCTGAGCCAGCAAGCCGCCGATGACGCCGGCCAGCACGTCACCCGTGCCGCCCGTGGCCAGGGCCTCGCCGCCCGTCGGGTTCACCCACGTCAGCCCCTCCGCGGCCACCAGGGTGCGCCAGCCCTTCAGGACCACCGCCCGCGCCGGCTG
>CAYXQP010000075.1:4597-7617 GCA_964467515.1 uncultured Eubacteriales bacterium | reverse complement strand
CAGGAGTCTACCAGAAGAACCGTTCGCCGGGCCGGGTCTTACTGCCGCCAAGGGCACCTCTCGCTTTGCCCTGGGGGGTTCGGCGCCCCGCGTATCGCGCGGATGCGCCCGGGAGGGATCTGCCGGGAAACCATAAAGCGCACGGCCATGAGCTTACGGAGGAATCCGCCTTTCCAGGTGCGTAAATACATGCCCATGGATCCCGGGCACTTCGTGAGCGATGCCGCCGGCCGGCTGGTGCGCGTGGGGAGCGGGGAGGGCACCTACTGGGCGTTCGTGCCGCACCCCCTGCCGCCCGACCTTTCTTTCGACGGGGAACTGATCTGGCACCTCTCCGCCGCCGACCGCGCCCTGGGCGAGCTGGCGGGGGTGGGACGGACCCTGCCCAACCCGCATCTGCTGGTGGCGCCCTTCCTCAGACGGGAGGCGGTCCTGTCCTCGCGTATCGAGGGAACCCAGGCCGACTTGGCGGACCTGTACGCCTACGAGGCCGGGCAACTGAGCATTCCCGGCCTGCCGGCCCCGGCGCCGGACGTCCGCGAGGTGCACAACTACGTCCGCGCCCTGGAGTACGGCTTGCGGCGCTTGGAAACCTTGCCGGTCAGCCTGCGGCTGATCCGGGAGCTGCACGAGCGGCTGATGGAGGGCGTCCGGGGGGGACAGGCGGACCCCGGCGCCTTCCGCCGCAGTCAGAACTGGATCGGGCGGCCGGGAAGCAGCCTGGCGGATGCCGAGTTCGTGCCGCCTCCCCCGGGGGAGATGGAAGCGGCCCTGGACGCCTTCGAGAGGTATCTTCACGCCGGGAACGATCATCCTCCCTTGGTGCGCTTGGCGCTCGTCCACTACCAGTTCGAGGCCATCCACCCGTTCCTGGACGGCAACGGCCGGATCGGACGCCTTCTCATCTCCCTCCTCCTCGTCCACTGGAACCTGCTCCCCCACCCGCTGCTGTACCTGAGCGCCTACTTCGACCGTCACCGGGGGGCCTACTACGATCACCTGCTGGCCGTCAGCCAGCGAGGGGCCTGGCGCGAGTGGATACTCTTCTTTCTCCGGGGCGTGGCCGAGCAGGCCCAAGACGCCGTGGCACGGGTGAGGAGGCTGCAGGAGCTGCAGGACCGCTGGCGCCGGACGCTGACGCAGGTGCGCTCCTCGGCCCTGCACCTCAGCGTGGCCGACAGCCTGTTCACAGTCCCCATCCTCACGATCCCCCAGGTGCAGCAGCGCCTGGGCGTCACCTACCACACCGCCCGGCGCTGCGTCGAGCGGTTGGCGGAGGCGGGGATCCTGCGCCAGATGGGCGACTGGTCCTATGGCAAGGTGTTCTTCGCCCCGGAGATCATGGCGGTCGCGGCAGACGATGTCACCGCGGCGGCGGCTCTGGATTTGTACTTTTGATCCCAAAGGTGCAATTCCGGCAGCCGTTCTTGTACAGATGTGCAAATCGGCCAGACAGGCGGTCCGGCGGCAACCCAGCCGCCGGGATCGTCGGTGTCTCAAGAGAGGAGGAGGGAGAGGGGCAGCGCCCAGAGGCGCTCGCCCAGGCGCGCGGCGGCGGTGCCCTGGTGGGCCAGGATGGCGGCGCGGCAGCCGGGCGTGGCGGCCAGGAAGGCGCGCAGCCCGGCCAGGTCGCGCTCCTGCCACCGGCTGCCCGCCTTGACCTCGATGGCCAGGGTGGCGCGGCCGGCCTCGACGACGAAGTCCACCTCGTGCCGGCCCTGGACGTGCCAGAAGAACAAACGAGCCTCGGGCCAGCGCGCCTCCAGGATGCCGGCCAGGTTCTGGGCCACGTAGGTTTCGAGGAGAGCGCCCCGGAGCGGCTCGTCCACCCCGGGGTCGAGCGCCGTCACGCCGGCCAGGTGCGCCGCCAACCCGGCATCTGAGAGGTACAGCTTCGGCGACTTGATCAGGCGGCTGGCCCGGTTGGCCAGGTAGGGGGCCAAGCGGCGCACCACGAATGACGCCTCCAGCACGCCCAGGTAACGCCCCGCCGTGGCCGCCGCCAGGCGCGCGTCCCGCGCCAGCTCGCTCACCTTGAGGACCTGCCCCGTCCGCAGCGCCGTCAGCACCAGCAGGCGGCGGAAGGCGAGGAGATCGGCCACCTGAGACAGCGCCCGCACGTCCCGCTCCAGGTACGTCTGCTCGTAGCCCCGGAACCACAGTCCGGGGTCGCCGGCCGCGCCCAGGCACACCGGCGGCATCCCGCCCCGCAGCACCTCCTCGGAGGTCACTGGGGCGGGCGTACCGTCGCGCACCGCCGCCATCACCTCCTCCGGGGCCACGGGGGCCGGCGCACCCTGGGGCGCCGCCGCCAGCAGCGCCTCCGGGGCCGCGGCGCGGAAGAAGCGCACGAGGAAAGGCTCCTCCTCCAACCGGCCGGCCAACTCCCGGCGCGTGAAGGGATGCAGGGTCAGGTAAACGGCGCGCCCCGCCAGGCTCTCGGTGATCTCCTTGAGCAGCGCGAAGTTCGCCGACCCCGAGAGGAGGAAGCGGCCGGGGACGCGCTGCTGGTCCACCAGGCGCTTGATCACCGGCAGCAGTTCCGGGCACTTCTGGGCCTCGTCCACGGTGACCGGTTCGTCGCCGGCCAGGAACGCCTCCGGGTCCCGCCGCGCCGCCTCCAGGTGGGCGAAGTCGTCGAGGGACACGTACCGCCGCCGCGCCAGCTCCGGCTGGTGCTGCAAGAGGGTGCTCTTCCCCACCTGCCGCATCCCCGTCAGGACCACCACGGGCATGTGCGCCAGCGCGTGCAGCAGGGCGGGGGTGATCTCGCGCCCGCGAAAGACCGGTTTGTCATTTTCAATCATAGCAAGAAATCATTTTGCTCATAGCCAAATAAATTGGTCAAGGGAAGCGCCAGAGTGCCGGTGCTCGCCCCGCACCGCCTGCACGCCAGGGTACCGGCGCTCGCGCCGCGCCGCCTCGACGGTGGTGGGCAGCACTCCCAGTGGCCCCGCCGAAGGCCTCCTATCCCTCCGTCCCCTCGGTGAAGTAGCGGACGGTCAGGGCGGAGATGAAGC
>CAYXQP010000075.1:0-4497 GCA_964467515.1 uncultured Eubacteriales bacterium | reverse complement strand
TCCTATCCCTCCGTCCCCTCGGTGAAGTAGCGGACGGTCAGGGCGGAGATGAAGCTGTCGAAGTCGCCCAGGCGCCTCTCCATGATGGAGAAGACTTCGGCGGGGTCGATCTCGTCGTACAGGTGGACAGCCCGGTTGCGGAATCGCACCATGTTGACGAAGGCTTCCTCCCGCTCGGCAGGCAGGATCTTTTCCCGGACCAGGATCTCCAGCGATTCCCGATAGGTCTTGGGGAGGCCGAGCCCCTCCCGCGCGATGATGTGATTGGCCGCATCCACCACGGCTTCGATGGCTACCTGCAACAGCCGGATGGCGGCCGCCTGGAGGACGTGATCGGCCAGGAAGGCCTCCCTCCCCCTCGCCCGGAGTTCCTCCAGGTGCCGCACGGAGTCGCGGATGAACTGGATCTTCTGCCGCAGCTTCTCCTTGTCCACCGCCGCCGGCCCCGTCATCGGCCGTACCTCGCCACCAGGGCGTCGTCGTAATCGCGCAAAAAGGCCTCGTAATCCGTGACGAAGTCGCCGTAGACGTTCAGCACCTGCTCGACGAAGTCCGCCAGGGCGACGGGGTCTGCGCAATAGATGAGCCTGCCCGTGGAAAGTACGCGAAACTGGAAAGGCGACGGAGCCCGGTTGAGAACGGTGGCGGAGACGTCGTCCTCCCGCACCGCCTCCAAGATGCGGACCAGCGTCTCCAGCTCCTCCTGGAAGCCGGGCACGGCGTCGGCCCGGTAGACCAGGCCCAGATCCACGTCGCTGAGCGGGGTCTGGTAGGGGGTGCCGTAGGAACCGTAGAGGTAGACGGCCGCCAGCCCCGGCGTCCTGCGAAAGCAATCCCTCAGGGCCTCCCTGCGCGGCTCGACGTCAAGGGGTCTCCCGTCCACCCGCAGCTTCCTCACAACCGACCGCCCCCCGCGCTGCCCCACCCGCCGCCAGCGGCTGCCTCCGGAGGGAGGGAAGCCCTTGCGGCGCCGCCTGGCCCTCCAGGATGCGCCCCAGCGTCTTCGCCTCCTCCTCGAAGCCGGGCCCTCCCGGCACCGAACGGTAACCGCCAGCGGCCAGGGCGTCAACCGGCACCCGGCCCCCACGGCTCGCCCTCGCGCAGGTGCAGGACGGGCAATCCGGCGGCCTTCGCCAGGGCCGCCACCAGCGCCGCCACCCCCGCCTCGTCCCGCCAGGGCGGGTGGTGCACCGGCGCCAGGGCGCCCACCTGGGCCCGCGCCGCCACTTCTGCCACCCCCGCCGGCCAGGAGTGCCCCGCGCGCGCCGGCGACGCGGCGGCTTCCTCGTCCGTCAGCCACACCTCGTGCAGCAGCACCCGGCAGCCGCGGGCGAAGCCGGCCGTCGCCGGGTCGGGCGCCGTGTCGGTGACGTAGGCCACCGCGTCGGCCACGCGGATTCCCACCGAGCCGCCGGGATGCGCCTGGGGCCGCAGCCGGACGGGCACCCCGCCCACCGCCACCTCGGGAGCGGCCACGGGCACCACCCGCAGCGGCAGCTCCGCCAGGGGCCGGGCGTTGAGGGGCGGGTTCAGCAGCCGACCCAGGGCTTCCCCGGGGTCGGCCTCCACCAGGGGCGGCGCCGGCGCCCAGACCGTCACTTCCCGCCCCGGCGGCAGGGAAGCCGCGAGGCCCGAGAGGTAGGCCAGCCCCGCCACGTGGTCGAGGTGATAGTGGGAGAGGAGGACGTGCACCTCCGCCGCCCCGCGCACGAGCTCGCCCACGCCGGGCTCCGCCAGGCGCGCGAGGCCCGTCCCCGCGTCCAGGATCAGGGCCGGCCCGCCCGGGCCGCGCGGCAGCACCAGGTGGCAGGCCGTGTGCCGCCCCTGGCCGGGGAAGAACCCATTGAGCCCGAGCGGCACCAGGGACGGCGCTGGGCGCCATGCGCCCGGTTTCCCAGGCACCAAGTACGCCACCTCCCCCTGGGCGTCCGATCGGGCGTGCGCCACCGTGGGCGGTGCGGTGCACCGCCGAGGTGGGTCAGTCCCCCTTGCGCCGCTATAGCACCGAATTCCGGATTCCGGAATTCGGTGCTATAACAAAAAAAATAGGAACGTCCTACCCTCCGACCGCCATCAGTACACGTTGGCCCACCGACCGCCCACGGCAGCGCAGCACCGTACACGGCAGCGCGCCACTCGGCGCCGTGCGGCCCCCCACGCGCGGCGGCGGGAGCCCCATACCGCGCCACCCCGCACCGGGCGCGCCGGCGCGCCAGGTCGCGCGCGAAGGCGCTCACTCCTCGGCTTCCTCGGCGTAGGCCTCGCGGAGCTGGGCCACCACGGCCGGGTCCGCCAACGTGGTGGTGTCGCCGAGCGCCCGCCCCTCGGCGATGTCGCGGAGGAGCCGGCGCATGATCTTGCCGCTCCGCGTCTTGGGCAGGTCCGCTGTGAAGATGACGTCCTCGGGCCGGGCTATGGGGCCGATCTTCCGCGCCACGTGCTCCTTGAGCTCGGCCTCCAGCGCCTCCGACGGGGCCCATCCCTGCCGCAGGATGACGAAGGCGGCGATGGCCTGGCCCTTCACCTCGTGGGTCCGCCCGATGACGGCCGCCTCGGCCACGCCGGGGTGGTCCACCAGGGCGCTCTCGATCTCCATGGTGCCGATGCGGTGCCCGGCCACGTTGATGACGTCGTCCACGCGGCCGAGGAGCCAGAGGTAGCCGTCCTCGTCCCGCCGCGCCCCGTCGCCGGTGAAGTAGCGCCCGGGGAAGCGGCTCCAATACGTCTGCACGTAGCGGTCCGGGTCGCCGTAGATGGTGCGGAGCATGGACGGCCAGGGCGACTTGATGACGAGGAAGCCCCCTTGCCCAGGCGGCACGGGCCGCCCCTCGGCGTCCACCACCTCGGCCTCGATGCCGGGGAAGGGCAGGGTGGCCGAGCCCGGCTTGGTGGCCACGAGGCCGGGTAGCGGCGTGATCATGATGGCCCCCGTCTCCGTCTGCCACCAGGTGTCCACGATGGGGCAGCGGCCGCCGCCGATGTGCTCGTGGTACCACATCCACGCCTCGGGGTTGATGGGCTCGCCCACCGTGCCGAGAAGCCGGAGGCTTCCGAGGTCGCGCGTGGCGGGGTAGTCGGGCCCCCACTTCATGAAGGCGCGGATGGCCGTGGGCGCCGTGTAGAAGACGGTGACGCGCCGCCGCTCCACGATGTCCCAGAAGCGGGCGCAGTCGGGCCAGTCGGGCGCCCCCTCGTACATCACCACGGTGGCGCCCTCGGCCAGGGGGCCGTAGACCACGTAGCTGTGGCCCGTCACCCAGCCGATGTCGGCCGTGCACCAGTAGACGTCCTCGTCCTTGAGGTCGAAGACGTAGTGGCTGGTGGCCGTCACCCCCGTGAGGTAGCCGCCCGTCGTGTGGAGGACGCCCTTGGGCTTCCCCGTGGAGCCGCTCGTGTAGAGGATGTAGAGGGGGTCCTCGGCGTCCATCCCCTCCGGCTCCACCACCTCCCTGCCCGCCGCGGCGAGGAAGTCCTCCCACCAGATGTCGCGGTCCTCGCTCCAGGTGAAGCCGGCCGCGCCGACGCGGCGCACCACCACCACTCTCTCCACCGTGGGGCAGCCCGCCACCGCCTCGTCGGCGTTGCGCTTGAGGGGCACCACGCGGCCGCGCCGCCAGCCGCCGTCGGCCGTGATGAGGAGGCGAGCGCCGGCGTCGTTGATCCGCTCCCGCAGGGCCTCGGCGCTGAAGCCGCCGAAGACGACGCTGTGCACGGCGCCGATGCGGGCGCAGGCCAGCATGGCGACGGGCAGCTCGGGGACCATGGGGAGGTAGATGGTGACGCGGTCGCCCCGGCCGATCCCCAGGCGGCGCAGGGCGGCGGCGCAACGGTTCACCTCCCGGTGCAGGTCGAGGTAGGTGAGGACCCGCTCGTCGCCCGGCTCGCCCTCCCAGATGATGGCCGCCTTGTTGCGCCGCCAGGTGGAGAGGTGCCGGTCGACGCAGTTGTAGCAGGCGTTGAGCTTCCCCCCCACGAACCACCTGGCGAAGGGCGGGTCCCACTCCAGGGTCAGCTCCCACGGGCGGAACCAGTGGAGCCGCCGCGCCATCTCCTCCCAGAAGCCGAGCCGGTCCCGCCGCGCCCGCTCGTAGATCCCCGGATCGCGGGCGTTGGCCCGCGCCGCGAACCCCGGCGGCGGCGCGAACCGCCTCTCCTCTTTCAAAAGCGCCTCCAGCGTCGTTCCGTCCACGCTCCCGCCTCCCGCTTCTCCGCAACCGCGGCCGGGCTTCTCACACCCCCGCGCCTGCGGCTCCCGGCCGCCATCGTTTATCGGCTTCTCCTTCGCACCTTCTACTTCGCCCTGCGCCCCCTCATTCCTCCCCCGCCTTCCGGCGGGCAAGAAGAGGCGCTCGGCCAGCCCTTGGCCGCGCAGCATCGTGCATCCGCGCGCGCCTCCTCCCGCCTCGCCGGCCAGGGAAGCCGCCATGTCGCGCGCCGCCGCCCGGTCCTCCTCGCGGGCGAAGGCCGACGCCGCCAGCCGCCGCGCCTCGGCCCGCT
>CAYXQP010000074.1:2998-8125 GCA_964467515.1 uncultured Eubacteriales bacterium | reverse complement strand
CGACGTAGGCCCGGTAGACGGTGTAGGTCACCGTCCCCATGCTCGGCGGCTCGGCCGTCCACATGATGGCCGCGTCGCTGGTGGTGGAGCTGTTGTTGTAGATCAGGACCTTCGGGTCGTCGGGGCCGAGGTCGCCCGGTATGTCGGGCTGCACGGTGTCCGACGCGAAGGCCGACGCGCCCAGGGCCATGACCGTGATCAGGGCCAGGCCCAGGGCCAATCTGAAATTGCGCACGGTAACACCTCCTGAGATCGACTGGCTTGTCCAACCCTTGAACCTTCCTTGCCGCATGACGTCTCACCCCCTTTCTGCGCGGGAAGGTCAAGCACCCGCGGCGCGGGATCGCCCGCGCCCGGAAAGGGACCGCCCCTTCTCCCGGTCGGCTCGACGGTGCGTCATCCGCGGAACCGTCCTCTCCCTCTCGACCGTTTGGCACGACTATCTGTAGTGGATACGACTGGTTGTAGTGTAGGACTAGGAAGTTAGGGCCGTCAACTATGGGCTGTAGTGTGGGACTTTAGTCCTTGGGGGGTGGGGGAGAGGTCGCGGAGCGAGGGGCATAGCCCTGGCAGGCAACGGGCGCTTGTCGTGCTAGGAGGCGGGATATATGGGGAAAGATGGCTTGCACCTGGCGTCGGCGGGCGGCAGGTTTCCTCGCGGCGGCGGCGAATGAAGTTAGGCGTGCGACGCTCGACGAACGGATACGTGATGGATCTGAGCGGAGTCGGGCTCTCGGGCGCGCAGGCGGACGGCGGGGAAGGAGGCGCTCTGCTGGGGCGGGTGGCCAGGGTTGTCTACGGCCTGTGCCTGGCCTTCCTGGCCGGGGGAGGGGGCTTCCTGACCTTCGTCGCCGCGCCGGCGCTTGCCGAGGGCCTCGGGTCGCGGGACGCCTTCGCCCGCGCCGTGGGCGCCATTTTCCCCCGAGCATTCCCCGCCGCCATCGGCGCCAGCGCCCTCCTGGTCCTGAGCGCCCTCGTCATGACGCGGCGGCGGCGCGCCTTCGGCGAGCGCGGACCGTCCCGCTGGCCCGTGCTGGCGGCTCTCCTCATCCTGGCCGTGAACCTTTACAACGGCTTCGTCCTTCTGCCGGAGATGCAGAGCCTGCAGGGCTCCATACCGTCCTTCGAGGGGCCGCTGACGGCGGCGCGCCAGCGCTTCCTCGAGCTGCACGGCCTCTCCTTTGGCCTCAACCTGGGTGTCATCGTCCTGAGCGCCATCCTGCTCATCGTCCGCCTCGCCGCCCTCTGACGGGCCGAGGGAAGCCCGCGACTCCGCAGCGCGGTCCGACGGGGCCGCCCGCGGCTGATGGTATAATGAAGTAATCCGTAGCTCAGGGTGAGTCCCCGTGGGCGTCGCCGTAACGGACGTAAAGGAACCGAGCGCACCGGGCCTGCGCACCTTCGACGACCTGGCCGGGCTCGTTCGTCCCTACCTGGCCGAGGAGGCCCTCGCGCTGCTGGATAAGGCCTACCGGTTCAGCCGCCTGGCCCACGAGGGCCAGCGGCGCCGGTCGGGCGAGGAGTTCATCCAGCACCCGCTGAGCGTGGCCTGCATCCTGGCCGAGCTGGAGCTGGACGTGCCGACGCTGGCGGCGGCCCTTCTCCACGACGTGGTGGAGGACACGGGGGTGACCCTCGAGCAGGTGGAGGCCGAGTTCGGCCCCGAGATCGCCCAGCTCGTGGACGGCGTCACCAAGCTGGGCCGCCTCCATTACCGGAGCAAGGAGGAGTTCCAGGCGGAGAACTGGCGCAAGATGTTCCTGGCCATGGCCCGGGACATCCGGGTGGTCATCATCAAGCTGGCCGACCGGCTGCACAACATGCGGACCCTCGACGCCCTGCCCCAGGACAAGCAGCGCGCCATCGCCCAGGAGACCCTGGACATCTTCGCCCCCCTGGCCCACCGGCTCGGCATCTTCCGTTTCAAGTGGGAGCTGGAGGACCTGGCCTTCCGGTACCTGGAGCCAGACGCCTACCGCGACCTGGCGAGCCGGCTTCCCCTCAAGCGGCGGGAGCGCGAGGAGCGGGCGCACCAGCTCATGGAGACCCTCCGCCGGCGCCTGGACGAGGCCGGCATCAGGGCCGACGTCCAGGGGCGGGCCAAGCACTTCTACAGCATCTACGGCAAGATGAGGAAGGGCAAGGAGCTGACCGAGATCTACGATCTCCTGGCCATCCGCGTCATCGTGGACTCCGTGCGCGATTGCTACGCCGTCCTCGGCATCGTCCACTCCCTTTGGAAGCCCATCCCCGGCCGCTTCAAGGACTACGTGGCCACGCCCAAGTCCAACATGTACCAGTCCCTGCACACCACCGTGGTGGGCCCCGACGGGGAACCCTTCGAGATCCAGATCCGCACCTGGGAGATGCACCGCACGGCCGAGTACGGCATCGCCGCCCACTGGCGGTACAAGGAGGGCGGCAAGGGGAGCAAGGACTTCGACCGCAAGCTGGCCTGGCTGCGGGAGATCCTGGAGTGGCAGCGGGAGACCCGGGACGCCCGCGAGTTCATGGAATCCCTCAAGGTGGAGATGTTCACGGACGAGGTCTTCGTCTTCACCCCCAAGGGGGACCTGGTGGGGCTCCCGGCCGGCTCCACGCCCATAGACTTCGCCTACCGGATCCACAGCGAGGTGGGCAACCGCTGCGTCGGCGCCCGCGTCAACGGCCGCATCGCTCCTCTCGACACACCCCTCCAGAACGGCGACATCGTCGAGATCATCACCAGCAAGGCGGCGCCCGGCCCCAGCTACGACTGGCTGGGCATCGCCCGCACCTCCAACGCCAGAAACCGGATTCGGCAGTGGCTCCGCCGCGAGCGGCGGGAGGAAAACCTGGCCCGCGGCCGCAACCTGGTGCAGCAGGAGGCCCGGCGCCAGGGCTTCGAGCCGGCCCAGCTCCTGCGCCAGGCGTGGCTCGAGGAGGTGGCACGGCGGCTCAACCTGCCGGGGGTGGACGAGGTCTTCGTCTCCGTCGGTTTCGGCGGCCTCACCTCCCAGCAGGTGGTGGGGCGGCTCAGGGACCTGTGGCTGCGGGAGCAGGAGCAGGCGCGCGCGGCCGAGGTGGCGGCGGCGCCCGAGGTGGAGCGGCCCCGGCGGCCCGAGCCGCCTCCGCCGGCAGGGCGGAGGGTCGCGGCCGGCGGCCTGCGGGTGCTGGGGCTGGACAACGTGCTGGTGCGGCTGCCCCGCTGCTGCACGCCCGTGGCGGGCGACGACGTGGTGGGCTTCATCAGCCGCGGCCGCGGCGTGGCGGTCCACCGCCGCGACTGCCCGAGCCTGGCGGCCACCCTGGCGGCCAACCCCGAGCAAAACCGCGCCCGCCTCATCGAGGTGGCATGGGAGACGGGGGCGCCCCAGGTGTACCCCGTCGAGATCAGCGTCCAGGCCGCCGACCGGCCCGGCCTCCTCTCCGACGTGGCCCGGGCCGTGGCCGAGACCCACACCAACATCCTGTACTCCCGCACATGGGCGCGCGACCACCGGCGCGCCGTGATAGATCTCCTCCTGGAGGTCCACAACCTGGACGAGCTGGACCAGATCCAGCGCCGGCTGGAGCGGGTGCGCGACGTGCAGCAGGTGACCCGGGTCAGCCGCGCCACCCGTTAGGGGGTTTCCCCGGATGAAGCCGGACACACCCGGACCGGGTTCCCGCGGGACCGCCGCCGCGGCGGGCGGCGGGGCAAAGGCCGCCGGTGCGCAGGCGGCCCCGGAGATCCACGTGGTGGGCTTCTACCAGGTCAATTGCTATCTCCTGTATGACGGGGAGGGCAGGGCCGTGTGCGTGGACCCCGGCGACGACGCCGACGCCCTCCTGGCGAGTCTGGCGGCGCACAGCGCGCGCCTCGCGGCCATCCTCCTCACCCACGCCCACTGGGACCACGTGGGGGCCGTGGCCGACCTGGCCGAACGGCACGACGCCCCGGTCCTGCTCCACGCGGCCGACTTGCCCCTCCTGGAGAAGTGGTCGCCGCGGCCCATGGCGCCGGGGCGCCTCCTGGCGGACGGCGACCTGGTGCGGGCGGGCGGGTTCACCTTCCGCGTCCTCCATACCCCCGGCCACACGCCCGGCAGCCTCTGCTTCCTCCTGGAACCCGGATGGCGAGCCGGCGGGGCCTGGCTCTTCAGCGGCGACACCCTCTTCCGGGGCACGGTGGGTCGGACCGACTTCCCCGGCGGGTCGGCCGAGGAACTGCGCCGCTCCCTGCGCACCAAGCTCTTGCCCCTGCCCGACGCCACCGTCGTCTACCCGGGTCACGGCGACCACACCACCATGGGCCGCGAGCGCCGCGCCAACCCCTTCCTGCTCCAGGCGGCGCGCTGAGCGGGTTTCGCTTCACTCGGCGAGCCGGTAGTCGGGATGAAGCCCCAGGATCAACAGAAGCTCCTGATCTATCTGCTGCATGGTGCCGGACCCGCCGACGTTCTCGATGAATTCCCGCAGGCGCCGGGCGACGTCCACCGCCCGCAATTGATCCGTGAGGGCATAGGACCTGGTACCGCGGATGGTGAGGGGCACGTGGTGGGGAGCTGGGACCCTGATGGAGCTTGAAACCGGCACCACCAGAGCCGTGCTGAGGCCCTGGTAGAGGTCCGCTTGGACGACGATGGCGTAGTGCGGGCCCGTCAACTCGTGCCCCCGTGCTTCCCCGAAGGATACGCGATAGATGTCTCCGCGCCGGATCTGTATGACGTTTGATCTTTCAATGGAGAATACGGAGCGGCCATATCCGCCTACCCCTGGGCCACACCCCGACCGAAGTCACCCTCGGTGCCGGGGGAAGGCAAGGCATATCCGCACCCC
The DNA here is from genome assembly GCA_964467515.1 of uncultured Eubacteriales bacterium. Lineage (GTDB taxonomy): Bacteria > Bacillota > Sulfobacillia > DYIH01 > JBBIPI01 > CAYXQP01. Next base: position 3,325 of record CAYXQP010000074.1, on the reverse strand, counting down.
CGTCCGAGTATGCATAGCCGGGAAAGGAGGGGGTGCATGGTCATGGCAGCGGGGGGCAGGAGGGGGAGGGCCATCGTCCTCGGGCTGGCCGGCGGGGCGCTGGTGCTCACGGCGGGATGCTCCAGGCTCCAGTCCACCTTCGAGAGGAAGGACTCGGTCACCCTGGGCGACCTGGCCACGCGGGTGGCGGCGCTGGAGCAGCAGGTGGCCGACCTGCAGGCGGCGGCCGGCCAGGCGCCGGTCGAGGGGCAGGTCGGTCAGCAGGCTGGCGCGGCGGCGGCCGGTCAGAGCGAGGCGGCCGCGGCGCGTCCCCAGGACGCCCTGCTG
>CAYXQP010000074.1:436-2898 GCA_964467515.1 uncultured Eubacteriales bacterium | reverse complement strand
GGCGGCGGCCGGTCAGAGCGAGGCGGCCGCGGCGCGTCCCCAGGACGCCCTGCTGGCGGAGGGAAGCCGGGCCGTGGTGACGGCCAGCTTCCTCAACGTGCGGCGCTCGCCGGACCAGGAGTCCGAGCGGGTGGGGGTGCTCAAGGAAGGGGCGGCCGTGACCGTGGTCTCCCGGGAGGGCGAGTGGGTCAGGATCAGGAGCAAGAGCGGCGACCAGACCATCAACTGCTGGGTCATGAGCAGGTACCTGGCCAGCGAGCCCAACTGAGACGCGGCGCGAGGCCAGCCTCCGCGATGCCCGCCGGCAGCCGGGCCTCGTTGCGCCCGCTGGCAGCGCCGCGCGCGACAACGGCCGGCCGGTCCGCCGGCTCAGCGGGCGGGGGGAGCGAAGAAAACCTGGCCGCCGATGCGGACCTCGCGCCACCCGCGGCTCCGCAGCCTGTCCCAGAAACCGCCGCGGGCGAAGCGGGCGGCGTTGAAGTAACGGGCGCCGTCGGTGGGATCCTCGCCGCGCAGGGCCGCCTCCGCGGCCCTGCGGTCCTCGGCCGCGGCCCGGACGCGGCCGACGGCGCCGTTGCAGACGACGGTGAACTGGCAGCCGCGCCTCAGCACGGAGGAGATGGTGCCGCCCGCATCCCGCACGCGGTTGAGGACCACGGCGCCCACCGCCACCTTGCCGCGGAAGGGCTCGCCGTAGGCCTCGGCCGCGATGACGCGGGCCAGGAGGTTCAGCTCCTCCGGGCTGGCGTCATAGACGAAGGGACGCTCCCCTGTCGCGGACGCCGGCGCCTCGCCGGGGCTGTCCCCCGCCAGGGGATCGGGCGGGGTGAGGGCCGGGCCCGGCTCGTCCAACCAGGGGATGAGGGCGGCGGCCACGCCGGCGGCGTCGTCCCAGGAGACGCTGCCGCCGGCCGCCTCGGCCAGCCAGGCCAGGGGCACGAAGAGGACGCCGGCGCGGAGGAGGGGAGGGCTGTCCAGGTGGACCGGGTCGCTGTTGACGAGGGCCTGGCGCCTTTCCGACCAGACGGTGGCGCTGCGTCCGGGGAGGAAGAGGCGGGCCACCCGCTCGACGGGGTCCCAGAAGAGCCTTCCCTTCACCAGGGAGGCGAAGGTGCGGAGGCTTACGAAGAGGCGGTTTTCGTGGAGGATGGCGCCGGGGATCTCCACGCCGTTGAGGACGGCGCGCGCGGCCTGCGCGGGGGGCGCGTGGAACATGGCCAGCACCCCGCTCAGGAGGAGAGCCGCGGCCAGCCGGCTCCGGCCTGACACCCCGTCTCTCACCCCCTCGCCGTCTTGGCGCGGGCCGCGCTCTGGCCGGCCGCGGCCCGCGGCCCGGTATGGCGCCGGGCGACCCGGCTTTCCCGGATAGTTTACGCAATGATGACGGCCTGTGCCAGGGTTTATTTTGGTGTTTGGGGTCGAGAACTGTCGAGAAGCGAAACCCAGCCCCCGGCGTCGGCGACGGACACCGCCGTTGACAGGGGGCGGGGCCTTGTCTAGAATGGCGCGGCGATGCTCCTCTCCCGCCCCCGCGGCACCAGCGACATCCTGCCCGAGGAGGCCGCCCGCTGGCGGCTGGCCGAGGCGCGGCTCCACCGCCTCTTCCTGCTGGCCGGGTTCGGGGAGATAAGGACCCCCGTCATCGAGCACGCGGACCTCTTCCACCGGGGCGTGGGCGAGGTCTCCGACATCGTGGAGAAGGAGATGTACACCTTCCCCGACCGCGGCGGTCGCACCCTGACCCTGCGACCCGAGGGGACGGCCCCCGCCGTGCGGGCCTACCTGGAAAACGGCCTCGCCACGGTGCCGCAGCCGGTCAAGCTGTATTACGTGGGCACCGCCATGTTCCGCTACAGCCGGCCGGCGGCCGGGCGCTACCGGCAGTTCCACCAGTCGGGGTGCGAGTTGCTGGGGGCCGGCGACCCCCTGGCCGACGCCGAGGTGGTGGCCCTGGCCCACGCCTGCGTCCGCGCCGTGGGAGCGGGCGGCGCCGAGGTGCTGGTTAACTCCCTGGGCTGCCCGTCCTGCCGGCCCGCCTACCGCGAGGCCCTGCGGGAATACTTCCGCGGGCGGCTGGCGGACGCCTGTCCCGACTGCCGCCGTCGCTGGGAGAGGAATCCCCTGCGTATCCTGGACTGCAAGGAGCCCGGCTGCCGCGCGCTGGCGGCGGGCGCACCGGTGCCCCTGGACCACCTCTGCGGGGAGTGCCGGTCCCACTTCGACGCGGTGCGGGGAAGCCTCGACGCCGCCGGGGTTCCCCACCGGATCGAGCCGACCCTCGTGCGGGGGCTCGACTACTACACCCGCACCGTCTTCGAGCTGCCCCACCCGCGCCTGGGCACCCAGGTCAGCCTGGGGGGAGGCGGGCGCTACGACGGCCTGGTGGAGGCCCTGGGCGGCCCGCCCACGCCGGCCGCCGGCTTCGCCCTGGGGATGGAGCGGCCGCCTCCAGCAGCCGCTCC
>CAYXQP010000074.1:0-426 GCA_964467515.1 uncultured Eubacteriales bacterium | reverse complement strand
GCTGGAGGCGGCCCGCGACGGTGCCGGCCAAGGCTCCCCAGCCGACGAGACGGGGGCGGGGGCGGGGGCGCCCCCTGGTCGCGGCGGACCCGGGGAGCAGGCGCCTTCCCCGCCGCCGGTCCGCGCCGCGCCGCAGGCGGTGCCGGCCGTGGCGCCGGTGCCGGACGCGGTCTTCGTGGCGGCGGCGGGCGGCGAGGAGACGCGGCGCGCCTCCCTCGCCCTGGCCCTCCGCCTGCGGGAGAGGGGCGTGCCGGCCGACCTGGACCTGATGGGCAGGAGCCTCAAGGCCCAGCTCAAGCACGCGGCGCGGCTGGGCTGCCGCCACGTGCTCATCGTGGGCGAGGAGGAGCTGCGGCGCGGCGCCGTGGTTTGGCGCGACATGGCTTTGGGGGAGCAGAGGGAAGTGGAAGAGGGGGAGGCGTTTTC
>CAYXQP010000073.1:0-8129 GCA_964467515.1 uncultured Eubacteriales bacterium | reverse complement strand
GGTGAAACGAAGGAAGCGGCCGGCCCGCCATCCCTCCACCACCAAGTCAACGGGCACCAGGCCCACGTCGGGATCCACGATCACCCGCGGAAGGGCGCCGGAGTGCGCCGGATGGACACGGGCGCGGTCCAGTTCTCCCGTCAGCCGGGCGTAGAGACGAGCCAGGGCCTCCCGTCCCAGGCCGAAGGTGGCCACCATGCGGTTGGAGACGGCGGTGAGCAGTTCCTCCATGGCGGGCAAGGAGCGAGGGGAGCAGTGGATACGCACCGTCAGGTCGGAGGAGGAGCTCCACCTCCCGGTTTCCATCTCCACGAGGAACGTCTCGCCCTCCCTTTGGACCTCGAAGACGGCCTTGGCTGGGAACGGATGCCTATCCGGCCCCACCTCGAAATGCGGCTTCCCCCGCGGCTTCGTCCCGCTCACCAGGGAGGGTGACCGACCGAGACACCAGCGCGTTGACTGCCTGTCCAACCCGTGGGATAATAGCGCACAGGTACTAGTCGCGGTAGGACGCTGGTCCCACCGCCAGGCGGGACCAAGACCGCGGCTGGCGGCTGGTGGTTTGCCTGCCTGGTCACGGCGGGAAACCGCAGGTCGCGGCGCGTGTGTTTCCAGGGGACGTTGCCCGCGCTCAGCGCAAGGGATGGCGCGACGCCGGGCTCACGAGGCGGCAACCCGCCCGGAAGGGACGGGGGTAGATGAGGCAGCTGCTGCGGTTGGCGGCGGTGACGTCCCTGTTCGTGGTGGCGCTGGCGGCGACCGGGCAACCGGTCTGGGCGGCCGTCAAACCCCTCGTGTGGGATCTGCGCGCCCTCGTTTGGCAGGATGACGTAAACCCTAACAAACCCGGCCCGGAGAGCGTGGCTACGCTGATGTGGTCTCCGCCGGAGCCCCAGGCGCTGGCGGCGGCGGGGATGCCCATCACCAGCTACCCCTATTGCGGCCCGGAGATGAAGGTCTACCGCCACGACCGGACCAGCGGCCGCAACATCAACCTCCTGGTGAGCGGTCTGAGCAAAGCCTTCCTCTACAAGGCGACCGCCGCGTCACCCTGGCAGGTGCGGGGCGGTACGCAGAGCAGCCCGTGCACCCAAACGGCGCCGGCGGGGTGGAGCGTGGACCCCCTCTACGGTTATGTCACCTTCAAGGACACCAACGCCGGCCAGGGCCTCACCGATTACGAGGAATACTATTACCTCGTCTGGACCTCGGGCGACGGCACCACCCTGTACCAGGACTACCTGTCGGAGTACGTCATCACCGCGGCCTTCCCGCCGACCCAGACCCGGCACGGCAACTTCAGCGAGTACACCAATGCCTGTACGGCCTGCCACGGGCTCCACTCGGCCAAGCACCCCAAGCTCCTCAAGGGTCCTACGGTGACCGACCTCTGCGGAACCTGCCATGACGGCACCGGCTCCAAGTACGACGAGGTGCGGGGTTACGTCCGGCTCGGCCCGAGTTGGAAGAAGCGCGCCTTTGCCGCTGCGGGGCCCTTCGGGGACCAACTCAAGGCCGGCTCCGGGATAGTTACCACCGCCGTCCACAACGTGATGCGCCTCGACGGTCCGGACTGGGCGCGGGTGTGGCAGGCGCCCGGCTCCGGGTTCACCAAATACACGTACGACAACACGCCGGACACGGACGCCGCCGCCACCAAGGACGGCGAGCCGTCGGTGCTATACATCAGCAATCAGTGGTACTCCAAACTGGTCTGCTCGAGCTGCCACGAGCCCCACAACCGCAGCCGCAACTACCGGATCCTGCGGGGCGTGTACAACGATTGGACCAACGTGGTGGTGCGGGGCTTCAGCGAGGTCAACACCGGCTACGCCACCAGCGACCAGGACCCCGGCGACCCCACCACCTGCGTGGGGGACACCTGCGACCCGGTGGACGAGCGGGGCGACTGGTCGGAGCGGGCCATGTACACCAAGTTCCTGTACGGCACGGAGCGTTTTTGCGTGGGCTGCCACCGGGCCTTCCTGTCCTCCGACGCCGCCGGTCGGTATCCCAACACGCCGGGCGACCAACCCCTCGATACGGCCAGGGGCGCATCGGTGAGCCACATTTGGGGCGGGCACCGCCACGCCATCGGTTTGGCGGCCAAGCGGGCGGCCAACTATCCCATTGACGGCGTCTGGATGATAGGCACCAGCCCTTGCGGCATGGAGGTCCCCAACGAGAACACCAACGGTGACCGGCCGTGCGGCCAGCAGTCCGGCGTGACGGACCCCATCCTGCCCTTGCAGGGGCGGGCGGCCGCCTACGCCGACAACGTCATCGTCTGCCTGACCTGCCACGTTCCCCACGGGTCGGGGTCGGAGCGGGTCGAGGTGGCCTATCGCAACGACGGGGCCAACATGACGCAGAACGCGGACCGCGACCCGGTGAGCGGGTACCTCTTCAACCGCGCCGACAGGGTCACCACCGGGGGGCCGGTCCCCGCCGTGGACGACGCCGTCTACAGCCGGTGGGTGGACCTCAACCGCAACGGTGTGCGCGACCCGGGCGAGACGGATGCCGACCCCATGGTGGTGACCAAGGAGACGCCCGTGTCGCCCGGCCGCGACCTGGACGGGGACGGCACCGTGGAGTGCACGGCGGTGAACCCGGCGTACCCGCCTTCCTCCCCTCAGACGGAGTGCCCGACGGAGGGGAAGCCGGGGACGGTGGGCGACGAGTGGCCGCGGCTCGACCTGTACCTGCCCAACGACGTGCCCTACTGGACCCAGTTCGGTTTCAGCTCGGCCCTGGCGCGGTTCAATCCCTTTGCCCAGGTTTGCTATCGCTGCCATGGGCTGAGGACGCCCAACCAATGAGCGGAGGACGACGGCGGGCCATGATTCGTAGGAGCGGAGCGGGGAAAGGAGGCGGCAGGGCGGGGGAGCGGCGCGGCGGCACCCTCGGGATCGCCGGCGCGGCGCGACGGTTTCGCCTTGTCGCGGGCCTTGCCGTGGCGCTGGTCCTGGCCGCCTCGGGGACGGCCCTGGCCGTCACCTACAACCTCCCCGGCGAGAAAGGCGCCCGCGACACCAAGGTGCTGGTCTTCAACAACCAGGTCGGTCTCAGCGGGCGTTACGACGACGGCACCTCCGACGCCGTGGTCATGTGGAGCCACGATCGCGGCGTGGGCCAGTACTATTGGGACGTCTACCGCCACGACCGCACCAACGGGCGGAACTTCGTCAAGGTGGGGAGCTGCTGGGTGAGCCGCCTCGCCGACGGCACCACCTACGTGGCGGCGGGGCAGGCCGGCTCCCAGTGCTCCTGGGACAAGAAGTACCGCTACGTGGTGTTCAAGGACACGGGGCTTCTCAACTACGAGGAGTACTACTACCTGGTGGCGCTGCGTTCCGAGGGGTTCAGCATGGCGTGGCTGAACCAGTACGCCGTCACGGCGGCCTTCCCGCCCTCCCAGACGCGGCACGGCAACTACAGCGAGTACACCAACGCCTGCAACGCCTGCCACGGGCTGCACTCGTCCAAGTTCAAGAAGCTCCTCAAGGGGCCTACGGTGACGGACCTCTGCGGCACCTGCCACGACGGCACCGGCTCCAAGTACGACGAGGTGCGCGGCCGGGTGCGCCTGGGCGACAGCTGGTCCAAGTCGGCCTACGCGCCGGCGGGGCCCTTCGGCGACCGGCTCAAGGGGGGGAGCGGGGTCATCACCACCTCCGTCCACAACGTCCTCCGCTCCACCGACGGTCAGGAGCTCAACGGCAGCAACGAGCTGCCGGGTTCCGACCGGATCTGGCAGGCGCCGGGGTCGGGCTGGCTCGCCGAGGTGCGGGCCGCGGGCGACACGCCTCTCGATCTCGGCATCTCCAACGACTGGGGCAGCCAGCTCGTGTGCTCCTCCTGCCACGAGCCCCACAACCGGGCCAAGAACTACCGCATCCTGCGGGGCGTGGTCAACGACCGCACCTACATCCTGGTGCGGGGCGTGAGCGAAGTGGACCGAAACGGCAGCGACGCCTCCCCGGACCGGGGAGAGTGGGGCGGCGGCGACGTGAACAGCCCCGTCCTGAGCCGGGCCATGTACACCCGCTACCTGACGGGCGGCAACTCCGTGCTTACTTACAAGGACACCACCGTGGAGGACAAGGCCTTCGCCTGCACCGATACCACCTGTTCCCAGCTCGCTGCCGACGCCGAGGATCTGGACGGCGACGGCAACACCGCCGAGGAGAAGGCGCGGGCCTACTGCGAGCTGGCCAACCGCCAGCAGAACACGCCGAATTACGGCTCAGATCCCCTGTCACCCACGGGGGTGCGGTGCAGCGTGGACCGTCCCTTGGGCGGTGTCACGTCCTTCTGCACCGCCTGCCACCGGGCCTTCATCTGGTCCGAGGCCTGGATCGGCCGCTACGGGGCCGCCGACGGGAGCACCTCCGGGTACGACTCGGGGAGCATGACGTTCGGCGACATACCGGGGAGGTACAGCGCCAAAAAGGCGGTGACCACCGCCATCGAGGACACGGACGCCCAGGTGGCGTACACGGGCATGTGGAGCACCGTGCCCTGCGCCGGGTGCAGCGGCGGGACGGAGACCGTCTCCTCGGGGGCGGCCGGCGAGTCGGCGGTGCTCAGCTTCATGGGTACCCAGGTGGACGTGCTGGCGGCGGCGGCCCCCGACCGTGGCATCGTGGACGTGTACCTGGACGGAGTCTTCCAGGAGCGGATCAATCTCTACAACCCCGGCCGGGTGGACAAGGTCAAGATCTACTCCTGGGCGGGGCCGAGCGCCAGCCACACCCTGGAGCTGCGCGCCACGGGGCAGAAGGACCCGTCGTCCAGCGGGGCGGCCGTGGGGCTGGACGCCTTCCTCCTCGCCACCCAGTCCTTCAGTTACACCTATAGCCTCCTGGGCGACGTGCCGGGCGAGCACAAGCATCCCATCGGCATGCCGGCCATGCGGGCCTACCGGGAGGGGCGGCTCGTCGAGGGCGTCCTCTCCTCCAACGGCGACGTGTGCACCCTGCGCCTGGCGCTGGCCGGCGACCCGCGCTGCAGCAAGGTGGGGCAGGGTCGGCTCATTGACCCCGTGGTGCCCCTGGAAGGACTCCAGACGGGCAAGTGGCAGCTCCAGTCCAACGTCAACCTGCTCGGCACCGGCTACACCGAGAACACGGTGGTGTGCCTGACCTGCCACGTGGCCCACGGCTCTGGGTCGGAGCGGTTGGAGGTGGCTTACTTCAACGGCGACGTCAACGACACTCAGGTCTACACCTGCGTGGGCTACGACGGGGACGGTTACTGCGGCAACGACCCGGGCGAGTCCCTGGGGCCGGCGTTGACGGCCAAGCGTGACAGCGTGATGGGCTACCTGTGGAACCGGCTGGGCGACGCCACCCGCACCGAGGATCGCCTGACCTACGTCTGCGAAAACAACGGCGGCGATCCCAACGTGTGCGGCGACCAGCCCGGCGAGCGCTGGGTGGCCAAGCAGGACGGCGTGCCCGACGGGAGCTTCCCGAGCAAGGTGTGGGACTTCACCGAGCCGGTCTTCGACGCCACGGGGAAGAAGCTGGAGCGGTGGGAGACGGCGCCGGCCTTCGTGCCCAACGACACGCCCAACTGGACGCAGCTGGGCTTTAGCTCGGCCTTGGCGCGCTTCAACCCCATGGCGTCGGTCTGCTACCGCTGCCACAGCACGACGCCCAACGCCTCGCTGTCACCGTAAGGGGAAAGGCGCGGCGAGGGTGGGAGCGGCGCTTGGGGCGGGCTCAGTCCGGCCGCCTGGCGGCGGGGTCCCTTTTGGCCGGCTTCGTTTTCCGACGGCCTCAAGCTCGCGGGGCGCGGCCAGACTCGTGCACTTGGCGGCCAATTCGCCGTACTTTCTCGCCAAGTCTTGCGCGTGCACGAGGAAGTCCACGTCGTCCGTGAACCTCGGTATGCCATGGATGGCCGTGGCGAAACCGCCGACGAGGCAGTGGCGGACGCCACAGCGCTCGAGGAGCGTGTGTATCTCCACCAGGGCGTCGCGAAGGAGGATCACCGCCGCCTGCGGCTGCTCTGCCCGCTGGCATCGGTGCCCTTGCGGCTGCTTTGCCCGCTGCTGGCGGCCTTTCTTTCGCTCTGCCCGCTGGCGGCGCCGCTCTCGTCGCGGAGGCGCCGTCCGGCCTCTTGCAGTTCCCTGGCCAGGTCGTGGAACTCGAGGAGGCGCTCCAGCTTCTCCTGGGGGGTGAGGCGCCGGAGGGAGGCGACGCACTCCCTTTCCAGAGCCAGGAGCCCCTTGGCAGGGCGCGGCCGGCCCATGAAGCTCGCCATGTTCTCACCAAAGGCATTATACCGCCCGGCGGCTGCGCTGGGTTCCCCTACTCGTGCGGTGGCTGCGCGGCGCCGGAGACGATCTGGAAGCCGAGGAGGCTTCCCCGTCCGGCGGGGATGATTGCTCCGCCGGGAGTGGACCGGAGACGCAAAACGCCCGGCGACGGGCGGATGTCGGGACCCCGCCAAGTCGCCCACGCGCGGAGCAGGCCGGCGGCGTCGCTCACCGGGAGGGGCCGGGGCGCACTATGTCCTCCACGGGGAGGGAGAGGCCGGGGAGCAGGGGCGACGAGAGGCGCGTGCCTCGCGGGAAGACGCGGTGGATGTCGAAGTCGGTTTCCCCTGGGACCAGGACCTCGATGGTGCCCGCGACCGGGTCCACCAGCCAGTACTCACGGACGCCGTACTTGAAGTACAGCCGCCGCTTGGTCTCCCGGTCCCGCTCGGCCGTGGAGGGGGACAGGATCTCGACCACGAGGTCGGGGGCACCGGCAACGTGGGTTTCCCGGACGACGGCGGCGCGGTCCCGGGCCACGAAGATCAGGTCGGGCTGTACTACGTCTTCCTCGCTGAGCACCACGTCGATGGGTGAATGGAAGACCTCGCCGAGCTCTTGGGCCTCCACGAAGTCGTGGAGGGCTCTCTCGAGACGGGCCGACACCCGCTGGTGGTGCGGTGTGGGTGCGGGCACCACGGCGAAGTCCCCCCCGATCAGCTCGCGCCTGTCCCCCTCCGGCAGCAGCAGGTAGTCGCGATAGGTGAAGCGCACCGGGCGTGTGGGCGTGGCGGGCATGGTTTCTCCCCCTTGGGTCTTGAGCGCCTCGGGCGCGAAGCCTCTGCTCACGTAGTGCCAGCCGGGGCACCGTGGCTCCCGCGGCGCCGTCGCTGTGGCGGCGCCGTCGCTGCCGAGGCGCCGTCGCTCTCCCTTCCACCGAGATGCTACCACAGGATGGCGTACCTGAACCCCTGAACCAACGGGCGGCGGGATGGGTTTGGGTTGCTCCACGTCCGGGACCACGGCCATCCTCCCGGGGCGCTCACGGATTGAAGAGTATGATACCGGCGTGGGCCGGCGAGGGCGGCAGGCGCAAGGGAGGCAGGAGCGCGCAGGCGGGCGCGGCGGGGCGTCGCGCGTCCGGACGTGGCGTGTCCTCGCAAGGCGCGTCCTGACATGGCGCAGCGGCCCGTCGGACTGGCCGGCGCCGCTGGCGGTGGCCGCGCTGGCGGCGCTGGTGCTGTTCTCGCCCTTCCTGCGCGCGCTCGCCTTCCCCCGCGAGCAGCTCCTGGCGGGCGCGGTGCTCTTCGTGGTGGCGGCGCTCAGGCTCGTGCTGGCCGGGGGGCGCCGTCGCGGCCCCGGCGTGGCGTCCGGTGCGGTCCCCGCCCGCGGCGCGGTGGGCCCCGACGGCGCGGTCGACGCCCTCGATGGGCTGGCCCTCCTCGTGGTGGTGGCCTACCTTCTTGCGACGGCGGTGGCGGTGAACCCGCGGGCCGCCGTGCAGGAGGACCTGAAGGCGCTCTCCTACGCGGCGGCCTTCTGGCTCGCGCGGCGCACGGCGGCGCCGGGCGAGCCGCCGCTGGGGGCGGCGGACGGCAGCCCCCGGTGGGGGCGGGGGGGCGTCAGTCACCGGCGGGGCGGCGCGGCGCTGGCGTGGGTCTTCGTCTTCTCGGGCGTGGTGCAGGTGGGCTTCGGCCTGGCCGTGCGGGCGGGTTGGGCGTCCTGGCAGGATGCCTGGCTGGGCGAGCGGCTGGCGGCGGCGCTGCAGTACCCCAACGCCCTCGGCGCGTACCTTGGTGCGGCGCTCCTCGTGGCGCTGGGCCTGGCCTTGGGGCCCGGGCGGGCGGCGGCCGGGGGCGGC
>CAYXQP010000072.1:1192-8148 GCA_964467515.1 uncultured Eubacteriales bacterium | reverse complement strand
GGTTAAAAAACCTTTCATCTCCATGAGGATATGGAGCCATTTCCGCGCGAAACCTTGGTCCACCGCGGCTAGTGCGCAGGCGTCAGGACGGATTTTGATCCGGGGGAGAGGGCGCCCGCTGGCCGAGCGGCCACCGAGGCGCCGCTACTTGGTGGGGTACCGCTAGACGGCCACCGTGCGGGGCTCGTGGTAGAGGTGCCGGAGCACCCAGGGGGGGTCGGCCGCCAGGACCTCCCAGAGATAGTCGTGCCGGCGGCGCACCCAGGGATGGGGATGGTCCCTCTCGATGACGGAAACCGAGACGGAGGCGGCGCCGGTGGGTCCCACGACGGGGCGCGCCTGCTCGCCGTCGGCCACGACCCAGACGCGGACGGCCCCGCCGGCGAAAGTGGCGTAGTCGGCCAGGCAGCGGCGGGAAACCAGGTTGGCGCACAGGAGGGGAGTGTCCGCCACGTTGACGGTGAAGTGGCCATAGGCCGGCGGTATCACTACCAGGTCCCCCGGACCGGCGTGGAAGGTGACCACGGCGGCCCTGCCCGGGCGGTGGGCCACCAGGACGAACATGGCCTCGCCCGCCAGCACCTGGTACAGCTCGCCGAAGTGGGCGCCACGGCCCGGCTCCGGCCGGTGGACGTGGCCGAGGGTCCGCGGCAGCTCGCGCCCTTGACGCGCGGGCAGGAGGAGGGTGAAGTCGAGCCGGACGTCGGAGGCGGCCGAGAGCGACTCCCCGCCGCCTGCGGGAAGGGGACCTTCGCCGCCCCGGGGGCGGCAGCCCCGCCAGACGCGGTAGAGGGGCTCCCGGCCTCCCCGGTGCCAGTCGTCGGGGAGGAGGGCCACCTTGGCCACTTCGCGGCGCGGCCGCGTGAAGGATTCCTCGAAGGAGAAGGCCGGGCACCCCGCGGTGCCCCCCGCGAGGCGGAGGGTGCCGCCGTCCTCGGTCAACGGGGAGAGGCTCGTGTCGGGCGTCGCCGTCACCCCCCGGCCGCCGGTGTGGCGGGGGTGAGGGAAGCCAGCCGCTCGGCCAGGAAGCGGGCGAACTCCCCCGCCAGGTCGGGGCGCGCCAGCCCCTCTTCCACCACGGCCTTGAGATACCCCAGCCGGTCTCCCACGTCATGGCGCGCGGCCTCGGGCCGGAAAGCCGCCACGAGACCGCGGGCGGCCAGGAGCCTCAGGGCGTCGGTGAGCTGGATCTCGCCGCCGGCGCCCGGCCCCACGTCCTCCAGGGCCGAGAACACCTCCGGCGTCAGGACGTACCGCCCGATGACGGCCAGGCGCGAGGGGGCGCGGTGGCGCTCCGGCTTCTCCACCAGGTCGGCCAGGGGCCAGACGCTGCCGGGGCCGCCCGGCGGCCCCGCCGGCTGCACGATGCCGTAGCGCTCCACCTCTTCCTCGGCCACCGGGGCCACCGCCACCACGCAGCCGGACCACCCCGCGGCGGCGTCCAGGAGCTGCCTCAGGCAGGGGACCGGTCCGGTGTAGAACTCATCGCCCAGCAGGAGGGCGAAGGGCTCCTCGCCCACGAAGCCGCGCGCGTGCCGGACGGCGTCGCCCAGGCCCAGGGGCTCTTTCTGCCGGACGTAGAATATGCGGCAGAGAGAGCCTATCTGCCGCATCTGGTCCACCAGGTCGAGGCGGCCGCGGCGGGCCAGCACCTCCTCCAGCTCCGGGACGTAGTCGAAGTGATCCTCGATGGCCCGCTTGCCGCGCCCGGTGACGATGAGGAGCTCCCGGATGCCGGAGGCCGCCGCCTCCTCCACCACGAGCTGGATGACGGGCTTGTCGAGAACGGGCAGCATCTCCTTGGGCTGCGCCTTGGTGGCCGGCAGGAACCGCGTCCCCAGGCCGGCGGCGGGGATGACCGCCTTGGTGATCCTCAGCTCCCTCACCTCGATCGGGCCTGCGACTCTTGCGCGCCGGCAGCAGCGCCTCGGGCCGCCGAACCACGGCGGTTCCGGGGCTTCGCGGCCGGGCCGTCGCCACCATTTTATCGGTGCACGGGCCGGCATGTCAGTGGGCGCGTGGCGGTGGCGGGAGGCGCGCGTGGGTCGCAGCCGGAAGGAATAGGCGCACGGCGGCGCGAATATTGGACAGGAACCGTCCGCGGGCGGGCTGCGGTCGCCGATGGGCTGGCCTTGCTCCGCGGCCCAAGGGGGAATGGGCGTGGCAGGCAGGTCGCAGGGCAGGAGAGGGAGGAGCGACGGTGGCGGGCGCCGCGCCTGGGTTGGCGTCGCCCTGGGCGTGGCCCTGGCCGCTGTCCTTATCGCGGTGGGCCTGGCCGGCCAGAGGCTGGCGGGCCAGGGCGGGCGGACGCCGACGCCGGCGGGGCCCGAGGAGCGGGCGGCCAAAGGGCCGGAAGGGGCGCCCGTCGTCATCACCATGTACTCGGATTTTCAGTGCCCCTACTGCGCCCAGGCCGACCAGACCCTCAAGCGGATCGAGGCCGAGTACCTGCCGGCCGGAAACCTGCGCCTGGTTTACAAGCACTTCGCCTTCATCGGCGACGAGTCGCGCTGGGCCGCCGAGGCCGCCGAGTGCGCCGGCGACCAGGGGCGCTGGTGGAGCTTCCACGACAAGCTCTTCGCCAGCCAGCGGGGGGAAAACCAGGGCGCCTTCGGCATCGCCAACCTCAAGCGCTTCGCCCGCGACCTCGGCCTCGACCAGGAGAAGTTCAATTCCTGTCTGGATTCCCACCGCTACGAGGCCAGGGTCCGGGCGGATACCGAGGAGGGCAAGGGGCTGGGGGTGAAGTCCACGCCCACTTTCTTCATCAACGGCCGCATGGTGCTGGGCGCCATCCCCTACGAGGAGTTCAAGAGCATCGTGGAGGAGGAGCTGGGCGCCTCCGGGCGCACGTGATGGCGGGTTCGCCCCGGCGGGAGGAGCGCGGCGGCGAGGAAGCCGGCGCAGGGGCGGGGCGCCCATGGGTAGGTGCGGTCCGCGCGGCGGGCCGTCGTGGCCCGGCGGTGGCCGTCGCCCTGTTGAGCCTCCTTGGCATGGGCATAGCCGGGTACCTGAGCTGGCGCCACGCCGTGGGCGGTCCCATAGCCTGCGGCGGCTCGGGCGGCTGCGACATCGTCAACGCCAGCCGCTACGCCTTCTTTCTCGGCGTCCCCGTGGCCTACCTGGGCCTGGGCATGTATGCCGCCCTCCTGGGCCTGGCCGGGGCTCAGGTCCTGCTGCGGCAGCCGCCGGCGTGGCTTCCCCAGGCGATCCTGGTGTTGGCCGCGGCCGGAGCCGCCTTCTCCCTCTATCTCACCGCCATGGAGCTCTTCGTCATCCGTGCCATCTGCCGCTGGTGCGTGGCCTCCCAGGTGGACGTCCTGGCCATCCTGGCGGTCTCGATCCGGCTCGCGCGGGAAACACCCCCGCAGGCGGCGGAGTGACACGCCTCCCGGGGCAATGGGCGCTCGCGGAGCCCGGGCGGCGACGGAGCCGTGGGTCCAGGGCGGCAAGGGGCCGGCCCCCGTGGCGATCTCCGGGATGATGTACAATTTGCGGTGCGTCCACGGAGCGGGTGGGAGGGGGCTGCGACCATGGGTGTCGTGACGGGGACGGCGTACCCGCACCTCCTGGCGACCGATCCCGAGGTCCATCGCCTGGTGCTGGCCGAGGGGCGGCGCCAGCAGGAGGGGCTGGAGCTCATCGCCTCGGAGAACTTCGCCAGCCAGGCGGTGCTGGAGGCCATGGGCACCTGCCTCACCAACAAGTACGCCGAGGGCACGCCCGGCCGTCGGTACTACGGTGGCTGCGAGGTGGTGGACCAGGTGGAGGACCTGGCCCGGGAGCGGGCCAGGCAGCTCTTCGGCGCCGAGCACGCCAACGTGCAGCCCCACTCGGGGGCCCAGGCCAACATGGCCGTCTACCTGGCGGCCCTCCAGCCGGGCGACACGGTGCTGGGCATGAATCTGGCCCACGGCGGCCACCTCACCCACGGCAGCCCCGTCAACTTCTCCGGCATGCTCTATCACTTCGTACCCTACGGGGTCAACCGCGAGACCGAGACCATCGACTACGCCGAGCTGGCCGAGCTGGCCCGCGTGGTGCGGCCGCGGCTCATCGTGGCCGGCGCCAGCGCCTACCCGCGCGTCATAGACTTCTCCCGCCTGGCGGAGATCGCCCGCGACGTGGGCGCCGAGCTCATGGTGGACATGGCCCACATCGCCGGCCTCGTGGCTGCCGGGCTTCACCCGAGCCCGGTGCCCCACGCCGATTACGTGACCTCCACCACCCACAAGACCCTGCGGGGACCCCGCGGCGGGCTCATCCTCTGCCGGGAGGACAGGGCCCGGGCCGTGGACAAGGCCGTCTTCCCCGGCGTCCAGGGCGGCCCCCTGGAGCACGTCATCGCCGCCAAGGCCGTGTGCTTCGGCGAGGCGCTCCGGCCGTCCTTCCGCGCCTACCAGGAGCGGGTGGTGGCCAACGCCCGCGTCCTGGCGGAGACCCTCACGGGCCTCGGCTGCCGGCTCGTCTCCGGGGGCACCGACAACCACCTCCTGCTGCTCAAGGTGCGGCCCCTGGGCCTGACGGGCAGGGAAGCCGAGGACGTCCTGGGGCGCGTCGGCATCACCGTCAACAAGAACGCCATCCCCTTCGATCCCGAGAAGCCCGCGGTCACCAGCGGCATCCGCCTCGGCACGCCGGCCGTCACCACCCGCGGCCTCGGCGAGGAAGAGATGCGGCTGGTGGGCGAGCTCATCCTGCGGGCCCTGCGCGGCCGTGACGACGAGGGGGAGCTGGAGGCGGTGCGGCGGCAGGTGGCCGAGCTGTGCGCCGCCTTCCCGCTGCCCTACCCGCGGTGACAGAGGTGCGCATCCTGGTGCTCCACGGTCCCAACCTCAACCTGCTGGGCCGGCGGGAGCCGGACGTGTACGGCTCCCTCACCCTGGCCCAGGTGGACGGCCTCATCGCCGCGGAAGCCGGGCGGCTGGGCGTGGAGGTGGAGTGCCGCCAGTTCAACGGCGAGGGGGAGCTGGTGGCCGCCGTCCAGGAGGCGGCCGACGCCTTCGACGCCCTGGTCATCAACCCCGGCGCCCTCACCCACTACAGCCTGGCCCTGCGGGACGCCATCGCCGCCGCCGGCCTGCCGGCGGTGGAGGTGCATCTCTCCAACATCCACGCCCGGGAGGGGTTCCGGCGCCGCTCGGTGACGGCGGAGGTCTGCCGCGGCGTCGTGGCCGGCTTCGGCCCCCTCAGTTACCTCCTGGGCCTGCGGGCTGCCGTGGCCTGCGCCGGCGGCCCCGACGGCGATGCCGCGGAGTAGCGCCGACCGCCTGGAGCGGCTCGCCGCCGACGGCGAGGTGTCCGAGGCGGGCGGTGGGGGCGGCGGTCCGGAGCCGGCCCGGCGCGAGGCCCTGCGGGCGGCCATGGCGGAGCAGGATTTGCCCGCCTTCCTCGTCACCGACGCGGTGAACCGCCGCTACCTGACCGGCTTCACCGGCAGCGCCGGCTGGCTCGTCGTCACCGCCGGCGCCGACTGGCTCCTGGTGGACGGCCGCTACGAGGAGCAGGCGGGGGAGGAGGCGCGCGGCTGCCGCGTCGCCGGTTACCGGGAGCGGCGAGAGCTCTACGAAAGGCTGCGGGAGATCCTGGGAGGGGAGCGGCGGCTGGGCTTCGAGGCCGATGCCGTCAGCGTGGCCCTGCGCGACGCCCTGCAGGAAAAGCTGGAGGGCGTGGACCTGACGCCCGCCCGCGGCCTGGTGGAGCGGCTGCGGGCCGTCAAGGACGGGGGTGAGGTGGCCGCCATCCGGCGGGCGGTGGCCGTGGCCGAGGAGGCCTGGCGCAGGGTGGCGGACCTGGTGGCGCCGGGCCGGACCGAGCGCGAGCTGGCCGTGGAGCTGGAGTACGCCCTCCGGCGCCTGGGGGCTGACGCGCCGGCTTTCGAGACCATAGTCCTGGCCGGGGCGGCCTCGGCCCTTCCCCACGGGCGGCCGGGCCACCGCCGCCTGGAGGCCGGCCGCCTGCTCCTCTGCGATTTCGGTGCCCGGGTGGCGGGCTATCATTCGGACCTGACCAGGACCCTGGTGCCTGCGGGCGAGCCCGACGCGCGGCAGGAGGAGGTCCACGCCGCCGTGTTGGCGGCGCAGCGGGCGGCGCTGGCGGCCCTGAGGCCGGGCGCCACCGGCGGCGAGGTGCACGCGGCGGCCGCCGGCATCCTGGAGCAAGCCGGGCTCGGCGACCGCTTCGTCCACGGCACGGGCCACGGCGTGGGGCTGGCCATTCACGAGGCGCCCCGGCTGGGCAAGGATTCCGAGGACGTGCTGGAGGCGGGGATGGTTGTCACGGTGGAGCCGGGCGTCTACATTCCAGGCTGGGGCGGCGTGCGGGTGGAGGACATGGCCCTCGTCACCGCCGCCGGGTGCGAGGTCCTGACGGGCCTCGCCCGGAAACTGCACCGGCAGAGCTGAGGGGAGGAAGGCCATGTACTACGGAGCCAACGAACTGCGGGCGGGGCACACCATCGAGGTGGAGGGGCAGCCGTACCTGGTGCTGGAGGCCAACCACCACAAGACCGTGGGCCGAGGAGGCGCCATCGTCCGGACACGGCTGCGGCACCTCGAGACGGGCGTCATCGTGGACCGCAACTTCGACGCCGACGAGAAGGTGGCGCGGGCCATGGTGGAGGACCACGAGGTCCAGTACCTGTACACCGACGGGGAGAGTTACCACGTCATGGACCTGGAGACTTACGACCAGTATGGCCTGGCGGCCGATCTCCTCGGTGACCGCGCCCGCTTCCTCCAGGAGAACATGACCCTCCGCGTCTCCTTCTTCCGGGGGCGGCCGGTGGCCGTCGAGCTGCCGGTGACGGTGGAGATGCGGGTCGTGGAGACCGAGCCGGGCGTGCGCGGCGACACGGCGGCGGGCGGCTCCAAGCCGGCCACCCTGGAAACGGGCGCCGTGGTGCGGGTTCCCCTCTTCATCAACGTGGGTGATGTCATCAGGGTCGACACGCGCAC
>CAYXQP010000072.1:0-1092 GCA_964467515.1 uncultured Eubacteriales bacterium | reverse complement strand
GACAGGCGGGACCAGGTCCTGCGGGAGGTCCTGGACCTGCTGGGCCTGGTGGCCGAGAGGATCGCGGGCCTGGAGAAGGCCCAGCGGGAGCTGGAGTCTTACGTGGAGAGCCTGGACGAGGACCTGGCCGAGATGGAGGACGACTTCTACGTCTCCGAGGAGGAGCTGGAAGGGGTCGTCTGTCCTCTCAGCGGAGCCGAGGTGGAGGTGGAGGAGGAAGAGGAAGGCGGGGACCTCAGCTGCCCCGAGTGCGGCCACACCTTCGAGCGCCGGGGCAGGGACGCCGTCGGCACGCGCCGGGAGGAGGAAAGGGCTCCCTGACGGCCCGGCCTCTTGTCACTTCCAGCAGGTAACTGTTAAATTGCCCGCGGGGGATGTGCCCCCGGGGGTGGGCCTTGGCCGGGCGCAGGCGCCTGCAGCGTCGGCCGGCCGGCAGGAGGGGATGGCGCTCCTGGCGGCGGCTGGTGAGACAGCAACTGGGGCCGGGGCAGCGGCGGCAGCTGGCGGCCTTGGTCCTTCTCGGCGGCGGCCTCTTGCTGGTCTACTTTCTCTCCGCCGGAGGGCCGGGGGTGGTGGGTGCCCGCGTGGCGTCCTGGCTGGACCGGGGCATGGGCCTGGACGCTCTCCTCCTGCCGGCCCTTCTCATCTACGGTGGCCTGGCCATCCTCTTCCATCGTCCCCGCCTCCTCACCCTTCCCCGGCGACTGGGCGTCCTGCTCCTGGTGCTGGCGTCTCTCCCCGCCCTGGCCATGGCCCTGGGCGAGCAGGGCGGCGGTGCCGTCGGTGTCGCGATAGCCGGCTGGCTCGCCCGCGCCTTCGGGCCGGGCGGGCGGCTCATCGTGGTGGGCACCCTCCTGGCCCTGGCCGTGGTCCTCCTGGCGGGGGAGGGGATCTCGCGGCTGGGCCGGGTCCTGCCGGCCGGGCGCCGCCGCCCCGCCCCGGCCGTGCGGCGGGGGGCCGCCGGTGAAGGCGGTGAAGGATTGGCCGGGCGCGCGCGGCCGGTTTCAGCGGTCGGTCGGCTGGCCGGGGAGCGTGGGGCGGCGACGCCGGAGCCCGTGGTGGCGGAGGAAGAAGCAGCGGCCCCGGCCACCG
>CAYXQP010000071.1:1111-8339 GCA_964467515.1 uncultured Eubacteriales bacterium | reverse complement strand
TTTAGCCGGTGACGGAGGCCAGGAGGAGGGCCAGGGCGGCCTTGAGGTCGGCGGCGGCCTCGCGGTTGGGCGTGGACTCGAACTGGCGCAGCACGGCGTCCATGTCGCGGACGATGGCGCCGAGCGCCGGGTCGCTCCCCTCCTCCCCTGGGGCGACGGGATGGACGCGGCGGCGCGTGACGTGGCGGGGCCGCTCCCGGCCGGCGTCCGCGGGCGCCTTCTCCGCCTCCCCGGCGGGCGCGCGCCCCCCCGGGCCGCGGGCCACCGCCGCGGGGGGTTCCTCCCCCTCCGAGCCGAGGGCGAGGCAGTCCACCAAGGGCCCTACCCGGCCGGCGGCGATGGCTCCGGCCTCGCCTTCGGGCGGCAGCCAGACGGTGAGGAGCAGGTCGAGGCGGTTGCCGAACACGCGCCGGGCTGCGGCCAGGGCGTCGCCGGCAACGAAGGCCTGGGCCGATGCCTCGGCATCCCCGACAGCCAGAGCCAGGGCGCTGCCACCCTGCCAGCAGGAGGCGAAGGCCGTGGAGCGGTTCTCGGCCACGGCGATGGCCATCTCCCCCTGGCGGGCCACGGCCACGGCCACGGAGCCATCCTCGGCCCGGGCCAGCACCGCCTCGTCGCCCCGGGCCACGGCCGCCGCCAGGGTGGCACCGGAAAACTGTTTTTGCCCCGGCAGCGTCCGGAGGCTGGGCGGGCGGATCACCGCGGGACGGATTTCCTGAGCCATGTCGGGGCACCTCCTCGGGCGGCCCTTTCGGCGCCGGACCGCACTGGCAGGTAATGCGGTTGCCGCGCGGGCGGTGTACGTCCACGCGCGGGCGGAGCGCTGGCGCGGCCGGGACCGGGGCACGGGCGGCGCCCAAACGCGCCCGGCGCGGGGGCCCGGGCGGAGCGGGGCCCGGGGACGGGCGGCGCGGCATACGGTGAAGGGGGGGGACACGGTGCGAAGGGGCCGGGTCGGCGCTCCGGCCCCGCGAAGCAAGGCGGCGTGCCCGACAAGGGGGGCGGGGAGCATGCCCAACGTCAAATGGCCCGTGGAGATGGCCGACTTCAAGCTGCGGGTCGTCTCGAACCCCTACCTCTACCTCATCGCCGAGGGCAAGATCCCCGGCCACGAGGTGGGACTCGTCGTCGGCGAGCGGCTGAACGTGAGCACGGCCGTCTTCGACGACCTGAACTCGGGCTTCGGCGCCGAGCCGCACACGCCCCAGGGCGCCCGGGTGGTCTCCTCCTCGGCCGCCGACAGCGGCACCGGCACGGGCGCCCAGAAGGTGCACGTCTTCTACCTGGACGCCGGCTGGGTGGAGAAGGAGGAGCTCGTCACCCTGAACGGCACCACCCCCGTGGCCCTGGCGGCCACGGACATCGTCCATATCCAGCACTTCGAGGTGGCCCAGGTGGGGAGCGGCGGCGCGGCGGCGGGCAACATCGACCTCCAGAACTCGACCGGCACCGTCACCTGGGCGCGCATCGCCAACGGGACCAACGTCTACTTCAACGCCCGCTACCATGTGCCCGCGGGCCACAGACTCTTCATCGTGGAGTGGACGGCCAGCGCCTTCAACGGGGCGGCCAAGTTCCACTTGGACGCCGACCATGCCCACCCCGGCGGGGGGATGGTGTCTCACACGTCGGACATGGTCATGGTGGAGAAGGGTGCCGCCAATCCGCAGCTCCTGACGCCCATCGTGGTGGAGGAGAGGTCCCACGTGCAGGTGCGGGCCAAGGCCAAGACGGCGGGCACCGACGTGGTGGCGCGGGTGGGCTTTTGGATCGAGGAAGTTTAGTTTAGTAGCTCGCCAGCTTGTAGCCCACCAGCGTGACGGCCACCGGCGCGGCGGTCCTCGCGGCCTCCCGCCCACCCCCGGCTTCACAGGTATTGGCCCTGGATGGTCACGTCCAGGGTGGTGGGCAGGCCGGCCGTGGTCGAACGGTGGCCGAGGCGCGTATAGCGGGCGAAGGTGCGGGGCACCAGCGCGCGGGCGGAGCCGGCCGCCACGTCGGCCTCCGGGCTGTCGTTGAGCCAGGAGACCCCGTCGGCGCTCACCTGGAGCTGGACGGTGAGAGACTGGCCGCCCGTGTTGCGCACGATGAAGGTGAGGGTCGCCAGCTCCCCCGACTCCACCGGTGCCAGGAAGGCCAGGGCGTCGCCGGTGCCGAGGCCCGTCATCGTGCGCTCGAAGGTGTTCTGCCGCTGGCGGGCCAGGTCGGCGGCGTCGAGGGGGTGGAGGCGGACGAAGCCGACCGCGTCCACCCAGACGGTGCCCGTGTCGTGCATGCCCACGTTGAGCCGGGCCGTCGCCGCCCCGGCCGGCACCGCGACCACGCCGGCGTGACGCGCGAGGCCGGCGGTGGAGGAGAACTTCAGGTGGGCGCTGTGCACGAAGGCCCCGGCGCCGTCGTAGAAGTCGACCAGCAGGCGGAGCTGCTTGCCGGGCGCATCGGCCAGCAGCCAGGCCGAGGCCTCCCAGCGTTCGCCCGGGGTCACGGCCACGGCGGCCGACGGGTGCTGGATGACGCTCGTCAGGTTGGCGATGAAGGTGGGGTTGGCGATCTTCAGGGTGCGGCTGCCGTCGTAGGCGTTCTCGGTGGTCCAGCTCCAGACCGTGTTGGCGTCGCCGGCCCCCTTGACCCAGCCGTCCGGGAAGGCGCCGGTCCCGTCCGGTATCTCGAAGCCGCCGTTGTACACGCGGTTGAAGGGCATGGTCCGTTTCACCCGGGAGTAGCCGGGGGTGACCCCGGGCCCGCAGTGGGGCTAGGCCGACAACGGGAGTGGTCGTGCCGGCCACGGGAGCCGCCCCGGGAACAAGTTATGCTAGGCAGCCCGTGATCTGCTGCGCCCGCCGCTCCGCAGCCGCGCCGTATGCTAAAATCTGGACGGACGGGGCGGCCGTCTGCTGCGGGGTGACGGGGGTTCCGGCCGCCGTGCGCGGGCGCGCCGCATCGTTTATGATTATGCGGGTGCTGCATAGACGGAGTTTCGCCAGCAGGGGGGTGGCCGGCCCCATGGGCCTCGCCGTGGCGCAGAAGCTGATCCGCGACCACCTGGTCGAGGGCGAAATGGTCCCCGGCCGGGAGATAGCCATCCGCATCGACCAGACGCTGACCCAGGACGCCACGGGGACCATGGCCTATCTCCAGTTCGAGGCCCTGGGCGTGCCCCGCGTGCGGACCAGGCTCTCCGTGAGCTACGTGGACCACAACATGCTCCAGACCGGCTTCGAGAACGCCGACGACCACCGCTACCTCCAGAGCGTGGCCGCCAAGTACGGTATCCTCTTCTCCCGGCCGGGCAACGGCATCTGCCACCAGGTGCACCTGGAGCGGTTCGCCGCGCCGGGCCAGACCCTCCTCGGCTCCGACAGCCACACGCCGACGGCCGGTGGGATGGGGATGCTGGCCATCGGCGCGGGGGGCCTCGACGTGGCCGTGGCCATGGCGGGCGGGCCCTTCTACCTCACCATGCCGCGCCTCCTCAACGTGCGCCTGCGCGGCCGGCTGCGCCCCTGGGTGAGCGCCAAGGACGTCATCCTGGAGATCCTCCGCCGCCTCACGGTGAAGGGCGGCTTCGGCAAGATCATCGAGTACTCGGGCGAGGGGATCCGCTGGCTCAGCGTGCCCGAGCGCGCCACCCTCACCAACATGGGGGCGGAGCTCGGCGCCACCACCTCCGTCTTCCCCAGCGACGAGGTGACGCGGGCCTTCCTGCGGGCCCAGGGGCGGGAGGGCGACTGGATTCCCCTGGAGGCGGACCCCGACGCCGAGTACGACGAGGTGCTGGAGATGGACCTCGACGGGCTCGAGCCCATGATCGCCCGCCCCCACAGCCCCGACAACGTGGTGCCGGTGCGCGAGGTGGCGGGCACCCCGGTGGACCAGGTGGCCGTGGGGAGCTGCACCAACTCCTCCTACGTGGACCTCATGCGCGTAGCCGCCATCCTGCGGGGTAAGGCGGTCCACCCGCGGGTGAGCCTGGTGGTGGCGCCGGGCTCGCGGCAGGTGCTCACCATGGTGGCGCGGGAGGGCGCCCTGGCCGACCTCATCGCCGCGGGAGCCAGGATCCTCGAGTCGGCCTGCGGCCCCTGCATCGGCATGGGCCAGGCGCCGCCCTCGGGGGGCGTCTCGGTCCGCACCTTCAACCGCAACTTCGAGGGGAGGAGCGGGACCCCGGACGCCAGGGTGTATCTGGCCAGCCCGGAGACGGCGGCGGCCAGCGCCCTGCGTGGGGTCATAGCGGACCCGCGGGAGCTGGGAGAGTGCCCTGAGACTGAGCTGCCCGAGCGCTTCGCGGTGGACGACGCCGGCATCGTCCCGCCGGCGGAGAACCCTGCCGAGGTGGAGATCGTGCGCGGGCCCAACATAAAGCCGCTCCCGCGCCGCGGCCCCCTCGAGGATTGGCTGGCCGGGCCGGTGCTGCTCAAGCTGGGTGACAACATCACCACCGACCACATCCTCCCGGCGGGCGCCAAGATCCTGCCGCTCCGGTCCAACATCCCCGCCATCGCCGAGTACGTCTTCCACAAGGTGGACCCCGACTTCGTGCGCCGCATCAGGGAGGCCGGGGGCGGCTTCGTGGTGGGAGGGGTCAACTACGGGCAGGGCTCGAGCCGCGAGCACGCCGCCCTGGCGCCCATGTACCTGGGCCTCAAGGCGGTGCTGGCCCGCTCCTTCGCCCGCATCCACCGGGCCAACCTGATCAACTTCGGCATCGTGCCCCTCCTCATCGACGAGGGAGCCTACACGCTCCTCGAGCGCGACCACCGGGTCCGCCTGCCGGACGTGCGCGCCGCCCTGGCGGGCTTCGCCGCGGGCGAGGGGGGGCGCGAGGTGAGGGTGGTGGACGAGACGGCCGGGCGGGAGCTGGCCGCCCGGCACGACCTGACGGCCCGGGAGGCGAGGATCCTCCTGGCCGGCGGGCTCCTCAACCTCACCCGGGAGCAGGTGCTGGCCCCGGCTTAGGCTCGCCCGCGGGAGGTGCGGCCATGCGCGTGGGGCTTCTTCCCAACCTGGATAAGGACGAGGCTCGCCGCCTGTCCGGGGATCTGGCTCGCTGGCTCGGCGGCCGGGGGGTGGAGGTGGTGGCGCCCCCGGAGGCGGCCGCGGGGCTGCCGGGCGCCAACGGTCTGACGGCTGTCCCCTTCGCCGCCTGGGAGGGGCGGGTGGCCTTCTGCGTGGTCCTGGGGGGCGACGGCACCCTCCTGCGGGCGGCGCGCTCCCTGGCTCCCCTGGGCATACCCCTCCTGGGCATCAACCTGGGGCGCCTCGGCTTCCTCACCGAGGTGGAGGCGGAGAGCGTCTACGGCCTCCTGCCCGACTTCCTGGACGGGCGGTACGTGGAGGACCGGCGGACCATGCTGGAGGTGACGGTGGCGGGAGAGCCGCGGCTGGGCCGCCACCTGGCCCTCAACGATGTGGTGGTGTCGGTGGGACCCTACGCCCGCCTGGGCATCCTCGGCGTGCGCGTGGGGGGGAGCCTCCTCGGCCGGTATCCGGCCGACGGGGTCATCGTGGCCACGCCCACCGGTTCCACGGCCTATTCCCTGGCCGCCGGCGGCCCCATCATCGCCCCGCACCTGCCGGCCCAGCTCATCACCCCCATCTGCCCCCACACCTTCTACGCGCGGCCCACCGTCATCTCCAACCGGGAGACGGTGGCCATCACCGTGGAACGTTGCCAGGCCGAGGCCGCCGTGACGGTGGACGGCCAAGAGCGGCTGGGCCTGCGCCAGGGCGAGGAGGTCCGGGTGACGGCCGCCCGGGAGGAGGCGCGCTTCCTTCGGCGGCCGGGGTGGGACTTCTACGCCGTCATGCGGCACAAGCTGCGCGAGGGCGGGCGCGGGGAGTGGGCCGCCGAGGCGTGAAGCCGGCGCCCGGCCCTCGCCGGAGCGGGAGGGGGGAGGCCCCATGCCGGACAAGTCCCGGCGCCAGGTGAGGATCATGCAGATCATCCGCCACGAGGTCATCTCCACCCAGGAGGAGCTGGTGGAGCGGCTGCGCAGCCAGGGCATCGAGGTCACCCAGGCCACGGTGTCGCGGGACATAAAGGAGATGAAGCTCGTCAAGGTGCCGGTGGGAGACGGCCGCTACCGCTACGCCCTGCCGGAGGAGCCGGGGAGCGGAGCGTACGCCGAGCGCCTGCTCCGCATCCTGCGGGAGTCGGTCACCGGGTACGACGCCAGCGAGAACATGGTGGTGATCCATACGCTCCCCGCCACTGCCCAGAGCGTGGCCGAGGCCATAGACCTCCTGCGGGCGGAGGAGGTCATCGGCACCCTGGCCGGCGAGCGGACCGTCTTCATCGTGGTCCGTCCCAAGGAGGCGGTGGAGAGGTTCCTCGCCCGGCTGGGCGACCTCCTGGGTTGACGGGGAGGCGGGTGCCACGCCGCCCCGGCCGGCGGAGGGCACGGCGGCGGAGCGGGCGGGGCGGTGGCGGCGCCACGGGGGGCGGAGCCATGCTGGTGGAGCTGCGGGTGCAAAACCTGGCCATCTTCGAGGAAGCCGTGGTCACCCTGGGACCCGGTCTCAACGTGCTGACGGGGGAGACCGGCGCGGGCAAGTCCCTCCTGGTGGACGCCCTGGCCCTGGCCCTGGGCGGGCGGGCGGACGCCGGCGCGGTGCGGACCGGCGCCGAGGCGGCCCGGGTGGAGGCCGTCTTCGTCCCGGAACCCGGCAGCCCGGCGCTGGCAACGGCCCGCGCCGCCGGCCTGGCGGCCGCCGACGACGACATCCTCGTCCTCTCCCGGGAGGTGCAGCGCTCCGGGCGCAGCCTGGCCAGGGTCAACGGGCACCCCGCCGCCGCCGGCACCGTCCGCTCCCTGGCCGCCCACCTGGCGGAGATAGCGGGCCAGCACGACTTCCAGCGGCTCTACCGGCCGGCCGAGCACGGGGAGCTCTTGGACGCCTTCGCCGGCCCCGGCGTGGCCGCCCTGCGCGGGGAGGTGGCCGACCTGGCGGGCCGGCTGCTGGCCGTCGCGGCGCGCCGGCGCGAGCTGGCGCGGACCGAGGCCGAGCGCCTCCAGCGGCTGGACCTGCTGAGGTTTCAGGTGGGCGAGATCGACACGGCCGCCCCCCGGCCCGGCGAGGATGCCGAGCTGGCGCAGCGCCTCCAGGTGCTGGCCAACGCGGGCCGCCTCCGCGAGGCCCTGGGGCGGGCGCGCGGGGCCCTGACGGGCGGAGACGGCGGCGACGGTGGCCCGGGGGCGCGGGATCTGCTGGCGGCGGCGGCCTCCGC
>CAYXQP010000071.1:0-1073 GCA_964467515.1 uncultured Eubacteriales bacterium | reverse complement strand
GGAGGCCGAGGAGCTGCGGGCCTCCGTCTGGCAGGTGGAGGAGCTGGCGCGGCGCCTGGACCGGTACCTGGAGGGCCTGAGCTTCGACCCCCGCGAGCGGGACCGGGTGGCCGAGAGGCTGGAGACCCTGGCCCGGCTCAAGCGCAAGTACGGTCCCGCCCTCCAGGACGTCTTGTCCCACCGGGACCGGGCCGCCGCCGAGGCCGAGTCCCTGGCAGGCGCCGACGCGGATGCGGAGGCGCTGGCCGGTGAGGAATCCCGGCTGCGGTGCGCCCTGGCCGAGGCGGCGGGGCGCCTGTCGGCCGCCCGCGGCGCAGCCGCCCGTGCT
Source organism: uncultured Eubacteriales bacterium (assembly GCA_964467515.1). Taxonomy (GTDB): domain Bacteria; phylum Bacillota; class Sulfobacillia; order DYIH01; family JBBIPI01; genus CAYXQP01. The sequence goes on along the minus strand of CAYXQP010000071.1, from coordinate 745 downwards.
CTGGAGGCGAGGCTGGCGGGCGAGATGGCGGAACTCTGCCTGGAGGGGGCCAGGTGCGCCGTGGAGGTGCGCCGCCGCCCCGCCAGCGACAATACCGACGGCCTGGAGCTGGACGGCGAGACGGTGGTCTGGGACGAGACGGGCGTGGACCATGTGGAGATCCTTTTCAGCGCCAATCCGGGCGAGCCTCTGCAACCCCTGGCGAGGGTGGCGTCGGGCGGGGAGGCCTCGCGGCTCTTCCTGGCGCTGTGCGGTCTCCAGGCCCGGGGAGGGCGGGTCCTGGTCTTCGACGAGGTGGACGCCGGCGTGGGGGGGCGGGCCGCCCGCGCCGTGGCCCTGCGCCTGGCGCGCCTGGCCGCCGCCTCCCAGGTGATCTGCGTCACGCACCTGGCCACGGTGGCGGCCCTGGCCGACACGCACCTGGCCGTGGGGAAGGACGAGCACGGCGGGCGCACGGTGGCCTCCGTCGCGGTCCTGGAGGGCGAGGAACGGACGCGGGAGGTGGAGAGGCTCCTGGCGGGCGGCGGCGGTGAGGCCGCCCTGGCCCACGCGCGCGAGCTGATGACCTGGGCGCGCTCCGTGCGCAGCGCCTGAACGCCGGCACGCTTCCTAACAATTGGCATTTCCCCGTTACGCTGTTTGGCAGCATATGGGAACTACCCGGGCGGCACTTTATCGGCCGACGAAGGCGCGACCACGCCCGACGCGCGCTCCCGAACGGGGCCCGAGACGTCTTTCCAGGCGC
>CAYXQP010000070.1:0-8364 GCA_964467515.1 uncultured Eubacteriales bacterium | reverse complement strand
GCTACAGTCAGGAGGCCCACCAGTTCTACGCCCGCATGCACGTGGCCGTGGCGCCCGCCTGCAACATCCAGTGCCACTACTGCAACCGCAAGTACGACTGCGCCAACGAGAGCCGTCCCGGCGTGACGAGCCGCGTCCTCACCCCCGAGGAAGCCCTCCAAAAGGTCCGGTACGTGGCGAGCAGGGTGAAGCAACTCAGCGTCCTGGGCATCGCGGGGCCGGGCGACCCCCTCGCCAACCCCGAACGCACCTTCCGCACCTTCGAGCTGGTGGCCCGGGAGTGCCCGGACATCAAGCTCTGCCTCTCCACCAACGGCCACCGGCTCCCCGACCACGTGGACCGCATCGCGGCCCTGGGCATAGATCACGTGACCGTCACCATCAACATGACGGACCCCGAGGTGGGGGAGCGCATCTACCCCTGGGTCTTCCACAACGGTCGGCGCCGCTTCGGGCGGGAGGCCGCCCGCATCCTCTCCGAGCGCCAGCTGGAGGGGCTGCAGGCCCTGGCCGACCGCGGCATCCTGGTCAAGGTCAACTCGGTCCTGATCCCCGGCGTCAACGACGAGCACCTGGTGGAGGTCTCGCGCACCGTCAAGAGACTGGGCGCCTTCCTCCACAACATCATGCCCCTCATCTCGGCCCCCGAGCACGGGACCCATTACGGCCTCACCGGCCAGCGGGGGCCGACCCCCCAGGAGCTCCGGGCCCTGCAGGACCGCTGCGAGGCCGAGGGCGTGGCCATGAACATGATGCGCCACTGCCGCCAGTGCCGGGCCGACGCCGTGGGGCTCCTGGGCGAGGATCGCGGCGCCGAGTTCGACGACGCCTGGCGGGACGCCGCGGGGGCCGGCGGTTACGACCTGGCCGGGCGCCTCGCCGCCCGGGCGGAGATCGAGCGGCGGCGCGAGGAGGCGCGGGCCGTCCGCGAGCGCCTTCGCATCGAAACCGAGGGCCGGCGGCGCCCGGAGCGCACGGTCCTGGTGGCCGTCGCCACCACGGGCGGCGGCGTCGTCAACCAACACTTCGGCCACGCACGGGAATTCTGGATCTACGAGGCCGCCCCCGGCTGGGCCAGGTTCGTCCAGGCGCGAAGCGTGGACCGCTACTGCGGAGGACCCGAGACCTGCCACGACGACGCCTCGGTCCTGGCCGGGACGGTGCGCCTCCTCTCGGATTGCCGGGCGGTCATCTGCTCCCGCGTCGGCCACGAGCCGCGCCGGGCCCTGGAGGCGGCGGGCATCGAGGTGGTGGAGGCTTACGACCTCATCGAGACGGTGGTGGCCGAGGTTGGAGCCCGCCTGGCCGCCTGAGGACCGCTTCACGCGCCAGGTGACGCTGCCCGGCTTCGGCCGGGAGGCTCAGCGGCGGCTGCGGGCCGCCACGGCCGTGGTGGCGGGCGTCGGCGGGGTGGGGGGACGGCGGCCCTCTACCTGGCCGCCGCCGGCGTCGGGCGGCTCGTCCTCTTCCACCAAGGGGCCCTGGAGGTGCCAGACCTGAACCGCCAGGTGCTCATGCGCCCGGAGTGGCTCGGCCGCTCCCGGGCCTTCTGTGCCCGGGAGACCCTCCGCAGCATATACCCCGACGTGGAGGTGGTGGCCGTGGAGGGGCCGCTGACGGCGGCCTCCCTGACACCCTGGCTGCGGCGGGCGCAGGTGGCCCTGGACTGCCGCCACAACTTCCCCGAGCGGTTCCTGCTCAACGGCCTCTGCCTCGACGCGGGCCTCCCCCTGGTGGAAGCCGCCATGAACGCGGGGGAAGGGTACGTCACCGTCATCCTGGGCGGCCGCACCCCCTGCCTGCGGTGCCTCTTCCCGGCGGGGGACCCGGCATGGGACCCCCTGGGCTTCCCCGTCCTGGGGGCGGTGGCGGGCACGGTGGGGTGCCTGGCGGCCCTGGAGGCCGTCAAGGTGGTCACGGGGTGGGGGGAACCCCTGACCGGCCGCCTCCTCGTCACGGACCCGGCCACGGGTTACCACCGCGTCCTCCGCCTGCGCCGCGACCCGGCCTGTCCCGCTTGCGGACACCGTGCTAGCCTGGAGGGGGACGGGTTTCGGCGGCGGACGGCGGCCGGAGCGCCGCCGTCGTCAGGCCGGCTCCGCGGCGAGGAGGCCGCCCCCGCGTGGGAGGTGGGTTACGCGTGACGGAGGGAGCGGGACGGCGCACCGTGTTGGTGGTGCAGCACGTGGGCATCGAGGGACCGGGGCGTCTGGGCGCCTGGTTGGAGGAAGCCGGCTGGCGCCTGGACGTGCGCGACGTGGAGGGCGGCGCCGCCCTGCCGGAAGGCCTCGGCGGGCACGCCGCCCTCGTCGTCCTCGGCGGCTTCATGAGCGTCCACGACGGCGACCGGTACCCCCACCTGGGGCGGACGGAAGCCCTCCTCCGCCAGGCCGTGGCCGCCGGTCTGCCCGCCCTGGGCCTCTGCCTGGGCGGACAGCTCCTGGCGTCGGCCCTGGGCGGCCGCGTGGAGCCCAACCCGGTCCGCGAGATCGGCCCCGGCACCGTGCACCTCACGGAAGCCGGCCGCGCCGACCCCCTCTTCGCCGGCCTGCCGGCCGACCTGCCGGTCTTTCAGTGGCACGGGGAGACCTTTTCCGAGCTGCCGCCGGGGGCCGTCCTCCTGGCCACGTCACCGGCCTGCCACCACCAGGCCTTCCGCGTGGGGGAGCGCGCGTACGGGTTCCAGTTCCACTTCGAGGTGGACGAACCCATGGTCGGCGCCTGGGCCAGGGCCTACGCGGAGGAGCTGCGGGCCGACCGGGGCCTCGCGCCCGACGAGCTGGTGGCCGAGTACCGCGGCCGGGCCGCCGCCCTGGAGCGGGCCGGCGCCGCCCTGGCCCGCAATCTCCTGACCCTCTGGGATCGGGCCGCCGCGGCGTCGCCGTGAACGGCGGCACGGCACGGTGACCTCGAGGACCGGACGGGTGCGGAACCCGGCCCGCTGGCGGTGCGTATCGTGTCGGGGAGACCCGCCGTGCCCGCGTCAGCTAAGGCCCATCCCGCCATGGCCGCAGACACGCCCCCGCCCGGCCACCTGCGGCCGGGCCTCACCTCCATCGTCACCCTCACCTGGAACTGCGCGCCCCTCCTGCGGCGCTGCGTGGAATCGGTGCTGCTGCACACCGGCCCGCCCTTCGAGCTCATCGTGGTGGACAACGGGTCCCGCGACGACACGCCGGCCTACCTGCGGGAGCTGGCCCGGCGCGAGCGGCGCCTGCGGGTCCTGCGGCGGCCCCGCAACGAAGGCGTCTACGCCCGCAACTACGGCATGGCGGTGGCGCGGGGCGAGTTCCTCTGCTGGGTGGACAGCGACGTGGAGGTGGGACCCGGGTGGCTGGAGATCCTCCGGGCGCCCCTCCGGGACCCGGCGGTGGGAGGGGTCGGCATCGAGGGCGTGCTCCTGACCCCCGACTGGCAGCACGCCTACCACAGCGCGGGCCGCCCCCCCGCGGAGTGGGCCGGGCGGGCGGTGGACCTGGTGACCGGTTACTGCTTCCTGTTCCGCAACCTGGTCTGGCGCATCGGCGTGCTGGACCCGCGCTTCTCCCCCTTCTGGAACGAGGACGCCGACTGGAGCCTGCGGCTCAAGGAGCTGGGCTACCGCCTCGTGCTGGCGCCGGCGCCCGTGGTGCATCGGCGCCACGGATCTAGCCGGTACCTCCCCGACCTGCGGGCCTCCGTGGAGCGCAACAACGCTCTCCTCCTCGAGAAGTGGGAGCCTAGGAAGCGGCTCGTGCTGGAGGCGCTGCGGGGAGAAGGCGGCGCTCCGGCGGCAACTCCACCGTCTCGCCCGGAAGGGGCGTGAGGACGGGGAGGCGCCCGCCCAGCCGCTCGTGAAACCACTCGGGCCGCTGGCTGTGGACCACCACCAGGTGGCGGGGACGCACCGTCTCCACCAGCTCCAGGAGACCGGGACCGTCTATGTGCCCGCTGGCATGGAAACCGGGTTCCTTGCCCAGCTCCTCGCGGTCGCCCGGATCGCCGCGCAGTTGCAGGCCCAGGCGCGCCGTCCAGGCCCGCAGCCGGTCCAGGTCCAGGTGCATCTCCTCGTTGAAGGCTTCGCTGGAGGAGTAGACGTAGGCTCCCTCCCGGGGGCCCACGTCCATGAGCTCGGGCAGGTCGTAGAAGGAGAAGCAGAGGACGAAGGCGTCCTGGTGGGCCGCCACGTCCCGCGCCGCCACCAGGGCGCCGGGCGCCCGCCGCTCCAGGTCCGCCACCAGGTCGCTCTCCCAGGTGAGGCGGCGCGCCCGCTCCTTGACATAGACGGCCAGGACCGGGTCGGCCCCCGGCAGCGGCACGTCCTCGCCGGCGGCGGCCAGGGCACCCAGGAGGTAGGCGTCCTGAACGGTGACGGCCAGCCGCCGGCCGCTCTCCCGAGCCACGCGGTGAAAGGTCAGGAGTCGCTCCACGTTGCGCGGCCCGAAGTCGGCCACCACGAGCCCCCGCGTCCCGGCCACGGCCTCGGCGGCGGAGCGGTAGACGTCGGCCTCGGTGGGGCAGGGCTCACCCCGCGCCGGATCGGCGGGGCGGGTGCCCTCGCAGACGAGGGCCAGGGGCTCCAGGGCCGCCGCCTCCTCCAGGAAGCGCCGGGTCAGGTGGCCGCGCGCCCCGTGCAGGCGCAGGTCGCCCGTGTAGACGATCCACCCCGCCGTCGTCTCCACGGCGAAGGCGGTGGCGCCCGGGATGGAGTGGTCCACGGGAAAGGCCCGCACCCGCAGCCCGCCCACCCGCGCCTCGCCCCCGGCCCAAACCAGCGGCGGCATGTCCAGTTCCCGCGCCGCCGGCACCTCCGCGAAGAAGGCCTCCAGCTCCGCCCGCCGCCCGCCCGCGGCGGCACCCCCGGCCCGCGCCGCCCCGACGCCCGCCGGCGGCTCCAGCAGGACGAAGGGCCGGCCCCGGTACGGCACCTCCCGGGGCGGCGCCGCCACCAGGAGGCCGTCCCGCTCCCGGCGGGGCGTGAAGTAGGCCACCTGGGGGGCCTGCTGGGGCCCGGCATCCTGCATGGCCTTGGCGATGGCCGCCGTGACGGGACTCGCCACCACGGGGACGTCGGCCCGCAGGTACTCCACGTAGGCGGCGTGGTCGTGGTGGGCGTGGGAGAGGAGGACGCCGTGCACCTCCAGGCGCCGGTGGCGGGGACGGAGGCGCGCCCCTTCCCAGAGGCCGCGCGGCTCCAGGTCGGCCCGGTAGATCCCCTCCAGGGGCGGCAGGAGGTCGAGGAAGAGGAGGTCGCCCACGCCGCGGAAGGAGCGGGGCCGCAGGAACTCGTCGTAGTAGCGCGCCTCCTCGCCGAAGTTGCGGCCGAAGTCGAGGAGGAGGGCGGTCCCGGCCGCCTCCAGGAGGATCTTGTTGCCCCCTATGCACCGCACGCCGTCGTAGAAGGTGAGCCGCACCCGCGCCACCGTCACCGCCCCCCGCGTGTCCGGCAACATTCACTTCGCTCCGGCGGGACGGTTTCCTCTTGCCGGTGAGGGGCGCCCTGCGGCGGGGAAGGGCGCGCGGGCGGCACCGCAGGGGGGCGCACCGCGGCGGCGGGGCGCACGGCGGCGGCCCGTCTTTGTGTCCCGGCCCCCGTTGTGCTTTGCTATATCTCCGGTAGGGCGGGACGCCCGTGGTCGGGAGGGATGATGTCACCATGGCGGAGGCCGAGGCGCGGCAGTCGGGGAGCGGCGAGGAGTACGACGTGATCGTGCTGGGGGGAGGCGCGGCCGGGTTGAGCGCCAGCTTCTTCCTGGCCCGGGCGGGCCGGAGGACCCTCGTCGTCGACGGGGGGCAATCCGACCTCAACCGGGCCATGCTCTTCAACTACCTCGGTTTCCCCGACGGCGTCCGCGGGGCCGACCTGCACGCCACGGGCAAGCGGCAGGCGGCCACCCTGGGCGTGACCGTGGTGGAAGGGCAGGCGGACTCGGTCGCCCGGAAGGCCGGGGGTTACGAGGTCAACGTCAACGGCCACCGCTACAGCGGGAGGCAGCTCCTCCTCACCACCGGCAAGGCCCTGGACGCGGCGCGGGCCCTGGGAGTGGCCACGGTGCCGGGCCGCGAGCCCAGGATAGCCGAGGTGGTCCAGGTGGACGCCGACGGGCGGACGAGCCTGCCGGGCGTGTGGGCGGCCGGCATCGCGGCCGGGATCACCTCCCACGCCATCGTGGCAGCTGGCGACGGGGCGCGGGTGGCCATCAACCTGATCTCCGAACTGGAAGGCAAGCGCCACGTGGACCACGCGGTGCCGCGCAGCTGAGGACGCGCCGCCACCGGCGGGATCAGGAGCCCAGGGTCCGCCCGGCTGCGGCAGCGAGCCGGGCGTCGAAGCAGAGGCCCCTTCCACGTGGCCAGTCCCTCGCGGACCAAGGTGAGCATGTCCTCCGCCAGCGCGGCGGCGTTGCCGCGGCGGCGGTCACAGGTCCCCCTGCCGCGGGACGGTCAGAGGGCGGCAGTTGCCGCGGGACGGTCAGAGGGCGGCGGCCAGCAGCTCCTCCAGGTCCTCCTCGGTCAGCTCGACGGGGTTGTAGCGGGTGCTGCTCGACCGGCGCGCCTGGCGGGCGATCTCGGGCAGGTCCCGCTTCCTCACGCCGAAGGACGCGAGGCCGGGCACCCCCATCTCCCGGCAGAGGAGGCGCAGGCGCGCCGCCGCCCGCTCCAAGAGATCCCCGGCGGCCGCGGGATCGGCGGCGGATGCCGGCGCGGCCTCCCCCTGGAGGGCGGCCGCCAAGGCCGCCAGCCGCTCCAGCACCTCGGGCCGGCCCGTGGCGAGGAGCCGCCGTCCATTGGCGGCGAAGACGTGGGGCAACAGGGCCGCGCAGGCGAAGCCGTGCGGGACGGGGAAGGCGCCGCCCAAGGGCCCGGAGATGCCGTGCACGGCGCCGAGCCCGCCGCTGCCGAGGGCGAGGCCGCTCTCCAGGGCCGCCAGCGCCATGGCGTCCCGGGCCGCGGCGTCGCCCGGGTCCCGGTGGGCGCGGGGGAGAGCGGCGGCGGCGCGGCGCACGCCGTCCAGCGCCAGGACGTCGGAGAAGGGGTTCGCGCCGCGGGACAGGTAGGCCTCGACCAGTTGGGTCAGGCAGTCGAGCCCGGAGGCGGCCGTGAGGGCGGGCGGTAGCGAGTCGGTGAGGGAGGGGTCCACCAGGGCGGCGCGGGGGAGGAGGTGGGGGCTGCGCAGGCTCGCCTTGCGCCGCGAGGGGCGGTGGCCCAGGACGGCGTTGCGGGTCACCTCGGCTCCCGTGCCGGCCGTCGTCGGGACCGCCACCACGGGCAGGCCGGGCCGCGCCAGGGGCCGGCCGGCGCCGATGACCTCCATGTAGTCCAGGGCCGAGCCGCCGTTGGCGGCCACGGCCGCGATGGCCTTGCCGGCGTCCAGGGCCGAGCCGCCCCCCACGGCCACCACCACATCGCACCGCTCCCGGCGCGCCAGCTCGACGCCGGCGTCCACCGTCTCCACGTCCGGTTCCCCGCCCACCTCCCACCGGACCCAGCTGAGACCGGCGGCTGCCAGGGCCCCCTCGACGTCCGCCAGCCGGTTGGCGGCAGACAGGGAAGCCCGCCCCGTGACGAGGAGGCAGCGCCCGCCCCACTGCGCCGCCACCTGGCCCAGCTCGGTCAGCCGTCCACGGCCGAAGCGCACCTCCAGGGGCGAGAAAAAAGAAAAGGCCGGCGGCCCGGGCGGCACGAAGACGCCCGCGGCTCCCGCCGCAGGGCTCGCCGCCACCCCCGCCGCGGGACTCGCCGCTCCATCCGCGCCGGGGCTCACCAGCCGTCCTCCCCCGGAAACCGGCTGACGTAGCGCACGCCGCGCCGCGGCTCCGCCATCATGGGCGCCACCGTCTCCCGCCAGCGGAGATAGTGGTCGGTCCGCTGGTGGGCCTGGAAGTCCTCCGCGCTCCGATAGGCCTCATAAAGGAAGAAGCGAGCCGGGTCGTCCTCCCCCTGGAGGACGTCGAAGCGGATGTTGCCCGGCTCCCGCCGGGTGAGGCGGGCATTCTCCAGCGTCGCCGCCAGAAAGGCCCCCTCCTCGCCCGGCCGCACCTGCGCCGTCACGCAGACCACGTACAGGGCCACCACCTCCCCCCGCCACTATTCGCTGTCCCCCCCTGTTCGTCCTGCCCGCGCTGTACGTCTGGAGAGCAAGGGCGCCATGGTTCCCTGGGGCCGTTTCGGGTAATTTTTGGGCTTGTCTCATAAATGGGGGCAACCGGAACGTGATAAGGGGACACATCCCTCCCCAGGGAGGCGCCCCCCATAGCGAACCCAGGGATTGGCCGGGATAACCTCGTTTCAGCTCTCAGCGCCGTGCTCCCTGCCATCCAGGATCCGGTCGGAGCGAAGGGCTCCCCGCCCCCATAGTGCCAGGTAACGCCAGGTCAATCCCAC
>CAYXQP010000069.1:0-8419 GCA_964467515.1 uncultured Eubacteriales bacterium | reverse complement strand
GCCGGAGCGCGCCGCGGCGGCGCGGGGAGGGGCGGCGGCTCCCGAATCCGCCGGGCCGCGGGGAGGGGCGGCGGGGTGACGCCCTTCAAAGAGCTGGCTCTCTCCCTTCTCACGGGGGCCGTGCTGGGCGCCATCTTCCGGCTCCTCGGGCTCCCCGTACCGGCGCCGCCGGTCCTGGCGGGGGTGGTGGGCATTTTCGGCATCTGGCTCGGTGCCTGGCTGGCGGAGCTGGCGGTGCGCGGCCGTTGAGCCCCCCCTCCCCACGGGCGCGGCCGTCCCTGTCCCCCTCCGCGCGGGCGCGGCGCAGGCCCGCGGGCCCGTCCAGCGCGCTGACGGGCCGGCGGCCGCGGGCTGTGGGCGTGTCCGGGGTGCTTACGGGCGGGCGGCCGCGGGTGCGTCTCCGGCCCGGCGAGGAGGAGGACCTGCGGCGCGGCCGGCGGTGGGTCTACGCCAACGAGGTGGCCGCCGTCGAGGGAAGCCCGGAGCCGGGCGGCCTGGTGGACGTGGTGGACGCGCACGGCCGGACGGTGGCGCGCGGCTTCTACAACCCCGCCTCGCGCCTCGTCGTGCGGATCCTGGTCCAGGGAGACGAGGAAATCGGGCCGGACTTCCTCCGCCGCCGGCTGGAGGCCGCCTGGCGCCACCGGCGGCGCGTCTTCGCCGGCCGCCCCGGGCGGCTCCGGGCCTGCCGGGTAGTCTACGGCGAGGCCGACCTCCTGCCGGGCGTGGTGGTGGACCGCTTCGGGGAGGTCCTGGTGGTCCAGACACTGGCCCTGGGAGCCGAGCGCTGGCTGGCCGACCTCTGCGACCTCCTGGCGGAGATGTTCTCCCCGGCGGTCATCGTGGAGCGCAACGACGCCCCTGTGCGGGAGCTGGAGGGGCTCCCCCCGCGCCGGGGGGTGCTGCGAGGTGCGCTCCCGCAGGAGGTGACGGTGGAGGAGGAAGGCGTCTCCCTCCGGGTGGACGTGCTGGGCGGTCAGAAGACGGGCCATTTCCTCGACCAGTTGGACAACCGGGTGGCGGCGCGGCGGCTCATGGCGGGCCTGCGTGTCCTGGACGCCTTTTGCTACACGGGCGGCTTCGGCCTGCACGCGGCCTGGGCGGGCGCCGCCTCCGCCATCCTGGTGGACGACTCGGCGGCGGCCCTGGAGTTGGCCCTGGCCAACGCGGCGGCCAACGGCCTGGCGGAGCGCGTGCGGGGGGTGCGGGCCAACGCCTTCGACGAGCTGCGGCGGCTGGCGGCTGCGGGCGAGCGGTTCGACGCCGTCGTCCTGGATCCGCCCGCCTTCGCCAAGTCGCGGGCGGCGGTGCCGGGCGCCCTGCGCGGGTACAAGGAGATCAACTTGCGGGCCATGAAACTCCTGCCGCGGGGCGGCCTCCTCGTGACCTCCTCCTGCTCCTCCCACCTCTCCGAGGAGGAGTTCCTGGCCTGCGTCCACGAGGCCGCCTGCGACGCCGGGCGTCTCCTGCGCCTCGTCGAGCGCCGGGGCGCCGGCCCCGACCACCCGGTCCTCCTGGGCGCGCCTGAGACGGGCTACCTCAAGTGCTTGATCTGCGAGGTTATGTGAGGCCTCCGAAAGGGCCCGGCTTGCTCCGGCCCGGGGCGGTGCGCGGGCTGGGCGAGGGAGGTCGAGTCGGGCGGTGAGGGCCAGGCTTTTGGCCGTGGCGGGGTTGGTGACCCCGGTTGAGGTGGTGGCCGACGTGGGAACGGGCGACGCCCTCCTGGCCTGCCACCTGGTGCGGACGGGCCGGGCCAGGCGGGTCATCGCCACCGACGCGCGGCCGGGTCCCCTGGAGCAGGCCCGGGCCACGGTAACCAGGGCGGGCCTGGCCGACTCCGTTGAGTTGCGGCGGGGCCGGGGGCTCCTTGCTCTCCGGCCGGGCGAGGCCGAGGTGATCGTCGTGGCCGGCATGGGAGCGCGCGCGGTGGTGGCCGCCCTGGAGGCGGCGCCCGCCGTGGCGGCCGGGGCGCGTCGCCTCGTCCTGCAACCCAACGGGGACCCCGGCCAGCTGCGGTCTTGGCTTCTCGGCCGCGGCTTCCGCATCGCCGACGAGGACATGGTCCGCGAGCGAGGGAGGTATTATCAGGTGGTGGCGGCCGAGCCGGCCGGGGCGGGCCGGGAGCCCGACCGCCCGCCCCCCGAGCTCCTGGCGGCCGGGCTGGAGGTGGGTCCGCGCCTCTGGGAGCGCCGCCATCCCCTCCTGGCCGCCTATCTGGATCACCGGCTGGCCGCGCTGGGCCGGGCGCTGGAGGGGGCGCCCTCGCCGGAACGCGCCGCGCGGCGGCTGGCGGCCCTGCGCGCCCTGCGCCGGCGGCTCCCCTGACGCCGCGGGGGTGCAAAGGTCGCCTTTTTCGATCTTCTTTGGTTCGGAGGACCTCCCGCCGGGCCGGCCTGGTACCGTCGGCCCATCCCGCCGCGTCAGCCCATGGCTTATTCAATCTTTCAGTCGCCGTCGGAGGGAAAGTGGCGGGTCCATGCGTCCAGGTTGCCGGTTCAGGCATACCAACATCGCCCTCACGGGGCCGGCCCTCGTGGCGATTCTGGGGCTGGCGCTGGCGGTCCCCCCGGGGCGGGCTTCTCCCGCGGCCGCTCGGCAGCCGACCGCGGCCGCCGCGGCGGAGACCGGCGCCGGCTGGACATCCCCCGACGAGGAGATCGTACGGGCCAAGGAGGCATGGCAGGAGGCCTACCTGCGCGGGGATCGGGCGGGTATGAGGGCGGCCGAGTTGTCGGCCGGGCAGGCCCGGACCAGGGGAGGCTCCATCCCGGCCGGTGTCACCCTGGCCGAGGCGCGCGCCCTGCTGCAGCCGCGCCTCAGGGAGCACCGGGTTCCGGGGTCCGAGCCCTGGCTGACCCTCCACCTGCGGGAGCGCCGTCCCGGCTGGGTCACGTCTTGCCGGGGGCCGGTGGTGCTCTTCCTCCATCCCTTCGGCGTCCCGGCGGCGGAGGCCTTCGACGTGCCCGGCTTCTCCTGGATGGAGTACGTGGCAAGGAGGGGCTGGGACGCCTTCGCCCTGGATATCCGCGGCTTCGGCCGGTCGTCGCGTCCGCCTGAGATGGGCAGGCCGGCAAACGGGAGCCAGCCCGTGGTCCGGGCCACTGATGGTGTCCGCGACGTGGACGCGGCGGTCGACTACATCCGGCGCGTCTGCACCACCGACCGCGTGAGCGTGGTCGGCTGGTCCTGGGGCGCCGTGGTGGCGGGTATGTACGCCGCCGAGCATCCCAACCGGGTGGACCGGCTGGTCCTGTACGGCGCCATGCACGGCTTCGACCTGCCCTGGATGGCCAAGCAGTTCGAGGACCACGACAACCCCGGCCAGGTCAACCCCAAGCTGCCCGCCTACCAGGTCGTGGGCGTGCCCGCCCTCAAGGGCCACTGGGACCTGATGATCGGCAAGATGACCGGTCCCGGCAAGGCGGACGCCCGCAGCCAGGCGGCGCTCGACGCGGTGAGCAAGGTCTTCCTCGCCTCCGACCCGACGCCGCCCAAGGAGGGCCAGATCCGCCGGCCCATGGGTCCGCTCGTCGACCTGTACTACATCTGGACGTCGCGCCCCCTCTACGACGCCTCGCGCATCAAGGCGCCCGTCCTGCTGGTGCGGGGCGACCGGGACGAGTTCGCCGACCCCACCTTCCTGGATCGGCTCACCGGCGCCGCCGACCGACGGGAGGTGGTCATCGGAGACGGGACCCACTGGCTGATCTACGAGCGCAACCGCCAGCGGCTCTTGCGCGCGGTTCAGTCCTTCCTGGAGGAGGACCGATAGCGCCAGGCCGGTTGCATGGAAACCTCCGCCCGGCGAGGGTTGCCGGCGGCGCGGGCAACCCTCCCGCGCCCCGGCGAAACCCTCCCGTCCTTTCGCTTACAATCGGAGCATGGGTCCCGGCGAAGGATGGTTCACGCTGCGGGTGGACGGGGCCTCCCGGGGCAACCCGGGACCGGCCGCCATCGGCGTGGTGGTGGAGGACGGCGGCGAGCGCGAGGAGATAGGCGAGTTCATAGGGTTCGCCACCAACAACGTGGCCGAGTACCGGGCCCTCATCCGCGGCCTGGAGGAGGCGCGGGCGCGGGGAGCGGCGCGGGTGCGCGTCTTCAGCGACAGCCAGCTCCTCGTCCGCCAAATGCGCGGGGAGTACCGCGTCAAGGACGGCCGGCTGGCCGGGCTGGCGCGGGAAGCCAGGCGTCTCATGGCCGCCTTCGCGGCCGTGGAGCTGCGCCACGTTCCCCGCGAGGAGAACGCCGCGGCCGACCGCCTGGCCAACGCCGCCCTGGACAGGCAGGCCCGCGGGGCGGCCGGCGCGGCGCCGGTACACCCGGGGAGCCCGGCTCCCGCACCGCCGCCGGCACCCGTGGCGAGCGCCGCGCCCGCGCCGCCCCCGGTGCGCAGGGTGGCCGTCCGGCTGGTGGACGCCTTCACCGATCTGCCCCTGACCGGCAACGCCGCCGGCGTGGTCCTGGACGCCGACGGCCTGGAGGAGGGGGAGATGCAGGCTCTGGCCCGCGAGTTGGGGGCCTCGGAGACGGTCTTCGTCCTCTCGCCCTCCGGAGGCGGGCCGGCGCGGTGGCGGCTCCGCTACTTCACCCCGGCGCGGGAGGTGCCTCTGTGCGGGCACGCCACCCTGGCGGCCGTCCACCTCCTCGCCGTGGAGGGGCGGATACAGGTGCCCGCCGGCGGGAGGCGGCGGCTGGTGGTGGAGACGGGGGTCGGTCCCCGGCACGTGGAGGTGGAGGCGGGCGAGGGCGGCGCGGGTCCGGTGTGGCTGGAGCTGGCGCCGCCCGGGTTTCGCCCCTTCGCGGGGGACGCGGCCGACCTGGCCGCCCTCCTGGGCCTGGCCGTCGGCGACCTCCACCCGCTCCTGCCGCCGGCGCTGGCGTACAGCGGTCTCTGGCACCTGCTGGTCCCGGTGGCCGCCCCGGAGGTCCTGGACCGGCTCCGGCCGGAAGGCGGGAGGCTGGCCGCCCTCAACGCGGCTCTGGGGGTCCACACCACCCACGTCTACGCAGCCCCGCCCTCGCCTCCCGTGACATCCCTGGCGGCGCGGGACTTCGCCCCTCTTCTCGGCATCGCCGAGGATCCCCAGACGGGTACGGCCAGCGGCGCCCTGGCGGCGTGGCTGGCGGCGCGCGGATGGCTGGCGGCGCCGGCGCACCCGGGAGCGACGTCGGCCGATGGTGAGGAGGGAGCCGCGGGTAGCGGCGGCGCGGGCCGGCGGTGGAGCCTGACGGTGGCCCAGGGAGCCTCGGTGGGCCGGCCGGGCCGGGTGCGGGTGCGGGTGGAGGCGCCGGTGGAGGCCCCGGCGGAGGCGCGGCCGGGGTGCGAGGACGGGGAAGCCTGGCCCGCCCGCGTGTGGGTGGGCGGGTGCTCCGCCGTGTCCCTGCGCGGCGAGGCCTACCTTCCCGCGGCGGCGCGGGGAGGCGGCCCGTGACGGGGGAGGACCTGCGGTCCCAGGTCCTGGCCTGGGCCGCCGCTCACCCCGAGGTGGCCGCCCGCCGGGCGGAGCTGCTGCGCCTGGCCGAGGTCCTGGCCACGCTGCCCGCACGGGGGGCGCGGCCCCTGGACGCCATCTTCCGGTTCTCGTCGGGATACGTGGCCGTCAACGGTGTCGTGTCCGGCCTGCGGCTGGTGATGGACGCTCACGGTCCGGCGCTGGGCGGCGAGGGGGAGGGCGGCGAGTTCACCGTCCTGGTGGCCTGCTTGGCGGACGTCCGCGCCGACGAGCGGCACGGCGGCGCGCAGCTCTTTCTTTCCTCCGGCGAGTCCGTCTGGTTGGGTTTCTTCTGAGGGTGCCGCGTCGCCAGCGTGTCGGCCCGGCCGGCCGTTCCGGGCGCGGCGCGGCCTTTGACCCGCCGCGGTCCTTTGACCCGCTACGGCCGCCTTTTCTTGGTTTCCATGTCCATGAGGCCGTTGTCGCCGGCCGATGGGCCAAGGCGAAAGGCATGATATAATGTGACGTTGGCCGAGTCAGCCGGGCGATCGCGGGCGCAGGGCGGCGACGCCGCGCCCGAGGAAAGTCCGAACAGCGCAGGGCAGGGTGCCGGGTAACACCCGGCGGGGGCGACCCCAGGGAAAGTGCCACAGAAACATACCGCTCGTCCGGCTCGTCTTCTGAGGCTGTGTCCCATTTCCCCGGCCGGGCGAGCAAGGGTGAAAAGGTGCGGCAAGAGCGCACCGGCGGCCGGGCGACCGGTCGGCCAGGCAAACCCCACCCGCTGCAAGGCCAAGTAGGGGAGGGATGACGTGGCCCGCCGAGCCTCCCGGGTTGGCCGCTTGAGGCGGCAGGTGACTGCCGTCCCAGAGAGATGATCGCCCTCGACAGAAATCGGCTTACAGGCTGTCTCGGCCAGAGGGCGCATGGCAGGCCCGCCCGGCGGGGCGGGCCTGCCCGTTTCTCCGCGGGCCCCCGCCGGGCCGGCGAGGGCGGGAGGGCCGGCGCCGGGGCGACGGCGCCGCGGCGGCTGCGGTCTGCGGCTGCGTCTCCTTGCTTGCGGGGGAGGGACCCCCGGGTGGTATCATCGAGGCAGTCAACGCGGGGGTGACGGCGGTGGCCGGAGACGGCGAGGGGCTCTTCGAGCCCGTGGACGTGGGAGATGGACAGGAGGTCTGGGACGTCATCACGGTGGGGGCGGGGCCGGCGGGGGCGGCGGCGGCCCTGTACGCGGCCCGCGCCAAGCTGAGGACCCTGGTGGTGGACAAGGCCCCCAACTCGGGCGCCCTGGCCATAACCCACAAGATCGCCAACTATCCCGGCGTGCGCCAGGCCGTCACGGGCCAGGAGCTCCTCGACGCCATGCGGAGGCAGGCGGCCGACTTCGGCGCCGTCTTCCGCCAGGCCCCGGTCCAGGGGGTCTACGTGGAGGGGGAGGTCAAGGAGGTCTTCACCCCCACGGCGGTGCTGCGCGGCCGGGCCCTCATCGTGGCCACGGGGGCCATGGGCCGGGCGCGCAAGCTGCCTGGTGAGGACGAGTACCTGGGCCGCGGCGTCAGCTACTGCGCCACCTGCGACGGCGCCTTCTACGAGGGCAGGGAGGTGGTGGTGCTGGGCGACAACGAGGAGGCCCTGGAGGAGGCCCTCTTCCTCACCAAGTACGCCGCTCTCGTGCACCTGGTGGTGCCGGGCAAGGCCCTCATCGGCGTCCACGAGGAGCCGCCCTCCCCCCCCAACCTGCGCTACCATTTCCAGTCCCGTCCCCAGGCCGTGGCGGGCGACGGGCGGGTGCAGGGCGTCATCGTGCGCGACGAGAGGGGCGAGGAGCGGACCATCCCCGGCAGCGGCGTCTTCGTCTACCTGTCGGGAAGCCGTCCCGCCGTGGAGTTTCTCATGGGGGCGTTGCCTCTCACCGCCGACGGTTACCTACAGGCCGACGAGGAGATGGCCACGCCCGTGGCGGGAGTCTTCGCGGCGGGTGACGTGCGCCGGGCCAGCGTCAAGCAGGCGGTGGTGGCGGCGGCCGACGGCGCCATCGCCGCCATGGCCGCCGACAAGTACGTCCACCGGCGGCAGAAGCTCGTGGCCCAGCGGTGACGCGGCGGCGGAGACGGTCGGTCGGGGTGGGGGCGGCGGGAAGGGCGGTGGCGGTTACCTCGGCGCGTGATGTCAGGCGGTTGCTATTGGATTTGGCCCGGCGGCGTCAACGGCCGGGCAGCGGCTCTAGCCGGGAGTTTCTTGCCCTGAGGACGGTGCACGTGGTGTGGGCGGACCTCTCCCCGGTGCTGGCGGACATCCCCTGGTGCGTGGTGGGGGCTGTGGCGACCCGTCACTACATGCCGGAACGAGCCACCGCCGACTTGGACGTAGCCGTTCTCGCCGCGGACGCTCCCGCCGTTTGGGCCAGGCTGGAGCAGGCGGGGTTCACCCGGGTCGGCCCCTTGGCCATCGGAGGGGTTTCCTGGCGCTCGCCGGACGGCGGCTATGTTGACGTGCTGACGCTGAACCAGCCCTGGGCGGCCGTCGCTCTCGAGGAGGCCGAGGACAACAGGGACCGTCAGGGCCTGCCGGTGATACCTCTACCCTACCTGGTCCTGATGAAACTCGAGGCCTCCAGGCTGCAGGACATGGCGGACCTGGCCAGGATGCTGGGTTTGGCCGACGAGGCGCATCTTGAGCAGGTCGGCGCCGCCGTGCGCCGCTGGCGCCCCCAAGACGTGGAGGATCTGGAGGCCATGATCCAGGCCGGACGGTGGGAGGCGGGGCAGGGACCGCGCTGAGGGCGCCGCCGGTGAGCCGCTGGGGGCGGGGGTAAGCCGGGCGGCGTCCGCCGTTTCACCTTGCGTGGCCTTTTCAGCGCGTTCCCTCGCGGAAGGGCTCCAGCTCGCGCGCCAGGCGGGCGCAGGCCGCCAGGATGTGGCGGCCGTAGCGGTAGACGATCCTCCCGGCGGGGGCCAGCCGGCAGCCGCCGGCGCCTCGCTCCATGA
>CAYXQP010000068.1:0-8559 GCA_964467515.1 uncultured Eubacteriales bacterium | reverse complement strand
CGCATCCGCGGGCTGGTTGCACTGGCCCACCAGCGTCGCCCCCTGGCCCACGGCCACGTAGCGGCCCGCGCCGTAAGCCACCCCGAGCAGCGCCGCCGTCGTGTTGGACGTCTCAGCGGACCAGGCCGTCCCGTTGGGCGAGCTGAGGACGGTACCCTGGACGCCCGTGGCCACCCAGCCGCAGGGGCCGTAGGCCACCGCCGCCAGGTTTTTGGCCGTGGGGGCCGGGGTGACCTGCGTCCAGTTGACACCGTCGGGCGAGGTCAGGATGGTGCCGTTCCAGCCGACGGCGACGAGGAGGCCGTTGGCGTAGGCCACGCTCCCCAGCACAACGGTGGTGCCCGAGTTCTGCGGGGTCCATGTATTGCCCCCGTCGCTGGAGGTGACGATGGCACCTCCCCCGCCGACCGCCACATAGAGGCCCGTGCCAATGGGGGCGTAGATCACGCTGTTCAGATCCCTGTAGTCCGGAGGGGAGAAGTTTTGCGGGCCACTGGCCGGCGGCGACCAGGTGACCCCGCCGTCCGTGGACCGGACGATGGTGCCGGCGGCGCCGACGGCCACGTACTCGCCCGCGCTGGCGCCGTGGGCCACGTCGTAAAGGGAAAAGAAGCCGGGGACGCCGGTGGTGGACTGGGACCAAGTGGCGCCGCCGTCGTTGGTCACGTAGACCGTGGTGCCGGCGCCGCCGCTACCCGCTCCGACCACGACGTACTGGCCGCCGCCTCCATGGGCGATGTCGTAGAAGAAGTACGTCGGGCCCGGCGCGACGCTGGTCCAGGTGGCGCCATCGGGCGACTTCCGCACCCACCCGTTGGCCCCCACGGCCCAGAACTGGCTCCCGTCGAAGATGACGTCGTTGAACTGGCCGATGATGTTCCCGACGGGCGGAAGCGGATATGGGGTCCAGCCGATAGGATTGGCCCCGGCACTGTAGGCCAGGAGCAGCATGGCCGCAAGGGCCGAAACCAGAGCAAAAGAGGAACTCCTCCAGAGACTACGCAGAGCCAAGTGAATCCGCACACCTGCGCCCCCTCTCCGGCTGTTCAGAAAGCTCGATATCCTATCCGGCAAAGCTAGCCGAGGAAAGCCCAGCAGTAAATACCACCTTGGTGGTATGCCGCCAGGCTCGTGGTCCCTCCTAGGCCGCAGCGGCAATGGTCCAGGTGCCGCCGACGAGGGGCTGGACTCAAGGTCCGCTGGTTCTCCGCAGAGGGGGCACCTCTCCGGTGTAGAGATTTGCCGCCCATTACCCCCTGTTGCCCCCCTTTACGGGAAACGCCAGTGTGTTGCGTCGCAACTCCCTCCGCACGGTGTCTACGGGGTGCCTATCGCTCAGTAGAGCACCTGGATGCACGCCTGGTCGTTGGCGGCACTGGCATCCCACGGATTGGGCGCCAGGGCGGCACAATTGGTCACCCAGATACTCATTATGGAGCCCAGCGGGCGCTGGGCCGTGATCTCGAGGTGCGCTGTCTGGCCCGGCGCCAGGCTGCCGGCGAAGGAGCAACTCACCGTGACGGGGCCGGCCGCCGGCAGGGCGCCGGGGGTGCAGGACCAGCCCGGCGCGGTGATAGAGATGACCGTGAAGCCGGCCGGGAAGGCATCATTTAGGATGAAGGGCGCCGGCGTCGGTGCGTTACCCACGTTGGTGACGTCGAGACCGAAAACCACCTGGGCGTAACAGGAGCCCCAGGGACCGAAGCAACCCGACCCATAGCCGAAGTCGTAGACGTACTTCCCCACCCAGAGGTCGGGGCTGCCCGCGGGCAGGGTCACGGGCACGCCGATGGGATACCAGACGCCGATCTTGCGCGGCCGGTTGCCGAAATTAATGCCTGTCACCGTCTGGCCCGACCCCACCGTGACGGTGTGGGTGCCGGGCGGCACCGGCTGGGGGGCGGTCTGGATCCAACCCGGCTTGGGCACTTCCGAGACGGTGTAGGTGCCGGGCGGGAGCTTCTTGATGCAGTACCTGCCGCCCTTGCCGGTGGTGGCGGTCGCCACCAGGTTGCCGTTGGCGTCGCGGACCTCGATGGTCCAGCCGGAGAGGCCGGGCTCGCCGGAATCGTGGACCCCGTCCCCGTCGTCGTCGCGCCACTTGACGCCGCAGAGAGCGCCGGGCCAGCCGACGGCGGAGGTGACGCAGGACTTGTCGTTGGCCGGGTTAGGGTCGAGGGGCGCGCCCGTCGGCCCGGCCGGGCCGGCCACGGAGGCGCAGTTCGTCAAAGAGCCGGGCTTCACCGCCTGGCCGGTGACCTTGGCCGCCAGGGTGATGGGTGGCAGGCTGCCCCCGGCCGGCACCGGCCCGGGATGAGTGCAGGTGACGGTGGCGGGCCCCGGCACGGGTGGGGGAGGCGCGGGCGTGCAGCTCCAGCCGCTGCCGGGCGGGCCGCCGGCCGCCAGGAGGACCGTGCCGGCGGGCCGGTTGTCGGTCACGGTGATGGGCCCCGGCATGGCCGCCGTCCCCACGTTGGCCACGTAGACCTGGTAGTAGACGGTCATGCCCACCACGGCGGGGCCCTGCTGGACCTTGGTGACCGCCAGGTCCGGCGCGCCGGGCGGGCACTTGCCGGCCGGGCCGGCGTTGTAGATCGCCTGCACCTCCTGGGCGGTGAGGGCGCGGTTGAAGAGCTCCAGCTCGTCGAGGGCGATCCACCCGTCGCTCGGGTTCGGACCGGGAGGTGAGCCGGCGGTCCCGACCTGGCCCAGGAGCAGGTCGACAGAGTTGTTCACGCTGCCGAAACCGGGCGGCAGGGGCGCCGTGGCGGCCAGGACGCCGTTCACGTACAGGTTGACGGTGCCGGCGGTGCGGTCCACCTCGCCCGCCACGAACTCCCACGTGCCGTAGGCGTACCAGCCGGGAGCGGTCACGGTGGCGACGAGGCTCCCGTCGGAGAGGTCGAAGTGGATGGTGCCGTTTTTGATGTAGAGGCGAAAGCCGACGGCGCCGGTCCCGCCGGACACGGCCTCGACCTTGTCGGCGATGGCCTGGTAGAGGAGGGGGCTCTGTGGGGGCGCGTAAACCCAGGCGTCCACCGTGAAGCTGCCGGTGCCGAAGTTGATGGCCGGGCTGTTGGGCACCTGCACCCAGTCGTCCCGGTCGAAAAGGAGGGCGCCGTTGACCATGCCGGCAACTGCCTTGGGACCGAACAGCGAGCCCACCGCGGTTGGAACCCCGGGCAGGGTGAAGGGGGTCCCCACGGGACCGCCGGGCACGTTGTCGGCCACGGAGGTGGCTCCCACCTGCTCGTCCAGGGGCCACCAGGCCACCGCGCCGGTTGGCAGGGCCACGCACTTGCCGCCGGGCGGCGGAGGCGCCGGCTGCACGTCCACCATGTCGCAGGAGAGGTTGTTGGCCGGGTTGGCGTCCGGATTCTGGGCGAAGACGCGGGCGCAGTTCTTGACGCTGGTGGCGCCGGCCGGCACGGTGAAGGTGAGCGTGATGGGCGGGAGCGACTGGCCCGCCTGGAGGGAGAAGCCCGGCCCGCCGTTGTAGGTGCACATGAGGACACCGCCGCTCACGCTGCAGGACCAGGGGGGCGGTGCCGCGTAGCTTACGTTGGCGGCGCCGGCGGGCAGCGGATCGCTGACGCCGATCCAGCCGGTCCACGGGCTTCCACCCACGTTGGTGACCGTGATCTGGTACGTGATCGGCTGGCCCGCCACGACGGGCGAGGTGAGGTGGGTCTTTTGGACCTGCAAGTCGGCCGGCGGGCACTTGCCGGCCGGGCCGGCGTTGTAGATCGCCTGCACCTCCTGGGCGGTGAGGGCGCGGTTGAAGAGCTCCAGCTCGTCGAGGGCGATCTCGCCGTAAGGAGGTTGGAAGGGGAAGCCGACCCCCGTGATGCTCCCTACTAGGAGGTCAGCCGTGTTGCTGACGCTGCCGAAGCCGGGCGGCAGCGGCGCCGTGGCCGCCAGGGACCCATTGATGTACAGATTAAGCGCAGCGCCCGCCCGCTCGGCGGCCACGAACTGCCATGTTCCTGGGGTCACCGGCACCGAAACCGAAGCGGTGCTGCTGCCGTCGGCGAGGACAAAGGTCAATTGGTTGTTCATGTCAATATAGAGGCGGTACCCCTTGATGTCTCCCTGTGCGCCGGCCTGAAACTTGTCCAGGATGGGTCTTAACAACGTGGCTGTACCCGGCCCAACGACCGTGTTCACCCAGGCATCGACGGTGAAGTCGCCGCTGCCGAAGTTCAGCGCCGGGCTGTCCGGCACCCGGACATAGGTGCTCTGGGATGGAAAGTAGAGGGCGCCGCCCACCATGCCCGTCGTGGGGTTGGGGCCGCCGGAGCCGACGGGCCCGGACAGGGGCGTGCCGGTATGCCCGCCCACCACGTCGGTGACGGCGGTGGCGCCGCTCGTCTCGTTGAGCGGCCACCATGCCACTGCGCCGGCGGGGAGCGGCGCGCAGGCGCCGCCCGACGGCTGGCAGCCCTTGGCCACGAGGGCCGTGCCCGCGGTGCCCACGGCGACTTTCACGCCGTTGCCCGCCGCCAGGCCGAAGAGACCCGCTGTGCTGCCGGAGGCGTCCGGGGCCCAGTTTGCGCCGTCGGGCGAGGTGAGGATGGTGCTCCCGGCGCCGGAGGCCACGAACTGGCAGCCGTCGTAGATGATGTCGTAAGGGTCGTAGGTCGTGCCGGAGGCGGCGGCGCCCCAGTTGACGCCGTTGGGCGACGTGAGGATGGTGCCGCCGGCGCCCACGGCCACCCAGGTGCCGGCCCCGTAGGCCAGATCGTAGAGGTTGGCGGCGGTGCCGGAGGCCTGCGCCGTCCAGGTGGAGCCGTTGGGGGAGGTGAGGAGGGTCCCGTTCCAGCCGGCGATGACGTATTGTCCGGCGGCGTACTCCACGTCGGCTAGGTTGGCCGCCGTCCCCGAGGAAGGCTGGTTCCAGTTGAGGCCGTCGGGCGAGGTGATGATGGTGCCGTTCCAGCCCACGGCCACGAAGAGCTGGGAGCCGGCCGGGCCGCCGTAGGTGACCTGCTCCAGGAGGGTGGTGCCGAGACCGGGCGGCAGGCCGCCGGCTGGCACCGGCGCCCAGGTCGAGGCGTTGGCGGCGGTTGAGTAGAGGGCGGTGCCGCTGTGGCCCACCACCACCCACTCGGCGCCGCCAGGCGGCCCGGCGCCGTTGCTCGACGCCACCCCGTTCAGCACCACGGTTGTGCCCGAGGCCTGCGGGGACCACACGCCGCCGCTCGGGGAGGTGAGGATGGTGCCGTTGGAGCCCACGGCGACGAAGGTGCCGTTGGCGAAGTTGGCGTCGTAGAGGGTTTCGGCGGTGCCGGAGGGAACCAGGTTCCAATTCAGGGCGCTGGCCGACACCGTCAGCACGAGCATGAGGGCCAGGGTCAGGGCCCCGGCGATCCAGCGCCACCTGCTCCCGGTTGCGACCTGCCTCCTCCGGCCGAGGCGGGGACCGGTTCGTCGCCCAATCCCCGGCGTCCGGCCGCGCCCGCATCCTCCCCCGTAGACCGCCGGCATCGCCACCGTCCCCTTCCCCGCCCGCTGCCGTCCCCGCCGGTCCGCCGGGGACGTGGGAGACTATGCGCCCCTTTTACTAGACCTAACGAAGCAGAGCCGCGAAGTACATCCCAATTTGGTGGTACGCGGCCGGAACGTCGCCGGGCTGGTGAGCCGCGATCCCGAGCTGGCCGAGCCCGCCCGGCACGGCTCATCGAGGTCCGCTGGCCAAGCTGATCCCGGTCCCTCGGGGGAAGCAGCTTGGCGTCTTCCCGTTGGAAAAGCCATACCACTTAAGTGGTACGTGCGCTGCGCCACAGCTAACATAGAGGCGGGGACTTGCGTTTCTTTCGACGGGGGCGGTGGCGTGGCCATCGTGGAACGGAGGCGGGAAATGCGCCGCTTCCTCCGCTGGCTGCGAGGGGAGGCGGGGCGGGGCCGTCCCATCCTCAACGTGCACGGGCCGGGCGGAGTGGGCAAGAGCACCCTCCTCGACGCCTTCCAGGCGGTGGCGGCGGCGGAGGGTGTGCGCTGGTTCTACGTGGACCTGGCCGCGGGACCGTCGCCCACCCGCCTGACGGACCTGCTCCCCCAGGTCGCGGCCGTAGCGGCCCCCGCGAGCGGCTTTGCCCTGACGGCGGGCGCGGCGCAGACGCCGGACGCTGCGTGGGCGGCGGGCCCGGAGGGCGGGCGGCGGGCCGCCCGGCGGGTGCTGGCCCTGGACAGCTACGAGGAGGCGGGCGCCCTCGACCGCTGGGTGAGGGAAACCGTCGTGGCGCGGCTTCCTCCGGAGGCGCGCCTCGTCATCGCGGGGCGGGTGCCGGTGCGCACCCTCTGGCGCCATGCCGGCGTCTGGCCGGAGCTGGTGGAGGAGCTGCCCCTCGGCGGCTTCAACCGGAGTGAGACCAGGCGGTACCTGGCCCTGCACGGCCTTCTGGGGCGGGACGGGAAAGCCCCACGGCTGGCCGAGGCGGCGTGGGCTTCTACCAGCGGCAACCCGCTGGCGCTCTCCCTGGCCGCCGCCGTGGCGCGCCGGGACGGGCCGGCGGCGCTGGAGCGGGCGGCCGACCACCCCGCGGTGGTGGCGGAGCTGACCCGGCGCTGGCTGCGGGAGGTGCCCTACGAGCGCCTGCGGCGGCTGCTGGAGGCGGCGGCGGTGCTGCAGCGCTTCGACCAGGAGGTTCTGGCGGAGACCATGGGGGAGCCGGTGGAAGCCGCCGACTTCGAGCGGCTCACCGCGCTATCCTTCGTGCGGGGGACGTCCGGCGGCTGGTCGGTGCACGCCCTCGTCCGCCGGGCCCTGCGCGCGGAGCTCAGGTGGCGGGCGCCCGCTCATCTCGACGAGCTGCGCAGCCGTGCCGTCGCGAGCCGGCTGCGCGTGCTGGTGGGCCCGGCGAACCACGAGCGCTGGTCCGCCGCGCTGGCGGACTTTTTCTACCTCTTGGGAGACGCCCTGCTCCAGGCCGTGTTCTTCGGAGGGGAGGAGGGCGACGAGGGAGTCTTCATCCGCCCGGCCGCCGAGGCCGACCTACCCGAGCTCCTGGCCTACTTCGAGGAAGCCAAGAAGCGTGCCGTTACGGGCCCCGCGGCCTTCGAGGTGACGGACCCGCGGACCGGCCGGCGGTTCGCCTACTCCATGCCCTGGGTGGACTTCCTCCGCGCGCCCCTCGACCTCGCCGGGTACCTGGCCCTCGGCCCGGGGGTGGTCCGCATGGCCCGGGACGACAGGGACCGGTTGCGGGGCCTCTCGGTCATCATTCCCGTCAACGCCCGCACCCTGCCCTACTTGGAATCCCGGCCGGTGACGGCCCCCTACTTCCGAGGGCTCCCACTCGCGGAGCGGGCGGGCTACGCCGTGCCGCCCGAGGAGACGGCGGCCTGGTACATCCGCCACATCAACACCCTTGACCTGGCTGACGGAGCCGCCAGAAGCGCCCTCTACCGCGACCTCTTCCAGATAGCCTTCCGCGAGGGGCGTCTCCTCACCTCATCGCCCGTGCCCTTCTTCCAGGACCTCCTGCGGCGCTGCGGCTTCGTGGAGGTGCCCGGCGCCACCCACCATGACTTCGGCGCGGACTTCCCCAGCCCCACCTACCTCCTTGACGTCCGCGGCCCGCGCCTGGCCGGCTTCCTCCTGCGCCTGGCCCACGGTGGACCGTCCCAGCCCGGCGGCGAGGCTGGTGCCACGGCGAGCGTCCTTGGCGAGCGCCTGGCAGCCTGGGCGGCGGAGAGGGCGGCGGCGCTCCCCTTCCCCGGAGGTGTCGGGGCTGGCGGCGCGGCCGATTCCCCCGGGGGCCGGCGGGGCGGCGAAGCCCTCGCCCTCCTCACGCCGCGCGAGCGGGAAGTGGCGCTGGCCGTCATGGAGGGCCTCGCCAACGGGGAGATCGCCGACCGCCTGGGCATCGCCCTCGATACGGTGAAGAAGCACCTCTCCCGCGTCTTCGCCAAGGTGGGCGTCGCCAGCCGCACCCAGCTGATCCGCCGGCTGATCTCGGCCGGGCTCTGAGGGGCGCCTGTGCGGTTGCCCTCCGGCGGCGCGGCGGGCATAGTGATGGCAAGGGGGCCCGAGTCGTGCGCTACTTCACGGTGGCCGAGGCCAACGCGCTCCTGCCTGAGGTCGAGCCGCGCCTGCGGCGGCTGCAGGACCTCTGGCGGAGGGGGCGGGAGCTGGCGGAGGAGATGGAGAGGCTGCGCGCCGTGGGGAAGCGACCCGACGGCGCCCTTATCATGGAGCGGGACTACCGCCTGGGCCAGGCCGCCCTGGCCCGCCTGGTGGAAGAGGTCGAGTTCCTCGTCGACGCCGTTCACCGCCTGGGGGCCGAGGTCAAGGACGTGGAGGCGGGGCTCGTGGACTTCCCGGCTTTGCTGGGCGGCCGCGCCGTATACCTCTGCTGGCGGCTGGGGGAGCCGGAGGTGGCCCATTACCACGGGATGGACGAGGGTTTCCGCGGCCGGCGCCGCCTGCCCATGTGAGGAGAGGCGGGACCGGAGAGGGGTTGCTAGCTGCTGACGCCTTCATGGCAGAACGTCACAGGCCGGAGAATTCTCTGACTGCCGCGCCGTTCTCGTCTTGCCGGACGCACATGTGTTCGT
>CAYXQP010000067.1:0-8858 GCA_964467515.1 uncultured Eubacteriales bacterium | reverse complement strand
CCAGATGCCGCACGCGCTCCAGGACCTTGCCTCGGAGCCAGTAGCCCCGCTTCCGGTTCGTCCGGCGGCTCCAGCCAAGACCCCGCTCCGGGCGGTAGGCCCGCAGGTGCTCGAACACCAGAACGCGGAGCCCGGATGTCGCCGCCCAGGCTACAATGGCCGCAGCCACCTGCCAGGCCACGGAGTCGTCCAGGGCCTTGATGTAGCGCCAGAGGGCTTGGTTTGACCGCTCGCCCTTGACGGGCGTGCCGGAGTGTTTTTGCTTCCGAACCGCGCCAGCCTGTCCTGGAATTCGACCAGCACCACGTCGATCTCCCCGGCGGCGGCAAGGCGGAACAGCTTCCGGAGCGGTCCCGACGGTCGGCTGGGAACCGCGGACTACCTGGCTCGACAGCCGGAGAGCCTCTCGCACCTTGGGGCGAGGGGGCTGACTTGGCCCGGCGGCTGGACGGCCAGTATCTCATCTCCCGCTATCCCAACGGAGCAGGCGGCCCCCCTGCCAAGCTCAGTTATTGGCACTTCACGGCCGACCTGCCGGCCCCCGGCGAGAGGGCGGCGGCAGGGAACCCCCCGTCGCCCCGAGGTCAGGCGGGGCGCGAGCGGCGGCGCCAGGCCCGGTAAAGGAGCCATCCGCCGGCCGCCGGACCGCCTACCGCCACGGCCACCGGCGTCAGGGCCGCCAGCGCCACCAAGAGAGCGGCGCCGGCCTGCATCACCGCGTTGGCCGCCCGCACGAAGGCCCGCGCGACCCTCGAGCCGCAGCAGTTCCTCGAGGGTGCCGCTGCGCCCGATCAGAGCCCGGAGGCGCCGCTCTTGTTCCTCCAGGCTGGCGGCCCGCGACTCCAGGTCCACGTATTGGCTCGTGACGTCCCGGGTGCTCACCGATTACCGCACCAGGCGCCCCAACCGCCGCAGCTCGGCCAGCGCCCCGTCGAAGCGCGCCACGGGCACACAGACCGTCACACTCACCTCGCGCGGCGGACCCGGCCGCCCCGCCTCGCCGGCCGCGTCCCCTCCCACCGTCGTCCCTCCCGCGGCGGATCCGTCGCTCCTTCTCGCGCCATCCCCCAGTGGTCGCGGTTCCTCCCCTGGAGAGCCGGGAGGAGAGTAGATGCCGGTGGAGGTGACGATGCCCCCGGCGCCCGCGGCGATGGCCTCGATGCGCGCCAGGGCGGCATCCAGGTTCCTCACCTCCAACTCCAGGTCGGCGGTGCGCACCAGCCTGCGTCCCTCCAGGAGAGCGGCCACCCCGACCACCTCGGCGCTCCCTCCCCCTCCTCCCATCAGCGCCTCCCTCAACGCTTTGAGGGAAGCCGGTTGCCCCGCGGCACTCTCCCCGCCCGCCGCCGGGACAACCGGCGGCTGCTCCGAGGCCGTTTGCTCGTCCGCCGCGGGGCTCTGCACTGCGCCCCCCGGACCGGGGAGAGACCCCGCCTCCTGGACGGCAGCTCGCTCCGCCCTCCGGGCGCCGCAGCCCCCGGCAGCGAGGACCGCCGGCACCGTCAGCGTCAGCAGTATGGCGCGCACCCCGCGCCGCCAGCCCGTCCGCGTCCGCGACGCACCCTTCCCGCCCGTCCCGTAAACCACCTGCCGTCCCTCCTCTCGCCGACTTTTGCCTCCCAAGACGCAGTAAGGCCAGCCGCCGCTCCCCGCCGTGAGGTGAGACGCCAAGGCGCCGGGAGACGGGAGTGGCCAGGAAGCGGCAGGGCGCACGAGCGGGGACCGGCTGGGTCCCGCGCCGCCAGTCGGCCGCCGGAGGCGGATTCAGCGCAGGATCTTGACGTAGATGGCGCCGTCGGCGGGCTGGACGTAGCCGCGGCGGGCGCGCACGCGGATGCCGCCGGCGTTCAGCTCGAAGCCGTCGGTGAACTCGGCCGGCCGCAGGAGGCGCAGGGGAGCCTCGTCGCCCAGCATGCGGAGGCGGCTGGGGAGACGCACCTCCAGGAGGCCGTTGACCCTGTCCTCCACCACCGGCACCCCGTGGAAATAGAGGGTGGTTGGACCGTACTGGAAAAAGGCCGAGGCGGTGTGCACCCGCACCCGCTCGTTGATGGTCTCCACCCGGTCGTGGTCCAGGCGTGTCTCCGTCAGCCGGAGTTGGCTCACGTCTATCACGAGGAGGGTGCCCTCGGCCCCCAGGGCCTCGGCCAGGATCTCGCGCTTGCGCCGCCGCAGCTCGCGGGCGTGGGCCCGCTCCTCCTCGAGGCGCCGGACATAGTCGTAGCGGCACTCCGTCTCGGCGATGACCCGGTCGTCCCCCTCCCCGCCGTCGAAGGGGACACCGGCCTCCAGCACGTCGTCCAGCCACACCCCCGGCCGCTGCACCTTTTCCTTCCACCGCGGGTCCAGCCGGTCGAGGAGGTAGGCGAGGCCCATCCCCGTCAGGAAGAAACGCCGCCGGTTGGCCCCCTGTCCCTGCCGGTTGACGGTGAGGAGGGCGGCCAACCGCGTGGCCCGCAGGTCGAGGGCGGCCCGCCGGTACTCGGCTTCCTCCGCGACCCATTGGCCGAAGGCGGGGTGCGGGCGGTACCCGTCCTGCCCCGCCGTCTCCAGGGCCCGGCACGCGACATAGGTGGCCAGCCCCTCGTAGAACTCGGTGAACCGCTCGTACTCGACGAGATCGTCGTCCAGCTGCGCCCGCCGCTCGCGCCGGATGAGGGCCAGGGCGCGCCGTTGGGCCGGCAGGTCCTCTGCGGGGGCGCGGAGGGCGTCCAGCAGGAGGCGCCCCTCCACGTTGCCCAGGGCGTTGTTGACGGGGGAATCGTCGGGATACGGCACCGCCACGGGGACGTCCACGCGCCGCGCCGCGCGCTGGAAGGTGTGGAAGGCTTCCTGCCAGATGAGGGCCACCATCTCGACGGCGTCCCCCGCGTCCCGCCCCACCCACTCCAGGGGTACGAAGGCGGTGAACCGCCCGAGGTACACGAGGGTGGCGCAGGTGTCGGTCAGGTTGCGCGGCTGCCCCTTGAGGTAAAAGACAGGCGGCCGCCGGGGCGACGCCGGCCACGCCACCGGCACGGCCCGCCGCGGCGTCCGGTCGTGGCCGCACAGGAACATGCCGCCGTCGCGCCGAAAGAGGGCCACGCTGCCGGCGGCCAGGTCCCAACCGGGCCACGGACGCACCGTCGCCGCCAGATGGTAGGCCTCGTCCAGACAGGCCAGGGCCCGCCTCTCCAGGAGGGTGGCCGGTTCGTAACGCGCGCGCTGGCCCGTTCTCATGCCGCTCCATTATAACGGGTACGCCCGTGCGCGGATTGAGGGCCGCCGCCTCCGCCCGCCTCGGTCGGCGGCCGGGAGCCGGGCCTCTCAGGACCGCCCTCCCGCCTCCACGGCCAGGGCCAGGGCCAGGGCGCGGGCCACCACGCGGGCCGAGCGCAGGGCCTCCCGCAGGGTGTTCCCCGGCCCGCCGAACTCCACGAGGATGGCCCGGGGGGATAGGTGCTGGTTGAACCGCCCGTTGCGGCCGAAGGTCCACGGATCGCCGTCCCCGTCGTCGAGCTGCCGGACGAGGGGGGGGTAGGGGGTGACGCGCCCGGCCACCGCCACGCGGTCGGGTTCCAGGAGGGCGTCCGCGCGCCGGGACACCTCCCGGGCGAAGGCCTGGTTGTCGCGCCAGTGCGGGTTGGGAAGCCGGCTGTTGCCCATGCCCACCACGAAGAGGAGCCGGGCGTAGGTCTCGCCGCCGGCCACCGTGGTGGTGAATCCCCGCTCCGCCGCGTCCCGGTGCACGTCCACGAGCACCCTCGCCGTAGGGTGGCGCCGCAGGGCTGCCCGGACGCCCCGCTCCGACTCCATGTAGGCGCCGGTGAGGCCGTTCCGGTCGAAGACCTCGGCCAGGTGGAGGGCCGGCACCCCCTCCTCGTTCAGGCTGCGGACCAGCTCGGCCGCCACCCGCACCACCGTCAGGCCCATGTCGTCGGCGTAGGGGCGCACGTCGGGCGGGGCCCCGCGGAACCGCAGGTCCGGCGTGTAGGCCTCGTGGCTGTGGGTGGAGTAGACGATGACCAGGGGTTCCCCGGCTGGCGCCGGGGCCGCCGGCGCAGCGCCCCCGGCCAGGTCGGCGGCGGCGGCGGGGGGAACGGGAGGGGCCGCCTCCCTCGGGGAGGGACGGCTCTCCTCCGTCTCCAGGGCCAGCACGGGAAGGGAGAGGTGCAGGAGCCGCACGGCCTCCCTGGTCCGCAGGTCCTGCAGGGGAAAGAGCCGCCGCAGGTCCCAGGGCCGCTCCGGTCCTCCCTCCCGGTACGCGTCCACGAGGGGGAGGGCCAGGCGCAGGAAAGCAGCGGCCACGTCGCGCCGCCAGGCGGCCTGGTCCTCGGGCGGGGCGGGGGGTGACGCGCCCGCCGGCCCCATCGGTCCCTGACCGGATCCGGTTCCCGCTTCCCGGTCCCCGGCGAGGGGAGCCAGGGCCGGCACCGCCGCGCCCCCCGACCTGTCCCAGACCAGCCAGACGGCGAGGGCGCCCACGGCCAGGTAGGCCGCGGCCAGCCCGAGCCAGCGGCCGACCCCGGCCCCGTGCCCGCCGCGAACCCGCACGCGCATCGCCCCGGAGGAGGGATACGCGGGCGCCGCCCGTCCTATGCTCAGCGCAGGTCCGTGGGCACGAAGGCGTCTATGAGGCCGATGATGAGGGAGGCGAGGAGAGCCCCCACCACCGAGACTCGCATGGTGGGCACCACGAACTGGGCGCCGTAGATGACGGCAGCCCCCACGAGGAACCCGACGAGGCCCCGCGCGTAGGGCGATACGTTGCGGCCGAAGACGGCCTCCACCGCGTAGCCCACCACCGCGATGACGATGGCGGCCAGGAGGGCGTTGAGAAAGCCCGCGATCTGAAAGCCCGGCAAGAGGAAACTGAGGAACAGTATCACCAGCGCCGAGACGACGAAGCGCACGATGAACCCGAGCACCACGCGCACCTCCACGCCGGGCCGCCGCCCGGCCGGTTTCTCGCGTTAAAGTGCCCGCCGTCGCCGGCGCCTATGCGGGGTCCTCCCCGGCCCCGCCCCCGCCACGCCGGCGGCGCGGCGGAGCGCGGCTTCGCCGACGTTGTTGGTCGGGCAGGTCAATGGTAGAATGGGCGCCTGGAGGTGCGGGCTTTGGCACACACTCACTCTGCCAAGAAGAGGATCCGCCAGGCCGCCCGACGCGCCCTGCGCAACAAGGCCAGGGAGTCGCGGATGAAGACGGCCCTGCGCCGCTTCCGCGAGGCGGTGGCGGCGGGAGAAACGCCGGAAAACCTGGCCCGACTGGCCGGCCAGGCCTTCAAGGCCATCGACAAGGCCGCCAAGACGGGGGCCATCCACGCCAACGCGGCCAACAGGCGCAAGTCTACCGTCGGCCGCCTGTGGCACGGGGCCGCGGCCGCCCGGGGCTGAGCCAGGTCCCGGCCAACCGCAGGCAGACGCCTTCCAACGCGGCCTGCGGGCTCAGAGCCCCCCGCTTCACGTCCAGGTCGGCGGCCAGGAGGCTCACCAGGGCCGCCGCCAGCTCCTCGTAGCCGACACGCCGTGCCTGGCGCAGGAGCCTCTCCGCTTGAAAGGACCGCACCCCCAACGCGGATGCCGCCTCGACCGCCGTCCGGCCCCGCTCTCCCAGCGCCCGCGCCTGCCACAGCAAGCGCACCTGACGCGCCAAGAGCCCTATGAGGGCCGGCACCTCCTCCCCCTGCCGCAGCAGCGACTCCACCCGGCCCAGCACCTCGCGGATCCGCCCCGCGAAGATGCCCTCCACCAACTCGAAGGCCGTTTCCTGCCATCCCCCGGGCACGAGACGCGCGGCCTCCTCCCGGGAGACGACCCGCAGCGGACCCGCCCCTCCCGCCGCACCTGGGCCCGCCCCCTCCGGCGCCTCCCCGCCGACCGCCACGGCCAGGCCCGCTGCCATCTTGGCCAGTTCCTGGCGCAAGGACCGCCGGTCGCGCCCGCACCTCTCCAGGAGCAACTCGGCCACGCCCGGTCCCAGCTCCAACCCGTGCTCCGCCGCCTCGCGGCGAAGCCACGCCAGGACGTCCGCCCGGCGCGGCGGGGCGGCGCGCACCACGACCCCCACCGCCGCCACGGCGCGCACGAGGGGGTGGCCGTCGGCCAGCTCCTCCGCCGAGGTCAAGGCCAGGACGGTGGCGGGCGAGGGGGAGCGAAGGTAGGCCAGCAGCGGCTGCAGGGTGTCGGCCCTCAGGCCGACGAGCGCGCCCTCCCTCAGGACCAGCACCCGCCGCCCCAGCAGGGGCACGGACATGGCCGCCGCCGCCACCTGGCCGGCGGAGGCATCGGGCGGCAGCTCCTCATAGCAGAGGTGCTCGGCGCCCGCCGGCAGGGTGCCTCTCAAGGCCGCCAGCACTTCCGCGTGGGCGGCCTCGTCGGCTCCCATGACCAGGTAGGCCGGCGCCACCCGCCCCTCGGCTAGGCCGCGCATCGCCTCCGCCGGTACCACACTGCTCACGCCCTCATTCTAGCGGAAGGGGCGGCCTCGCCCGGCCGCCGGCCGTTCCTCCCAGGGACAGGCGCCGGCCGGCCATGTCCTCGACCAGGAGACGACGGCCGTCGGTCAGCACCGTGACAGCGCCGCCCGTGTCCGTCCGCCACACGGAGGCGCCCCCGGCCCGCAGCCGCCCCAGCACCCCCCGGTCCGGCATCCCGTAGCCGTTGCGCCCCACCTGTACCACCGCCACCCGCGCTCCCACGGCGGCGAGAAACCGCCCCGTGCTGGAGGAACGGCTGCCGTGGTGGGCCACCTTGAGCACGTCGGCGCGGAGCGGCCATCCCCCTTGCAACAGGTCGGCCTCGCCCTCCGCCTCCAGATCGGCCGTGAGCAAGACGAAGCGGCCGCCGCACCCGAGCCTGAGCACGAGGCTGTTGTTGTTCTCGTCAGCTGCCGTGCCGGCCAGGAAGCGCCGGGGCGGGTGCAGCACCTCGGCCGTCACGCCCGCCGCCAGCGACACCCTCTCGCCCCGCCGCGGCGACCGCACCCGCGCCCCGCTCCGCGCCACGGCTTCCGCCAACGCGGCAGCCAGACCCGTGTCCTCGGCAGGCCCGCCGGTCCACACCTCCCCCACCCTTAAACAGCGCAGCACCGCCAGGGAGCCCCCGGCGTGATCCGCGTCGGCGTGGCTGACCACCAGCCAGTCCACGCGCCGCACGCCCTCCCGCCGGAGGTACGCCACCAGCCGGCCCCCGCCGCCCGCGGCCGGCGAGGCCGCGGCGGGCGGGCAACCCGGCCGAGCCGTCACCGCCCCCGTGGCGGGCCCCGCCACCGACCGCTTTCCCCTCGGCTCCGGCCGCGTCGGCGCCGCAGGGTCCCGCCAGCGGCCCCCGTCCACCACCATCACTCGGCCCCGGAGCCAGACCACGATGCCGTCCCCCTGTCCCACGTCCAGGAAGACGACCTCCACCGGCCAGGAAAGCAGGCGGTGGCGCAGCGCCGGGCCCAGCGGGAGGAGCAGGAGCAGCGCCATGGCGCACCAGGCCAAGGACTTTCGGAAACCGCCATGGCCAAGAGCGCCGTCGCCATGGTCACCCCGTCCCGCTTCCCCGGCTCCCGTCCCGGCTGGAGCCGGCGCCGTGCCGACCGTCGCCGCCCCGATGCCTGCCTCCAACCACCCCATGACGAAGGTCCCCCACGCTCGGGCGGGCGGCTCCGGTGCGGGTCGGGGTGTGAACCCCGCCACCAGGCAGGCCAGCGCCGCCAGCGCGGCACCCAGGGGCGGGGGGGAGACGGCCACGGTGGCCCCGGGCAGGCCCGCAAAGAACCCGGCCACGGCCCCCACACCCGCCAGAGCCGTCTCCGTCACCCGGTTGACCAACCAACCAGCCTGCGGGGACACCAGGCTCGCCAGGGAGCCCAGGAACCCCGCGGGCAGCGCCAGCTCAGCCAGGGGCACGGCCGCCAGGTTGGCCACCGGGCCATAGAGCGGCACCGCACCGAAGTGGTGCGCCACCAGGGGCAACGTGGCCGCCTGAGCCGCCAGGGTGGTGCCGGCCAGGCCGGCTCCCCACCGTCGGGGGGACCACCGGGCCAGCGCGCCGCCCAGCGGTCGGCTCCAGAGGATGATACCGGCCGTGGCCGCATAGGAGAGCTGAAAACCCGGATCGAAGAGGTCGAAGGGACGCCAGGCCAGCTCCACCAGCAGGGCCAAGGCCAAAAGGCCGATGCCTCCCGCCTCCCGTCCCAGGCACCGGGCCGCCAGTAGGGCCAGGGCGGCGATGGCGGCCCGCACCACGGGCGGCGAACCCCCGCAGACGGCGGCGTAGGCCGCCACCAGCAGCCCCACCGCCGCGGTCCGCACGGTTGGCCCGAGGCCCACGGACGACAGGAGGGTCTCCGCCGCCCCCGCCAGCAGGGTCACGTGGAGGCCGGAGACGGCCAGGACGTGGGCCAGCCCGCTGGCGCGAAAGGCGGCGGCCACCGCGCCGTCGAGAAGGCTCCGGTCGCCCAGGACCACGCTGGCATAGAGGGGCAAGACCTCCCGCCTCACGGTGGGGGCCGCCGCCCGCTCCAGCCGCGTCCGCAGGGCGAGGGGCCAGGGGACGCCGCCACCGGCCGGCTCCGCCAGCACCACGGCACCCCTGGCCAGCACGACGCAGCCGTAACCGCGGCGGAGCAGCTCCACCCTCTCGCCGGGCTCACCGGGATTGCGGCGGGCGAGCAGCGGCAACACGGCGCCCTCCACCGCCACCGTGAGCCCCGCCCTCCACCCGGCCACCGCCGCCCGTCCCGCCACCAGCACCCGCCCCCGCGCCGCGTGCCACGAACCCCGCCGACCGCCGGCCACGGCCGCCACCGCCAGCCCGGCGCGGGCGCCGCCTCCGTCCACCTCCGTCACCACGCCGCGCAGACGCACCTCACCGGGCCGGCACGCCCCC
>CAYXQP010000066.1:0-8993 GCA_964467515.1 uncultured Eubacteriales bacterium | reverse complement strand
TACGGCAAGCCGCCGGAGGCCTTCGACACCGGCGCCACGGGCGTCAGGACGCTGCTGGCCAGCTGGTGCTGGCCCCAGACGGGGGCTGAGATAGACTGCGGCAACGTTGGTTGGCCCCCCAAGCTGCCGGCCAAGGCCACGGTCAAGCAGGGGGAGAGGATACCGCTCAACCTGCCCGAGATGCTCTTCCGCCCGAGCGGCTGGACGGTGCGGGTGAACCCCCTGTCGGCCTACACGCGGCGGACGCCGGGCGGCGACTTCGAGCCGGCGGACGAGGCGGAGCTGGACCGGACCAAGGACGTGAAGCTGACGCCCAAGGGCCTGGAGGCTTCCTACACCGTGGCGAGCAAGGTGCCGCCCGGGGACTGGGTGCTGGCGGTTTCCATCGTGTGGGACAACCCCATCGGTGGAAACGCCACGTGGCTCCTACCGATAACGGTGACGGCCGGCAAGTAGGCGGCGAGTTTGCCTTGACAGGTCCGCCGGGCCTGTCCGATGATGGTAGGCGGCGTCGGCTAGTGCAAGAGGACTAATACCTGGCAGTGCCGGGCGGGCCGGGTTTGTGAGGAGAGGAGACGTTGGTCGTTAGGCGGAGGGTCAGCAGGGCGCGAGTGGCGGCGGCGGTGGCCTTGGCGGCGGTGGCCTTGGCGGCGGGCGGTTGCGGGAGCAAGGGCGTGGCGGCCCGGGTCAACCGCCAGCCGGTGACGAGCCAGGACCTGGACCGGCGGGTGGCCTTCTTCGAGGCGGCTTACGGGCACAAGCTGGCGGGGACCGAGTACGCCCGCATGAGGGGCCAGCTCCTCGACATGATGATCGAGGAGGAGGTGGTCCTCCAGGAGGCGCGGCGCCGGCGCGTAACCCCCAAGCCCGAGGAGGTGGAGCAGGAGTACCGGCGCGTGCGCAACTACCTCAAGCAGCGCGCCTACGCCGGCTCGGAGAAGAAGCTGCGGGACGGGATGAAACTGGCCGGGATCACCGAGGCGTACCTGCGCGACTACGTGACGCGGCAGCTCACGGGCGAGCTGCTCTTTCGCCAGGTGACGTCGCGGGTTACCCTGAGTGACGCGGAACTGCGGCGGATCTACGAGGAGAACAAGGACCAGTTCAAGGAGCCCGATCGCGCTAAGGTCTGGGAGATCCGGGTGAGCTCGCGGGCCGCCGCCGAAAAGGTTCTGGACGAGCTGAGGAAAGGCCGGTCCTTTCCCGACGTGGCGCGGGAGTACTCCATAGACCCGCTGGCGCGCAGGACGGGCGGCTTCAACGGTTGGATGCAGCCGGGCACGGGCATGTTGCCCGAGCTGGAGGAGGCCATCTTCACCAAGAAGACGGCCAAGCCCCACACCATCACGGGGCCCATCCAGAGCCACGTGGCCCTGCACATCGTGCGGGTGGAGGAGTACGTGCCGGGGGTGCAGCGCAGCTATGAGGAGGTGCGGGAGCAACTGCGGCAGCAGGTGCTGGAGAACCGGCGACAGAAGGCGTTCCAGGACTTCACGGCGGAGCTCGAGCGGCGGGCCCGCATCGCGCGGTACGAGTGAGGGGGTAGCGGGATTGTGAGCGAGCCGGTGAGGCCGGTGGCGGAGACGGGGGCGGGGGTGGAGGCCGAGGAGCGCGGCGTGCCGCTGGGGGTGGCCGTGCTCATAATTGTGGTGCTGCTGGCGGTCCTGGGGGCGGGCGGCGTGGCCGTCGGCTACAAGTTCTTCTGGGGCCAGTACCAGGGGCCCAGGGTGTGGGACACCCAGATCGCCCGCTGGGAGCTGGCGTTGAAGAAAGACCCCAAGGACGTGGACGGCTGGGTGGCCCTGGGGCAGGCATATTACAACAAGGGCATGCTCAAGGAGGCCGAACAGGCTTACCGCAAGGCCCAGCAGCTGGCGCCCAAGGCCAAGGAGATAGGCTACTTCATCGGCCAGGTCAAGCTGCAGCAGCATCAATACGCCGAGGCGGAGAAGCTCTTCCGCCAGGTGGCCGAGATCGCGCCCGGCAACCCTCTCCCCCACCACGCCCTGGCCGAGGCCCTGGTGGGTCAGAAGAAATACGCCGAGGCCCTCCGGGAGGCGGACTGGATCCTCACGAAGATCGATCCCACCTTGGTCGAGGTTCACTACGTGAAGGGGGTGGCGCTGGAGGGTCTCCGCCGCAAGAAGGAGGCGGCCGAGAGCTTCCTCCAGGCGCTGCGGTACGACCCGTCCTACCAGCCGGCCCGGGACGCGGCTCATCGCCTGGGCCTCAAGGATAAGGACCTGCCGGCCATGCCGTCCGTGACCACGGGCGGGCAGATCGTGCCGGTGAAGCCCAACGAGCCGGGCGCGGTGGCGGGCATGCCGGTCCTGCCGGGCCACCCCGACACGAGCGGCACGGGTGACGCCATCCCCGGCGCGGGGTCGGGTGCCGGCGGCGCTTCCCCGTCGGCCGGCGGCACCGCGGGGCCGTCGAGGTGAGGCGCGAGGTGGCAACCACGGAGGCGGAGCGGAGCGCGGCCCAGGCAAAGGGTCCCGGGGTAGCGCGGACGCCGGTGGAGGGAGAGGCGTGAAGAAAAAGATCAAGCTTTCGACTCTGCTCAACATCGGGCTGGCCCTGGCCCTGGTGCTGGTGGTGGTCTTTGGGTATTTCTACCTGCGGCGCCAGCCGCCGGCGCCCGTGGAGGCGCCCCTCGCCCAGGTGCGCCGCAACCTGAACCAGCCGCCCAGCAACCTGCGCAACATCTACGGGCCGCCCAGCTCGCCCCTGCGGGCGCCCCTGGCCGCCTGGGTGGCGCCCAACGGGCGCATCTACGTGGCCGACACGGACAACCACCAGGTGCAGGTCTTCGACCGGGACGGCAGGTGGATCACCAAGTGGGGCAAGCTGGGCCGCGGGCAGGGCGAGTTCTACCAGCCCACGGGCATCATCTTCCGCAACAACAAGGTTTACGTGGCCGACAACCTCAACAGCCGGATCCAGATCTTCACGCCGGACGGCAAGTACCTGGGGCAGATCCCCGACCCCACCAAGCACAAGGGGCTCGAGGTGGGGCCGCTCCACTTCGGCGCCGACGCCCAGGGCAACATGTACGTGGCCACGCTGGGCCACGAGGTCCTGGTCTTCGACCGCAACGACAACCTGGTGCGCCGCATCGGCCGGCCCGGTCAGGGCCCGGGCGAGCTGGAGTACCCCTTCTCGGCCGCCGTGGACAGCCAGGGGCGGGTGTGGGTGGCCGACGCCAACAACGCCCGCGTGCAGCTCTACGACTCCCAGGGGCGGTTCCAGATGACCTTCGCCGGCCTGGTGCTGCCGCGCGGCATCGCCGTGGACGAGTTCGACCGGGTGTACGTGGTGGACACCTTCCAGCACAAGGTCTTCGTCATGGACAAGGACGGGCGGCAGCTCTTCACCTTCGGCGAGCGCGGGGTGGAGGAGGGGCAGTTCAACTTCCCCAACACCATCTCCATCGGTCCCGACGGCCGGCTCTACGTGGTGGACCGGGAGAACAACCGCATCTCGGTGTGGGGTTACTGAGCCCAGCGAGGCGGATTGGCTGCCGTGGCAAGGAGGCTGTCGCCGGCGGGGTCGCTCGTGCGGTCGCTGGTACGCCCCGTCGTGCGGTCGCTGGCGTGGTCGCTCGCGGGGCCGGTCGCGCGGTCGGCCGTGCGTTCACCTATGGGGTCGGCGGTGCGGGCACTTGCGGGGTCGTTGGTGGGGTCGCTCCCCCGCGCGGGGGCAGCGACCCTTCTCCTGGGGGCCGTCCTCGCCGGGGGCTGCGGTGGCGTCGGCCGGGAAGCCGTGTCGCCCGCCCCCGATCCCTTTCTGAGCGGGGCGCCGCCCGTTCCCCCGCTGCGCGGGGAGGGTTTCCCCTTTGGTCGGCCGCCGGCCCCCGAGGTGACGGTCTCAGCGCCCCTGGGCAGAGCGGCGGCGCCGCGCTCCCTCTCCGCCCTGCTGGCGGCCTGGACATGGCCCGAGGATCCCAATCGCACCGTCATGGCCGACGTGGGCTGGCCGCCGCCGCTCCCTCCCGCCGCCCCTCTTGCCGCGGGGGAAACGGTGCGCCTCCATGTCCCCGGCGTCACCTTCCGCCCGTCGGAGGCGAGACTGCAGGTGGTGAGACGTTCCCATTACGCCGGCGGTGTCCCGCCGCGGAGCGCCCCCGCGCCGGTGCTGGACGTGTCTTTCGACGCGGTCCGCCAGTTGCGGGTGGACCGCAGCGGCACATGGGTGGAATGGGAGGCGACGGGGCTTCCCCCCGGGGAATGGGTGCTGGTCTTCCACCTGCGCTGGGACGCCCCCATCGGGGGAGACGCAACCTACCTGGTGCCGGTGCGGGTTCCTTGATGGAAACCCCCCTGCCACCGGGGCGGCACCGCAGGGGATGAAAAGGTAAACCCCGCCGGGTGCACCGGGGTTCCATGGTCCCATGGGCCGTTTCGGGGAATTTTTGCACCCTGCCCCGACCCATTCCAGGTGGAATTTTTCCCTGAACTGGTCCCGGAAGCGCCTCCTCAGCCCCGACTCGGCCTCCACCCAGCCCGAATAGGCCCCCCGCCACAGCCTCGAGGCCTGGTCCCTCAGACTTCGGGGAAAAATTCCCCATCCCTGCCCCAAAGGAGGGGTGGAAAATTTCCCTCAACACCGGCGGAGGGGGTTGAACCGGCTCTCTGGCCGCCTGGGCGCCGGCCCGGCGGCCCGGGCCATTTCTAAGTCAGCTCAGGTAGCTATTGACATGGCAAACAACCCATGATATGGTGGAATCCACAATTGGGACCAGTCGGGGGTGGGGCCGTTGCCGGGGAGGCGGAGGGTTGTCAAGCTGCGGGCGCGGGGGGAGATCATCATTCCCGTGCGGTTGCGGCGGAGGCTCGGATGGGCCGAGGGTACTTTCCTCAGCGTGCAGCAGAGCGGCGACGCAGTGGTGGTGCGGGCGCTGGCGGCCGGTGGTGAGGGGTCGCATCCCTCTTGGAGCAAGGACCAGTTCCTTCTTTACGACAGGCTGCAGGAGGAGTCGGCCACGGCTGCCGAGTTGGGGGCGGAGCTGGGCTGGCCGGCGGGACGGATCCGCTCGGCCTTGCTGGGGCTCCTTGTGCGGGGCGTCGTGACGGTGGATGAGGAGGGCCGTTACTCGCTGGCAC
Organism: uncultured Eubacteriales bacterium; assembly: GCA_964467515.1. Classification (GTDB taxonomy): domain Bacteria; phylum Bacillota; class Sulfobacillia; order DYIH01; family JBBIPI01; genus CAYXQP01. Next base: position 3,891 of record CAYXQP010000066.1, on the reverse strand, counting down.
CGGGGGATTGGGCCAGGGGCCTCGGCGGCCACGGGCGCGACCGTTTCGTGGGCGCGGACGGCGAGGACCCCGGTCCGAGGCCGGGGCGAGGGGAGGCGGGCGAGGCATGATAAGCTTGGGCGGGGACGGGGGCCGTCGGTGCGGCGGGGATCGCGGCGCCGGCTTACGGCAGGCCGTTGTTTCGACATGGGGGTGGAGGCCGCTTGGGTGGGGAGAGTTCGGCCTTGGAGGAGACGGTGCTGCGGCTGGCGGAGCCGCTGGCGGCGTCCATGGGCCTGGCCGTCGTGGACGTCCGCTTCGGACGGCGGGCGGGCCGCGGTGTGCTGGAGGTTTGCCTGGATCGGGCTCGCGTGGACGCAGGCTTCCCCCCGCGGGAGGAAACCGGGGGTCCGAGCCGGGACGTGCCCGCGGCGGCGATACCGGGCGGCCCGAGGGAGGGGACGGACAGGCGGGCCGGGGTGACGCTGGATGAATGCGAGGCCTTCAGCCGGCGGTTGAGCGTTCTCCTGGACGTGGAGGACCCGGTGCGGGGCAGTTACGTGCTCGAGGTGGCCTCGCCGGGTCTCGACCGGGTTCTGCGGAGAGCGCGCGAGTTCGATCATTTCCGCGGTCGGAGGGTGCGGCTGCGGGTGGCGGCGACCGGCGGCCTCGTGCCGGCCGGCGTGGCGGGTTTGCCCGCTGGCGGCGGTGAGTCCCGCCGCGTGGTGGTGGGGGAGCTGCTCGGTCTCGTGGGGGGCCGGGTGCTGGTGCGCGACGACGACGGGCAGGAGTGGGAGGTGCCCCTGGAGCAGGTGGCGCGGGCCGAGCTGGTGCCGGAGTTGCGCTAGCGAAAAGGGCGGGCGGCATCGCCCCCGTCCGACGACGGCGGCGCCCGCGCCGCGGCAGGGAGGCGGCGCTGCGGTCTCTGGTTTATACTGGAGGTAAGGTCGTGGAGGAAGAGATGTCCGTCGTCGTGCTGCCGGAGAGCCTGCGGGCCAAGCTGGGCGAGGACGGGGCCAGGGACCTGGCCGAGCTGTTCAACGTGGCCGGGCGCAACCAGCGCCAGCGGACCGTCGAGGTCCTGGGAGAGCGCTTCGAGCGCCGGCTGACGGAGGCAAAGGCGGAGCTGGAGCTCCGCATCGCCGAGGTCGAGGCCAGGCTGGAGCGCCGTATCACCGAGGTCAAAGCGGAGCTGGAGCGGCGCATCGCCGAGGTCAAGGCGGACCTGGAGGCGCGCATGGCCCAGTTGGAGGCGAGGATCGAGCGGCGCCTGGCCGAGACGAGGGCGGACATGATCAAGTGGATGTTCATCTTTTGGATCGGTCAGGTGGCGGCCACGGCCGGTATCGTGAGCATCCTGGTGAGGCGCTAGGACGGGGACCCGACGCCCGGCGGCGGGGGGCGGCCGGTGCGGACCCGCCGGTCCGACGGGCGGTGCCGGCACGGCGTGGCGGTCGTGTTGCGGGTGGCGGGCTGCTGTGCTATAGTGCTTCCGACGTGAGTAGGTCCCGCTGAGAGACCGCTGCCTGCGTCGATCTTCTCGCCGGTGGGTTCGGTGGACCCACTTTTTTATCGCCCGGCAGGGGTGTCGCACCTGCCAGTCAGATCCATGTCCCGCCGTGGTCGGGCGGTGCAGCGGCGAGAGCCCTCGGCCTCGTCGCACCACATGCGCGAGGCGCGCGGTGCAGGGCTCGCAAACCTGGCACGGTCGGCCACGTGGGGGCGCCGTCGGGAGGGATGGCTGGTGCCTGGAGTTCAGTACGATCTCGTGCACGCGCTGGAGGACATCGAGAGGGAGCGCGGGATAGAAAAGGGGGTCCTCCTCTCCGCCGTGGAGCAGGCCCTGGTAGCCGCCTACCGCCGGCATTACGGCACCAACGAGAACGTGGTGGCCCGGCTGGACAGGGACCTGGGGCAGTTCCGCCTCTTCGTGCAGAAGAGAGTGGTGGAGGAGGTGGAGGATCCCGACGCCGAGATCGCCCTGGCCGAGGCGCGCGAGCTGCACCCCGGCTATGAGGTGGGCGACGTGGTGGAGAGGGAGGTGGACACGTCCCTCTTCGGGCGGATCGCGGCCCAGACGGCCAAGCAGGTGGTGCTGCAGCGCCTGCGCGAGGCCGAGCGCGACATGATCTACGACGAGTTCATCCAGAGGGAGGGCGACATCATCACGGCCACGGTGGAGCGGGTCCAGGGGCGGCACGTCTTTGTGGACCTGGGGCGCACCGAGGCGGTGATGGGGCCGGCCGACCTGATCCCGGGCGAGTACTACCGGCCGGGCGAGAGGATCAAGGTTTTCCTGGCGGAGGTCAGGCGGACGCCGCGGGGACCGCAGATCGTCATCTCCCGGAGCCACCCGGACCTGGTCAAGAGGCTTTTCGAGCTGGAGGTGCCCGAGATCCACGACGGGGTGGTGGAGATCGTCGGCATCGCCCGCGAGGCCGGGGCGCGGACCAAGATCGCCGTGCGTTCACGGGATCCCAACGTGGACCCGGTGGGCGCCTGCGTGGGGCAGCGGGGGATGCGGGTGCAGGCCGTGGTCAACGAGCTGCACGGGGAGAAGATCGACATCATCCGCTGGTCCGAGGAGCCGGCCGAGTTCATCGCCAACGCCCTGAGCCCCGCCCGGGTGACCCAGGTGGAGCTGGAGGAGTCGGGCGAGGAGAGGGTGGCGCGGGTCGTGGTGCCCGATCACCAGCTCTCGCTGGCCATCGGGCGCGCCGGGCAAAACGCGCGCCTGGCGGCCCGCCTCACGGGGTGGAAGGTTGACATCAGGAGCGAGGGCCAGGTGACCGAGGAGGCCATGCGGGCTGCCCTGACGGGCGAGGCTGTGAGCGAGGGCCCGCTGCCGGCGTGGTTCCAGCGGCGCCCGGCCGGCCGGGTCTCCGACGTGTGGGAGCAGGCCTGGCAGGAGGCCTTGCGGCGCCGCGCGGGTCGGTTCACCCGCGAGGAAGCCGTCCAGGACGGGGAAACCGAGCGGCGCTGGGAGGATGAGGAGGACGCATGACCAAGCGCGTTCCGGAGAGGACGTGCATCGCGTGCCGGCATACCGGCGGGAAGCGAGGGTTCTGCAGGATCGTGCGGACCCCCGAGGGGGAGCTGCTCGTGGACCGCACGGGCAAGCGCTCGGGGCGGGGGGCCTACGTTCACCCCGACGCCGGGTGCGTCCGGGAGGCGCTCAAGGGGGAGAGACTGGCCAGAGCCCTGCGCATCCAGGTGACGGCGGAGGACAAGGTCCGCCTGCAGGCCGATCTGTTGCACCTGGTGGCGCGGGCCGATTTGCTGGCGCAGCTGTCCCAGGCCGGAGGCGCGCCGGGGGCGCAGGCTCCTCCGGCCGCGCGGGCGGAGGCCGGGACGGCTGTGGCCGCAGGGGGAGCTGCGCGCGCCGCGGGGGCATCAGGCGGTGCCCCCGCCAGGCGGGGTCGGGTGGCCGGTCGGAGGGACGCCGGTCTGCGGGCGGAGAGGGGTGAGCGGTAGTGGCGAGACCGATAAGGATCTATCAACTGGCGAGGGAGCTCGACGTGGAGTCCAAGGAGATTCTGCGCCTCCTCCGCGAGCGGATGAACATAGATCTCAACAATCACATGGCGGCCATCAACGACCGGGTCGCCGCCAAGATCCGCGTTTTCATCAAGGGTGAAAGCGCCACGGAGGGAAAGCCGTCCCGGGGCGCCAAGGCGGCCCGGCCAACTCCGGAGGTGGCGCCGGCTCAGGGCGAGGAGGCGGGGCCCGCGGCGCCGCCGGCGCCTGGCGGCGCGGAGGCCGCAGGCCGCGGGGAGGTGCGAGCGCCTCGTGGCGACGGTGGTGCGGCGGGTGCGCCCGCCGCCCGTGCCGGCGGTGAGGAGGCGCCGCGGCGGCCCGCCGGGGAGGCGGCGGCCTCGAGGCGCGAGGGAGGTATCCCGGCCGGGCGTCCGG
>CAYXQP010000065.1:0-9217 GCA_964467515.1 uncultured Eubacteriales bacterium | reverse complement strand
GGCGGCGCGGCCGTTGCGCCGGGCGGCGCGGGCGGGTTCAACGCCGCCCCGCCGGCGGGGAAGGGGTTCGACGCGGAGGCGGTGCGTCGCCACTTTCCCGTGCTGGCCCAGGAGGTCAACGGCCACCCCCTCTGCTACCTGGACAACGCCGCTACCACCCAAAAGCCCCTGGCCGTCATCGAGGCCGTGGCCTCCTTCTACCGGGAGAGCAACGCCAACGTCCACCGCGCCGCCCACGAGCTGGGCGAGCGGGCCACCGCCCTCTACGAGGGCGCCCGCGCCCGCGTGGCGCGCTTCCTGGGCGCTGCGCGGCCCGAGGAGGTCGTCTTCACCCGCAACGCCACCGAGGCCGTCAACCTGGTGGCCTACGCCTGGGCGCGCCGCCGCCTGGGGCCGGGGGACGAGATCGTCCTCACCCCCATGGAGCACCACTCCAACCTGGTGCCCTGGCAGCAGGTGGCCGCCGAGAAGGGGGCGCGCCTCCGCTACGCCGAGCTGACCCCCGACGGCCGGCTCGACCTGGATTCCCTGCGGGCCGTCCTAGGCGAGCGCACGCGGCTGGTGGCCCTGACCCACGCCTCCAACGTGCTGGGCACCATCAACCCCGTGGCCGAGGTGGCGCGCCTGGCCCACGCCGCCGGGGCCCTGGTGCTGGTGGACGCGGCGCAGAGCGTGCCCCACCTGCCCGTCTCGGTGGCGGAGCTGGGAGCCGACTGGCTGGCCTTCTCCGGCCACAAGATGCTGGGGCCCACGGGCAGCGGCGGGCTGTGGGGGCGGTACGAGCTGCTGGACGGGATGGAACCCTTCCTCTACGGGGGGGACATGATCCGCTCCGTGGAGCGCCATCGGTCCACGTGGGCCGAGGTGCCGTACCGGTTCGAGGCGGGGACGCCCCACGTGGCGGGGGCCGTGGGCCTGGCCGCCGCCGTGGAGTTCCTGGAGGGGCTGGGCATGGAAGCCATCTTCGCCCACGAGCAGGAGCTGGTGCGCTACGCCCTGGAGCGCCTGGCGGAGCTGCCGGGCATCGAGGTGCACGGTCCCCCGCCCCCCCGCTCGGGGCTGGTATCCTTCAACCTGCGGGGCATCCACCCCCACGACGTGGCCACCTTCCTCAACGAGTACGGGGTGGCCATCCGCGCCGGCCACCACTGCGCCCAGCCCCTCATGGAGTGGCTGGGGGTGGCGGCCACCAATCGGGCCAGCTTCTATGTCTACAACGACCGGGACGACGTGGACCGGCTCGTGGAAGCCCTGCGGCGAGCCCGCGCCTTCTTCGGCGGCGGCGCGCCGGCCTGAGTCACGGGAGCGGCGACCGGGCCGGCCGGTCAGGGGAAACCCCCGCGGCGACCGGCGACAGGCCGGGAGAGAATGAGGAGGGAAACGGGCGCAATGCCCCTGGCGGACCTGTACCAGGAAGTCATCATGGACCACTACGCCCGGCCCCGCAATAAGGGCGAGCTGGCGGACGCCCACCTGGACTGCCAGGAGGAGAACCCCCTCTGCGGCGACCGCATCCGGGTGCAGGCCCGCCTCGCCCCCCCGCCCGGCGACGCCGCCGTTGCACCTCACGGCGCGGCGCCCGGAGGACCGACGGCGGAGGCGGCGCCCGGCGAAGCCGCGGGGGCGGTGGCCCCCGACGCCGTGCTGAAGGAGGTGCGCTTCTCGGGGCGCGGCTGCTCCATCAGCCAGGCCTCGGCCTCCATGCTCACCCAGGCCATGCGCGGCCGCACGGCGGCCGAGGCGCGCCGCCTCATCGCGCGCTTCCTGGCCATGGTGCGCGGGGAACCCGGCGACTATGCCGAGCTGGGCGAGCTGCAGGCCCTGCGGGGCGTCACCCGCTACCCCGTCCGCGTCAAGTGCGCCACTCTGGCCTGGCACGTGTTGGAGCGAGCCCTGGCCGACCCCGCGGCCTGCCGCGCCTCCACCCCGCCGGCCGGACCGGAGGCAGGCCCGGAGCCGCTCGACGGACCGGTTCCAGGCCGCCCGCCTCATCATTCGCCTCGTGCTGCTATAGGTCCGGATTCCGGAAACCGGAATCAGGACCTATAACAGGACGAGAGCACCCACACGCGGCCGGCGGTCGCGGCCGGCGCCGCCGGGTTGCCCGCCGCGACGGGAGCCGCGGGAGCAGGCCGGGGCACCGGCGGACCGGCGGTCTCTCGGCAACGGCATGACGGTGACGGGAGGGGAACACGATGAGCGACGCGGAGTACCGTTACGGCTTCCGCGATCCGGAGCGGTACCTCTACAAGGCACCCCCCGGGTTGTCCCGGGACGTGGTGGCGGCCATATCCGAGCTCAAGGGCGAGCCGGCGTGGATGCGCGACTTCCGGCTGAAGGCCCTGGAGATCTTCGAGGGGATGCCCATGCCCACGTGGGGGCCGGACCTGTCGGAGATAGACTTCGGCGCCTACCACTACTACGTCCGCCCCACGGACCGGCCGGCCGTCACATGGGAAGACGTGCCCGACACCATCAAGCAGACCTTCGAGCGCCTGGGCATCCCCGAGGCCGAGCGCGAGTTCCTGGCGGGCGTCGCGTCCCAGTACGACAGCGAGGTGGTCTACCACAGCATCCGCAAGGACCTGGAGGCGCAGGGGGTCGTCTTCCTCGACATGGACTCGGGGGTGCGGGAGCATCCCGAGTTGGTGCGGCCGCACTTCGGCACGGTGGTGCCGCCGCGGGACAACAAGTTCGCCGCCCTCAACAGCGCCGTCTGGTCGGGAGGGAGCTTCATCTGGGTGCCGCCGGGCGTGCAGGTGGAGATCCCGCTCCAGGCCTACTTCCGCATCAATGCGCGGAACGTGGGCCAGTTCGAGCGCACCCTGATAATCTGCGAGCCGGGGAGCTCCGTCCATTACGTGGAGGGGTGCAGCGCCCCCGTCTACTCCACCGATTCCCTGCACGCCGCCGTGGTGGAGATCATCGTCAAGGAGGGGGCCCGGTGCCGCTACACCACCATCCAGAACTGGTCCAACAATGTCTACAACCTGGTCACCAAGCGCGCCGTGGCCCACGAGGGCGCCCTCATGGAGTGGGTGGACGGCAACATCGGCAGCAAGGTGACGCAAAAGTACCCCTGCGTCATCCTGCGCGGGCGCGGCGCGCGGGCCGAGATCATCTCCGTGGCCTCGGCCGGGCCGGGCCAGCACCAGGACGCGGGGGCCAAGGTGATCCACCTGGCGCCGGAGACCTCGTCCCGCATCGTGTCCAAGTCGGTGAGCCGGGGCGGCGGCGTCACCACCTACCGCGGCCTCGTCCACCTGGGGCCCCAGGCCGCGGGCGCCCGCGTCCACGTGCGCTGCGACGCCCTCATCCTGGACGAGGAATCCAGGTCCGACACGCTTCCCACCATGGAGGTGCAGGGCGAGGAGGTGGCCGTGGAGCACGAGGCCACCGCCAGCCGCGTGAGCGAGGAGCAGCTCTTCTACCTCATGAGCCGGGGGCTCGGCGAGCAGCAGGCCCTGAGCATGATCGTCATGGGCTTCATGGAGCCCTTCACCCGCGAGCTGCCCATGGAGTACGCCGTGGAGCTGAACCGCCTGCTGGCCCTGGAGATGGAGGGCGCCGTGGGCTGAGCCCGCAAACCCGGCCATCGCCGGTACACGCCGTTTATACTGGAGGCGAGGTGAGGGCCGTGGCCCGGACCGTGGACGCCAAGCCGTGGAGCAGCGACGAGCTGGGCCGGCTGCCAGCCGGCTGGCGCTATGAGATAGACGAGGGGGAGCTGGTTATCATGGCGCCGGCGGGGTACGAGCACGGCAGGCTGACCGCTCGCATCGGGCGGATCCTGACCGAGTTCGCCGAGGCCCGCGACCTCGGCGAGGTGGCGACGGGCGAGGTAGGCCTGCGGCTGAGCAGGTCCCCCGAGACCCTGCGCGGCGCCGACGTGGCCTTCCTCTCCCGCGAGCGGCTGGCCCTCGTGGCTGACCGCAAGGGCTTCCTCGACGTGCCGCCCGACTTGGTCGTCGAGGTCCACGATCCGTCGGAGCCGGATCTCACCCGCAAGGTGGAGCAGTACCTGAGCTTTGGGGTCCTCGCCGTGTGGGTGGTGGACCCCGAGTCCCACTCCCTCACCCGCCACGCGCCGGGCGAGGCACCCCGCGTCTGGACCGACCCCGCCGCCGTCGTCGAAGAGCCTATTCTGCCGGGCTTCTCCGTGCGGCTGCGAGATCTGCTCGGTGGTCGTGGACCCGCTTAACCCGCAACCGCCCCCGCTCCAAGCTCAACCCACCCTGTCGGGCCGGTCTCGCGGCCGTTCACCGTTGCCCGACCCCCGGTTGGACCCGCCCCGGCCCCGGCCGAGCAGCGGCGGGCGAAACCGGCTTCGCCGCGAACCAGTCCTCCAGAACCTGTCTCGCCGGGCCGGGCGGCCCGATCTCGTACCCCTGGGCATAGTCGATCCCCACGCCCTTGACGGCCCCCAGGATGTCGGCGTCCTTGACGTACTCGGTGATGGTCTCCATGCCGAGGCTGTGGGCCACGTCCCGGGGCAGGCCACCACCTCCACCTCCACGGGCCGGCCGTCCAGACGGAGAACCCTCTCCTCCGCCAGGCCGACTCCACCATCGCCCCAACCCTCGCACCGCGCCCATCCTCGTCGCCCCTCCTCCGTCACGCCAGAGCGCCAACCCAAGGGGAACCTAAGCGCTCGACCTAGGAGGAGTCCCAGCGACAGCAGGATGGCTCGCCACGTCTACGCCCTGAGACGGGGCGGCTGGCTTGCCCCCCCCCCGCTGCCATTTATCACCATTGGCAAGATGATGTGTTTGGGACGTGGCTGCCGTGCCATCGGCGCCATCCACTCTCCAGCACTGGTTGTCGTTATCGCTCGCAGCAGCAACCCTGCATAGTTATCGGATGCACGGTTCGTCTCTCCCAGCGGGATGGGAAGGTCGGACCAGGGGCCGCGACGCCTGCGGCCTCGGGCTATCACCCCTTTAGCTATCAGGGCCGGGAAGTGAGAGGCGGGCCTCCGGGCACCGGGACAGGGCCACGGTGTTGCCCTCCTGGCCGTCGGCGACCAGGACCTTGGGCCGGGCGGGGAACCGCCGCTGCCCAGCCGGATCGGGGCGGGCGGGACGCACCCCGGGGGTTGAGGTTTCAGCCCCTTTCGGCACCTGGCCCGGTCGGACGGGAAGTGCTAGATTGACAAGGGATTGCCAGGGGGGGCAGGTGCGGGTGGCTACCGCGGGGGGCGGACGGGATCGCCAGGGAGAGGGACGGGGCGACATCCGCGAGGTCGCCGCTGAGATCCGGCGGAGCGGGCTCGAGCTCAACGAGGGATTCCAAAGGGTCCTCGCCCTCATGGAGGCGGGGAGGAGCGTCTTCGTCACCGGCCGGGCCGGGACCGGCAAGTCCACCCTGCTCCGCCACTTCCGCGCCACCACGCAGCGGCGGGTGGCGGTGCTGGCCCCCACGGGCGTGGCCGCCCTTAACGCCGGCGGTCAGACCATCCACTCCTTCTTCGGTTGGAAACCGGACATCACCCCCGCCAAGGTGAAGCAGGTCGGCTCGTCCAAGGCGCAGCTGTACAAGAAGCTCCAGGCCGTCGTCATAGACGAGGTCTCCATGGTCAGGGCCGACCTCCTCGACTGCGTGGACCGCTTCCTGCGCCTGAACGGCCCCGACCCCGCGGCGCCCTTCGGCGGCCTTCAGATGATCTTCGTCGGGGATCTCTACCAGCTCCCGCCGGTGACCACCGGCGTCGAGGCCAGGGCCCTGGCGGCCCTCTACCCCACCCCCTTCTTCTTCAGCGCCCACGCCCTGCGGGAGCTCGACTTCGAGCTCGTCGAGCTGGAGAAGGTGTACCGCCAGCAGCACGACCCCGAGTTCCTGGAGATCCTCAACGCCGTCCGCAACGCCACCGTCACCGACGAGCAGCTCGCCCGCCTCAACGAGCGTTGCCTCCCCGGTTTCGAGCCTCCTCCCGACGAGTTGTGCGTCTTCCTCACCACCACCAACGCCCTGGCCGAGGAGCTCAACAGGAGCCGCCTCGGGCGGTTGCGGGGCAAGGTCCACACCTTCCACGCCCTGGTGGAGGGTGACTTCGGCAAGGAATACCTCCCGGCGCCGCCGGAGCTGACCCTCAAGCCGGGGGCCCAGGTGATGCTGGTCAACAACGACCCCCAGGGCCGCTGGGTCAACGGCAGCCTGGGGCGGGTGCGGCGCGTCCTCGGCCGGTCGGGTGAACCCGCCGTGCAGGTCGAGTTGGAGGACGGCGAGGTGGTGGAGGTGGCGCCCCACACGTGGGAGCTCTACGAGCTCTACGTGGAGACCGGGGAGCTCCAGTCGCAGGTGGTGGGCCGGTACACCCAGTTCCCGCTGGTCCTCGGCTGGGCCGTCACCATCCACAAGGCCCAGGGCAAGACCTTTCCCAGGGCGGTCATAGACCTGGGGCGAGGCGCCTTCGCGCCCGGACAGGTCTACGTGGCCCTCAGCCGCTGCACGAGCCTCGCCGGCCTCGTCCTCAGGCGTCCCCTCACCCGCCGCCACGTGTGGAGCGACCGCCGGGTGATCCGGTTCCTCACCGATTTCCGTTACCGGCGGTCCGAGGAGGCCCTGCCCCTCGAGCGAAAGCGGGAGATGGTCGACAGGGCCATCCGGGAGGGAGCGGCGCTCAGGATCGTCTACCTGAAACCCAACGACCAGAGGTCGGAGCGGCTCGTCTGGCCCCGCCAGGTGGGAGAGACGGAGTACGGAGGCAAGACCTTCATCGGCATGAGGGCCTACTGCGCCCTGCGGGGCGAGGAACGCACCTTCCGGCTGGACCGGATCCTGTCCCTGGAACCCGTCCCGGCCGAGCCTCCCCTCGGCTGAGCCAGGAGTTGTCCCAGGGTTTACACGCGCCCCGCCCCGTTGCCTCCGGTGCGCTCCGCCGGGTGCCTCCGGTCCGGGCCGGCGGGCCGGCGCCCCTTTACCGCGACGCGGACGGGCACAGGCGCAGGAGACGGTCGTCGTCCCGCGCCGGCCGGCCGCGCCCGTCCCGATTGCTGGTGGTGACGTAGAGGCACCCGTCGGGTCCCGGGGCTATATCCCGCAGGCGGCCGCGGCCGCGCAGCACCGTCTCCACGGCCGCCACGCGGTCGGGGCGGCCCGGCGCCAGGCGCAGGCGCAGCAGCCGTTGTCCCCGCAGCGCCGTGACCAGGAGGTCGCCCCGCCAGGCGTGGCCCGCCCAGCCCACCACGGCCACCCCGCCGGGTGCCCATGTCTCCTCCGCCCCGCTCGTGGCCACGGGGTCCCGCGGCGTCGCCGGGGGCCGACCGCCCCCCGCGCGCGTCCCCGCGGCGCGGTGAGGCCACCCGTAGAAGCCGCCGCGCACGATGAGATTCACCTCGTCGCGGCAGCAGAGGCCGAACTCGCCCGACGGGCCATGCTCCACGGCGTAGAGGCGGCCCGCGACGTCCCAGGCCAGCCCCTGTGGGTTGCGATGACCGTAGGACCAGACGGGCGAGCCGGGAAAGGGGTTGTCGCCGGGCGCGCGCCCGTCGTCCTCCAGGCGCAGTATCTTGCCCGCCAGGGAGCGCCGGTCGGCCGCCAGGCGGGGTTGGCCAGCGTCCCCCGTGGTTGCGTAGAGCTTGCCGTCGGGGCCGAAGCGCAGCCTCCCGCCGTCGTGGAAGGGGGCGCCGGGGATCCCGTCCAGGATCACCACGGGATGCTCCAGGCGCACCTCCACCCCGTCAGCCGCACCCCGGTCCGCCGTCGCGGCCCGCCCGTCCGCCCCGCCGGGCGGGCCGCGGCGCACCGTGTACCGGACCACGCGATTCCAAAGGCGACCGTCGCCGTCGCGGTAGGTATAGTAAAGGTAGATCCACGGCCTGTCCGGGTAGCGGGGATGGACGGCCAAACCCAGCAGACCCGCCTCCCCCTCCGCCGCCACCGGCAGCTCCAGGAGCGGCTCCGCCGCCGGCCGCCCCCGACGCAGAAGCCGCACGCGCCCCGGCCGCTCTGAGACGAGGACGGTCTCCCGGTCGAGGAAGCCGACGGCCCACGGGACCTGGAGTCCCCCCGCCACCGCCTCCACCGCCACCCCGTCGGCGGGCGGTTTCCCCCCACTACCGGCCCCCGCTCTCCCCTCGCCGCCCGCGCCCGCAAGGAGCAGCACGACCCACGCCACGTACCCCAGGCCCACCATGGCGAAGCCGGTCACGGCCGTGCCCGCCACGGCCAGGGGATGGGGTCGCACCCGCAGGCAACGGACCAATGCCACGGCCAGCAGGATCGCCGCCGGCACCGCCAGGGCGCCCCGCCCGGCCCCCACCACGTTGGCCGCCGTCCCCGCCGCCCCTACCAGGAGCGGCGCCACGGCGCCGAAACCGCGCCTGCCGCGCGGCCACCCGCCGCTCGAACTCCGGTCCCCGCCGCCGCGACTCCCGTCCCCGCCGCTCAGGACGAGCCCCGCCAGCGCCAGGACCGGGGGTAGCCACAGGAGGACCACCAGCCACCAGCGCAAGAGGGCCCCCGGCTCCCCCTGGCGGGCCAGGGCCAAGCCGAGCTGGTCCCAGGCGGGCCGCCCCGCCCAGGCCACCGCCCCCATCCCCGCCAGCAGCTCCGCCGCGCGGGCCACGGTCGCCGGCGTGACCCTGCGGAGCCTGGCATCCCCTCCGCCGGTCGCGGCCTCGACCACAGGTAGCACCTCGGGACCTTCTCCTCTCCGTTCAAGTTAACAGACAACGGCACCCGGGTGTCTGGCGACCCTTGCCTGCGCGGCTCAGCGCAGGAGGAGGAGCGGCCGCAGCGCCTGCAGCTTGGCCGGCCCGATGCCCGGGACCTGGAGCAGGTCCTCCACCCGCCGGAAGGGGCCGTGGGTCCGGCGGTAGTCCACGATGCGCCGCGCAAGACCCGGCCCGATGCCGGGGAGGACGTCCAGCTCCGCCTCCGTGGCCCGGTTGACATCCAAGCGCCCGGTCCCGCCGCCACCGGCCGTCCCCGCCGATCCGCCCGGCCCCGCCGCTACGCCGCCACCCGCCCCCCGCGGCCAGGCCTCGCCCGGCGCCAGGCCCTGCCGCCGCACCTCCTCCGCCGAGGGCACGTACACCCGCACCCCGTCCTCCAACGGCGCCGCCAGGTTGAGGGCGTCGGGGCGACCGCCCGGCGCGGTGCCCCCGGCCGCGTACACGGCGTCCTCGACCCTGGCGCCCGCCGGCACCCGGTAAACCCCGGGACGCCGGACAGCCCCCGCCACGTGTACCACCAGCGCGCGCCTCACCCCCGCCGG
>CAYXQP010000064.1:1395-9472 GCA_964467515.1 uncultured Eubacteriales bacterium | reverse complement strand
ACTACGGGAGCATCGCCGAGTTGCAGGCGGACCTGGATGAGTGGCTCGTGTGGTATAACCTCCGGAGGCCCCACCAGGGGCGGTATAACCGCGGTCGTTCACCGGTGCAGGTGATCCGCAACTTCCAGGCTCAGCAGGAATCAAAGGCGGCGTAGCGAAAAATGGCAAACGAGCAGGACGGGTTAGCGGTTCCGTGGAACCACGTCTCGGCAACACGACAGGCCGGAGCTGTGGGAGGCCATGGTGCAGGCGCTGGCCCTCCTCGAGCGCGCCGTCGAGCCGGTACTGAAAGGACTGCGAGGGTGACGACTCGCTAGCCGAGCGTCAGGTTATCTGAGACCTCGCCCAGCAGCCGGTTCAGGCGATCCAGGGCTTCGTCGGAGGGCGGCGCGGGAGGGAGCGCCTGGTCGCCGGGCGGTGCGATGGCGCTGACTTCTACACTGATGCGGAATCGCACGTCGAGCCGCTCCCGGGCGGCCAGGCCGACGATCTCGCCCACTTTCTCGGCCAGGTCCTGGATCTGGTCGGGGCGCAATTCGGCCTCGGCCACCACTACACCCGGGCGCCGGGCGGGGCCGCGACCAGGGCCGGGAGGCGGCGGGAGGGGGCCAGGACCGGGTTCAACTGCTTCCTTTGGCACCTGCAGCCTCACCGCACCCGCTCCCGGCCAGTCGCAGGGCCAGGGTCCCGATGCCGGGGCCAGCTCGAGGAGCCGCGCACGCAGAGCGGCCTCGACGGCCGCGCGCACCGTAGTCCAGGGCAGGGGCTCGCCGGCCCGCTGCGAGAGGGCGGTGGCCAGGGAGAGGGCGGTGGTCGTCCCCTCCCGCCAGGCTTCGGGTAACCGGTCGGGCAGCAGGTCGAGGGGAAGGATGGCGGCCGGCGGGGGCCGGAGCACTGCTTCTTCAGTGAGAACCCCCGGGGGCACCTCCTCGGCGAGGAGGCTGGCGGGGCCGGAACGCAGCCAGAGGATGCCGCGGCGCACGGCCGCCACCACGGCGGCTTCCACCGTCGCGCGCTCGGCCCGAGGGATGGCCAGGGGCTCCTGGTAGCCCCCCCGATCCAGCTGGGCCACGTGGGAACCAGAGAAGTAGTCCAGGAGCTCGCGGAACCGGACAGCCTCTTTGGCCCAGAGGCCTGGAAGGGCGCCCGGCCGCAGGAGGTCGGGCGGTATCTCCGCAAGCACGGCCTTGGCCGGTAGGACGGCCTCCAGGGCCGGATCGCGGAGGACCGCTTCCTCCGGCTCCTGGAGCCAGAAGGTGCGGACAGATCGGTCGGGGCGCTGGAGGCGCAAGACGAAAACGCCCTGGCGGCAGCCGGCGGCCACGGTGTCGTAGACGGCCTGCGGGTTGAGCATCTTGGGCAGGTGGGGCATCTGGGCGAAGGCACCCACCAGGTCCTTGACCCAGCGGGAGTCCTCGCCTTCCCGCCAGAGGTCGTAGGGTCCGCCGGGAAGGAGGGCCTCAGCGGTGACGGCCGTCTCCTGGATGCGGGCGCGGGGGTCGGCCTTGAGGCGCTGGAAAAGGGGCTCCTCCCCCGGGGCGATGCGGAAGGCCACGATGTCTCCGTCTTCGGAGTAGGTGACCGCGATGCAATAGGCGTGGTGGATGGCCTCCGGGATCCGCTTCCTGGCGGCCTCCAGATGGGCGAGCAGCCGCGCCCACCGCACGGGGTCGACCCCCGCCGGCGCCTCGTCCCGGGAGCCCCTGGCGGCACCGCTGACGGGGTCAGGCTCCCTGGCCGAGCGCGCGGTGGCCGCCTCGGGTGTTGTGGCCGTCCGGTGGGCCTGCGCCTGCAGGTCGGACCGCACCTCCTCCCAGGCCAGGTACTCCTTGACCCGCGTGCGGGCCAGCTCCAACCCTTCTGTGGATGGGACGGCCAGCACGATGGCGTTCTTGTATACGCGGGGCCGGTCGGGACCCGTCGTCTGGGTGAGGAAACGGGGGGCCACGTCGCTGAGGTGCCCGGGCTCGGAGGCGGCAGCCGGCCCGAGAACGGCGTAGTGGAACCTGCCGTCGTCCTCCACCGCCTCCGGGTTGGCGGGGAGGAGGTGAACCCGCACCCCGGCGGCGGAGGCGCCCTCGGTGAGCTTCTTCGCCCGCCTGATCTCCTCCTCCAGCCGGCCCTCGATCCACTCCGGCCGGGCGGCGACGCGGCGGCAGGCCTCCCGGTGCATCTGGGTCAGGTTGGGGCGGCTGCCGAGCCGCCACCAGCGGGGCAGGGGAGGCGCCTCGCCGGGAACGGCCGGGGAATCCTGTAGGGCGGCCTCATCCAGCCAGTAGGACTCCTCGGCCCAGCGGCGGAGCGCTTTCTCCAGCTCGATGCGGTCGGGCCTGGTGGGGCCGAGCAGGACGAAGAGGTCGCGGGTGAAGGCCCGCTGGCCGATGGGCTGCGAGTGGAGGAAGACGGCCAGCACCGCCTGCTCGAGCTCGCGGTCGCGTAGGGCGGGGTGGTCCCGCTGGATCTCCTGCGCCTTCTCCAGCTCGTCCTGGAGGATGGCGGCCCAGGCGTGGCGCCGGCCCTCGTATTCCTCGGTGGCGGCCACGGTGACCAGCTCCCGCAGGGCGTCCGAGACGGCGGCGGAGCCGGGTGGCGGCAGGAAGACGGCCGGCCCGATCACAGGGCTTGTGTCCCACTTCTCGGCGTCGCGCAGGGCCAGGGCGAAGGTGCGCAGCACCCCGCGGGCGCGCTGGAAGCCTTCGAGTTGCGTCCACTTGGTGTAGAGGACCTCGGTGAGATCGGGGTGGAAGGGGTAGCTGCGGAGAAACCGCTCCTCGGCCGCCTGCCCCTCCCGGCGGGTCTGCTCGTCCATCTCCCGGACACCCTGGAAGGCGGCCAGGCCGGGAGCTCTCAGGCGCTCGGCCTCTACGGACTCGGGGGTGAAAAAGCGGCGGCGCAGGATCTCGGCCACGTCCTCCTTCACCACCGGCTCCACCGCCTCCTCCCCCTCCCGGCGGAAGACGGTGTAGAGCTCCTGGGTGATCTCCCGGCCCAGGGCATCGCTCTTGCGCGGGTCGGTGGCCAGAAGCGAGGCCACCACGGCGCAGCGGTCCACCTTGGTGGCCGCCTGGGTCAGGCACTGGAAGAAGGTGGTGAGTCGCCCGCGCCAGGTGGGGTCCAGGGCCACCTTCTCCCGGGCGTACATGAGCACCTCGTCGAGGAGGACCAGGGTGGCCAGCCCCTCCCGCTCGGGAAGGGCGAGAAGCTCCCGGAGGAGGGTCTCCGCCGGGGCGCTTTCCCGCTCCTCGGCTTGATCGCCCGCATGGAGGAGGCAGAGCCCGTCGTCGCCGGCGATGGCATAGGCGAGGACGCTCCAAGGGTGGAGGAGCCTGCGGATGTGCCCCTTGGGGTCCCTCACCTCCATGCCCTTCTCCACGTCCAGCTTGTCGAAGCAGACGGCTGCCACCCGTGCCCGGCGCGGCAAAAAGCCGATGTGGTTGACGAACTCGCGCACCGCCGGCAGGTCGGGAAGGGCATCGGGAGCGTTAACCAGGTGGAAGAGGGTGATGAGGGCGTGGGTCTTGCCGCCGCCGTAGGTCAGCTCCAATTGGCGCACCGCCTTGTCGCTGCGCCCGGCCAGCCGCAGGGCCACCTGGCGGGCGAGCTCCCGCAAGTTGTGGGTGGGGTAGGTGAGGGCGAAGAACTCGCGCGGGTCGCCGTACACCCGGCGCGCCCGCCCCATCACCACCTCGTAGAGGTCAGCGGCAAAGAGGGCCAGGGAGAGGTCCCCCTGCCTCAGTTCCTCCCTCAGCCGCACCACCTGGTGCCACGGTGTCCAACTCACGCGCGCTCACCCTCCCCGGTGCCACGCGTATTTTCAAGATGATCTTGCGGCTCCGTGCTGCCCGCAAAGAACCATCGCTGGAGCACGGCTTTGAGCTTCCGGAACGCCCGGTCCGTGCAGCGGCGCACCCCCACCCGCTGGGCCAGGCGCTCGTATATGGCCGAGGAACGCGGCACCCGCTTCTCCCACAGGGCCTTCTCCACGGCTTCCTTGGGAGCATGGGGCTTGGGTTCGTGCGGCCGCCAGAGCCCCTGGGCCTCCAGCCAGGAGCGAAGCTCCGCAGCCCGACCCTCCCAGCCCAGGGCGGCCGCCACCTCGGGGGACGACGACCAAACCCATACCTCCAGCTCCGGGTCGAGGCAGATGGCCGCCGCCCGGTCTGCCCAGCCCGAGGTGCGCAAGCGGCTTTCCAAGTCCGTCTCCAGGTCCTCGGCTGTCATCCCCTCCCGGCCGCAGCCATGGCGGTCGAAGAGGACCAGGGCGTGGGTGTACTGGTCCTGCAGGGGGCGCAGGAACTCGGCAGCCTGGCGGAAGACGCCGGGGTCGCGCTCCGGGTGGACATATGTCTTCCAGGTGATAGGCCGGATGCCCAAAGCCTGCGGCCGGCCAAGAAGCCCCTTCAGGGCCGCCTCCGTGTTTCTGTCGGCCGCCAGGACCGCCAAATCCGCGCGCGCCGGAGGCTGGCTCATCCCGGCACCCCCGCCTGGCTCACCCCAACACCCCCGCAGCGTACAGGACCCCCAGGTTGGTCTCCCGCTGCCAGTCACGCAGGGCGGGGTGCTCGGAACCGCGGACGATGTCCGTCGCTCCCTCCTCCGTCCTGGCGAAGCACAGCACCTGCTCGGGCTCGGCCAACCCCACGATGACCGGGGAGTGGGTGGCCAGGAGGACCTGGGCCTGATAGACGGAGGACAGGGACTGGAAGGCGGTCTCCACGGCGCGAGGGTGGATACCGTTCTCGGGCTCCTCGATGAGGTATATCCCTTGCAGGTCGGGCAGGTAGGCGAGGAGCGTCAGGGCGAGAAGACGCAGGGTCCCGTCGGAAAGGACCCAGGAAGGCACCTCCAATCCCCCCGCATACCGGACCACCAGGTAGCGGTGGCGGTCCTCCGGACGCTCGATGGTGTAGACGTCTTCCAGGTCCGGCAGCGCCGTGCGGAGGTGCGCCAGCCAGTCCCGCTTGCGATGCGGCGCCTTTTTCCCCAGGTCCTCGATCACCCACGGCAGGTTGGAGCCGTCGGTCTGAAGGCCCTTCGGGCGTCCAGGTGGACAAGGTTTTCGCATGAGCATGCTGTTAAAGACGAGGTAATGCATACTTTCAGTTAGGTTTCTTTTGAGCCATGTTGAAACCGGGAATTTGGATTCGTCCTCCGGAAGATTCTTCAGAGCCGATTTGGCAGGACCAAGGCGGAAAGGGAGTTGAACCTGGTCTACAGCTGTTTCTTCGAAGAATGCGCAGACTCCGCTCGGGAATTTTTTCACAATGGTTCTAGAATTTCTGATCGGTGTCTCGCTGATGATGCTCGTGGGGCACGGCCGATCACAGGGGAACAGCCGCGGCTTCTCATCCCCTGGGGTGTCACCAGTCAACGGTTTTGTGATGAGGAATAACTGTTCAGCCAGTACGGAATTCCCCTGAGTTTCGGGATCTACCCCTACGGCTACCTCGTATCGGCAACGTGTGAAGGCGCTAGGTTGAACCAACGACCGGAGCTCCTTAGGGATCTCCACCTCCACGGCCAGCTCAAAGCGTGTTCCCTGACGGAGCCAAACCAGGTCTTGGAGGTTTTCGCTCCGCTCGCGAATGGCTGCGTCCAGGTCTCCGCTTACGAGGCGACCGAGGAAACGGATAACGTCTAAGAAAGTGGTCTTGCCGCTGGCGTTGGGCCCGACGAGGACGTGGAAACGGTCCAGGTCCTGCCGGACATACCGCAGGCAACGGAAGTTGAGGGCCTCCACCGTGCGGATCATTGGTCGTCTCCTCTTTCGGGTGGCGCTTCGTCCGGCTGATACTCACGCACCCGGCCGATCTGAACGATCCAGAGCTTACCCTCGATGGGTCGCTGCCTCAGAGCCTAAGTGGGTTGCCGAATCCCAAGTCCAGCGTGACCAGGCAGCGTCCCTCCTGCCGGCAAATCTCGATCAACGTCTCGTCGGATGCAGAGCAGAGCGCTTCCTCGGCCACGGTGGCCACATCGTGACCCCATTCCCGCAGGGTCTCCGCTCCGCGCCTGCCCAGATTCTCATCCAGTTTCAGCTTCACGGGCGGCTCTCCAGGGAGACCTCGAAGACGCGCTCCCGGGTCATCTCCGCTCCGTAAGCGATGCAGGCCAGGATGTCGGCCTCCTCGAGGCCGGGGTAGTTGTCCAGGATGTCCTTGAAGCTCCAGCCGCTGGCCAGCAGATCCAGGATAAACGCCACCCAGATCCTGTGTCCGCGTATGCACGGTTTGCCGAAGCAGACCTTCGGGTCGATGCTGATGCGGGCCAGCAGTTCCTCCCGTGTCACGTTGTGCCTCCTCTCTTTCTCAAATGCCGAACATCCCCTGTAGCGGCTGCACCCGGCCCGGCACCTGCCGGCGGCCGTTCAGATGGTTGGAGATGCTCTCCAGGAGCGAGAGCTCCGCACCGTCGCTCGGCGATGAGCGCGCCAGCTCCACCAGCGCCTGCAGGAGTTGGTGGAAGAGGACGTTGCGCCTGAGTCCCCGCTCCTCGACGTACTCCTCCACCGCCCCGAGCTCGCCCGCCCGCCAGAGGTGCATGAGCCGGTGCACCTGGTCTATGAGGGGCGCGGGCCGCCCCTCCTCATCATAGCCGAGCTTGGGCCGCCGGCGCTGGTGCCAGGGCTTGAGCCGGAAGCGGCTGCCCGTGCTCCCCGAAGCCGACCCAGCCGCTTCGTCGGCCGAAAGGTCCTCCGGCTCGTCTCCTGCTTCTTCCGTTTCGTCCGCGTCCTCCGCGGGGCTGGCCCGGCCGCCCACACGCGCGAGGAGGTCGTAGCGGTCCACCAAGTCGCGGTCGGAGAGGCCGCAGGAGACGGCGTAGAGGATGCAGGCCCCTGCCGGCGCGTCGGAGAAGCGGAAGTAGCTGCGGTGCAGGAGGTAGTAGGTGGTCGGGTCGTCGAGGCCCGAGACCTGTTCGGCCCCGTCGCGGGTGAGGAGCCGCCCCACGGCGAAGTCCACCACCAGCCGCCGCACTTGACGCAGGAACTCGGAGACGGTGAGCAGTTCGCCCGGCTGGTTGGCCTTCTTCACCACGGGGTGCTGGCTGTAGGCCTCCAGGGCCGGGCCGGTGGCCGCCCAGACGAAGTCCGGTCCCCTGATCCCGGCGTCCCAAAACTCCCGCAGGCGCGGGGGCACCGCCCACTCCTTTTTTCCCTCGACCCAGCGGCCGAAGAGCTTCTCCCGCATCGCGGCCAGCACGCGGTTGTCCCAGCCCGGCGGGGCGTCCGCCGGCCGCTTGCGGCACACCAGCCACACCGAGGAGGAGAGGGCCGCCGAGGCCATGGCCCGCATGCGGTTACCCATTTCCGTCTGGATGGGCCAGCTCGCCTCCACCACGAACCCGGCCCGGATCAAAGCCGAGACCAGGCGCTCCCAGGCCTCCGGCTGCTTGTGGGCGAAGACGATGACCATGCGCCCGTCGGGCTTGAGCAGGCGGTGGCAGACCTGGAAGGCGCGGAACATACCCTCTTCGTACGCCCGCCGCGATGCCTCCCGGGCCCCGCCGAAGCGGCTGGCGTCGTCGATGAGCTCGCCGTCCCCTTTTTCATGGTCCCACTTGGGGGCCAGCGGCGCGACGAAGGCGGCGTCGATCTCCGGCGAGAGCCCGTGGAGCGTCCGCCGCAGCCACACGTAGAAGAAGTCCATGAGCGCCGCGTAGGGGATGGCGTCATAGTATGGGGGGTCGGTGACAACGGCATCGACCGGCTCCAAGGCCAGTTGCGTGGCGCTCCGGCAGAGGACGGTCGGCGTCGGCGCCCCGGCCACAGCCTCCAGGGCGTGCTCGACGTAACGGGCGACCCACTCCAGCGCCCCGGGATAGCCGCCCGTCAGTTGGGAGTACGGGATAACCTCAGCATAGTCCCAAACAATGGGTAGAGCAAAACGCATAAATGTATTCCGAATCGTCTCTCTCGTGTTAGCCCAACTGCATACCGCGCTCGAGTAGTCTGCCAGCCGGTCCAGCGCCAGCGCTAGGTAGGCCGACACCGCCTCCACCCATTCCGGCGGGTAGCCCTCGGCGCGCATGGCCTCGCGGGCGGCGCGGGTGTGTTTGACGAAGGTGCCCAGGGCCAGGA
>CAYXQP010000064.1:0-1295 GCA_964467515.1 uncultured Eubacteriales bacterium | reverse complement strand
CGCATGGCCTCGCGGGCGGCGCGGGTGTGTTTGACGAAGGTGCCCAGGGCCAGGAGCTGCCGCGGGGTGAAGAGCTGCGCCCAGGTACGTAATCCGTATAGCGGAACCCGAATGCCCAGGGTCTCTTTGACCGGTAGCGGTTCCTCCGGTACCCCGGAGGGGATCTCGGCGAACACGCGGCGCAACTCGTCCTCGGCTTCGTCTGCCAGGCGCACCTCCTCCTCCGTGGGCAGCCGGTACTCTTTCCCCTCCGGCCCGTCCACCACCACCGCCGTCATCACCGCGCCCACCCGGCCCGCCTGGCCCTCCCGCCGCAGGTCCTCCATGGTCATGACCGCGTGGCATACGGGGCAGGTGGCGCCGGCCCGGGACATGGTGCCGGCGCCCAGCCGCCGGTCGTGCTCCCGTCGCTGGGCGGCATTGCCACGGATCTCTGGCACGTCCGCCTCGATGCCGAAGACGACGCCCGTCTGGTCGGCCGTCGGCTCCATGGTCAGGAGGACGCGCTTCTGATCCTTGCGGCAGAGCCAGCGTGTCTTCAGGAGGGGCAGGGTTGCCCGGCAGTTCTTGCAGGTCACCGTCCGCGCCCAGAGGTAGGCCACCGTGGGCTTTCCCTCCACCACGGGGTAGAAGCGCTCCAGGTCCGCCCGGGCCCGCTCCAGCACCCACCGCCCCCAGTAGCGGACGTGCCCGGCCAGGTCGGCCTCCTCCCTCTTGCCGGAAAGGAAGCTTATTTGTCCCCCCCGTCCCCTTTCTCCCGCCGGGAGCCGTTCTGGCGGTGTCGCCTGCTCTCCGCTCCCGGACCCCGGGTGCCTCGTTTCATCTGCCGGGCTCTCGAAATCGGGAAGGGGCCTCCGTTTCCCGGCCAGCCGCTGGGGATATTCGAGGGTACCCTTGAGGATGAACCAGGCCACGGGGTTCAGGTCGTTGGCCACCACCTGGCACCCGAGGCGCATGGCCTCCAAGGGAATGGCCCCACCCCCGGCGAAGGGGTCCAGCACCCGGGGCGCTTGCCCGCCGAAAGCCTCTCTGATCCGGTCGCGGAACCAGGCCAAGTCCGGACCCTGCTCCCGCCCCCAGTGAAGGATGCCGCCTGCCGTCTCCTCGATCTCCTGGTGCTCCACGCGGCCGCCGGGCAGCTTCCGCAGCCTGACCTTGGTCACCACCCGCCCGCCGAGGCGCTCAAGGAGCCGCTTTCTCTCCTCATCCGTGCCGGGATCGGGCAACAGGGTGGCAATGATCGCCGCCCGGGACGCCGCCAGCGGCCGCCGCGCCGGCCAGATATGCAGAGTGGA
>CAYXQP010000063.1:0-9485 GCA_964467515.1 uncultured Eubacteriales bacterium | reverse complement strand
GGACGCGGGCGGGGTGCGCCGGCGTGGCGCCGATGGCGGGCGCCGGTACCTGCGGCACCTCGAACGGCTGGGCGTCAGGCTGGGGCTCCAGCGCATGAAGGAGTTGCTCCGCCGCCTGGGGGATCCCGAGCGGCGGCTGCGCGTCTGCCACGTGGCCGGTACCAACGGCAAGGGCTCCACGGCGGCCATGCTGGCTTCCATCCTGGGCGCTGCGGGGCACCGGGTCGGCCTCTACACGTCTCCGCACGTGGAGTCCTACGAGGAGAGGGTGCGGCTCGACGGGCGGCCGGTGCCGGCCTCCCTTTTGGATGAGGCCCTCCTGGCCGTCCGGGAGGCCGTGGGCAGTGGCTTGGACGGGGAGGAGCCCACCGCCTTCGAGGCCGCCACGGCGGCGGCCTACCTCCTCTTCGCCGAGGCGGGGGTGGACGTGGTGGTCCAGGAGACGGGCCTGGGCGGCAGGCTCGACGCCACCAACGTGGTGGAGGAGCCCGAGGTGGTGGTCCTCACCCCCGTCGCCCTGGACCACGTCGAACTGCTGGGGCGCGAGCTGGACGGGGTTGCCGCCGAGAAGGCCGCCGTGATGAAGCCGGGGCGGCCCGTCGTCGTGGGCCGGCAGGAGGAGGCGGTGCGGTCCCTCATCCTGGCCAGGGCGGCGGCCCTGGGGTGCCCCGCCCATTGTCTGGGCCCGGACTTCGAGCCTGTGGAGCCGCGGGTGACGTGGGAGGGGACGCGCTTCGGCCTCCGCTTTCCGGACGGTGCCTGGGACGATCTCTGCGTGCCCCTGCCGGGCCGGCACCAGGCGGACAACGCCGCCTGCGCCGCGGCGGCCTGCCGGGTGCTGCAAGGATCCGGCTGGCGCGTGGGCGAGGACGCCGTCCGGCGGGGGCTGGCCGCCGTGCGCTGGCCGGGCAGGCTCGAGACGGTGGGGAGGAACCCCAGGGTGGTCCTGGACGCCGCCCACAACCCGGCGGCGGCCGCCGCCCTGGCTGGCGCCCTGCGGGAGCTGGCCGGGGAGGGCCGGGTGGTACTGGTGGCGGGCCTGCTGGTCGACAAGGACGCGGCCGGCTTCCTGGCCGCCCTCGGCGCCGCGGTCTCCCTTCTGGTTCTCACCGGAACCGGCGGTCCCCGGGGCCGCCCCGCCTCGCAGCTGGCGGCCGTGGCCGGCAGCCTGCTGGAAGGCGGCGGGGCGGTGGCGCCCTTCCTCGTCGAGGAGGACCTGCCCCGGGCTCTCCGGCGGGCCGTGGCGGCGGCCGGCCCGGAGGGGGTGGTCTGCGTCACCGGCTCCTTCACGCTGGTGGGGGAGGCCAGGAAGCTCCTCCGGTGGAGGGAGGGCGGTGACGCCCCGCCCGGCCGCAGCCGCCGGCACACCCGGCTTCCCCGGGGCCGCGGCGGCGGTGGGCTCCGTGCCCTTTGACACCTTGGCGGAAGCCCTGGACCTGGTCTACCGTTCGTACAACGCGGCGCGGCCCCTCCCGCGCGCCACCGACGACGTGGTCCGGGCCGCGCACCCCGCCCAGGCCCGGGAACTCCTGGCGCGGGTCGGCCACCCGGAGCGCGGCGTAGACCACGTCCTCGTGGTGGGAAGCAAGGGCAAGGGCTCCACGGCCGCCCTGCTGGCCTCCCTCCTGACGGCGGCCGGCGCCGGACCGGTGGGGCTCTTCACCAGCCCCCACCTGGTCTCGCCCCTGGAGCGGGTGCGCGTGGACGGCCGGGCGGTGCCCGAGCGCCTCTTCCTCGACGCCGTGGGGGCGGTGGCGCCCCACGTGGAGGCCTTGGAGCGCTCCGTGTCACCCGGCTCCTACCTGAGCCCCCTGGCCGTCTACCTGGCCGCCGCCAGCCTCTGCTTTCGCTCCCTGGGGGTGCGGCTCGCCGTGCTGGAGGCGGGCAGGGGGGGTATG
This sequence comes from uncultured Eubacteriales bacterium, assembly GCA_964467515.1. Taxonomy (GTDB): domain Bacteria; phylum Bacillota; class Sulfobacillia; order DYIH01; family JBBIPI01; genus CAYXQP01. The sequence continues at coordinate 7,587 of CAYXQP010000063.1, read as the reverse complement.
CTCGACCCCGTCAACGCCGTTCCCCACCGGTGGGCCGTCATCACCGAGGTCTTCGCCGAGCACGTGGACGCCCTGGGCCCCACCCTGGCGGACATAGCGCGGCACAAGGCGGGCGTCATCGGGCCCGGCGTCCGGGAGGTGGTCTGCGGCGCCTCCCACCCCGGCGTGCGGCGGGTGGTGGCGGCACGTTGCCGGGCCGTGGGGGCTCGCCTGGTGGTCCACGGTGAAGACCTGCACGTGGAGGAGGCCGGCGGGGGCCGGGAGGGGGTGGCGGGAACCGTGGCCTTCTCCGACGGCGCGCGCTTCCCCTTCCGCCTGGGGCTGGAGGGTGGCTTCCAGCTCCGCAACGCGGCCCTGGCCGTGGCCGGTGCCCGGGCCGTCCTCGGACGGCTCGATCCCGACGGGGCGGAGCGGGCCCTGGCGCGCGTGCGTCTCCCCGGCCGCTGCGAGGTGACGGGCGGGGCGCCGGAGGTGATGGTGGACGGGGCCATCCACCGGCGGTCGGCCCGGTACGTGGTGGAGGTGGTGCGGGCCCGCAGACGCCTTCCCGTGGTGGCCGTCCTGGCGGTGCCCGCCTCCAAGGACCACGGGGGTGTCCTGGCCGAGGTCGGCCGGGTGGCGTCCACCTGCATCCTGACGCGCCCAGGCAACCCCGCCGGCTTTTCCTTTCCCGTGGAAGCGCCCCCCGCCATCGGGAGGGGGGCCGCCGCCCTCCGCGTGGCGCCCCTCGCGGCAGCGTTGGAGGTTGGCCGCAGCCTGGCCGGGCCGGGAGGCATGGTGCTCGTGGTCGGTACCCAGGTGGCGGTGGGCGAGACCCTCGCCCTCCTGGGCCGGGACTGCGGGACCCTCTGGGACCGATGACGCCCCCTTAGTCGGCCGGGTCCTCGGCGGCGTCGGCGGGTTCCTCGGTCGGCCGGTCGCGGACGCCGTCGGGCGCCGCCGGGCAGGCCCGGCAGAACTCGCAGGTCACGTCCAGGGCGCAGCGGCCGTTCTCCAGCTCGTCGCAGGGTTCCACGTGGATGAGGACGTGGGAGGCAGGGTAGCGGGCCGCCAGGGCCGCCTCGATGTCGTCGCAGAGGCGGTGGGCCGCCGCGATGGGCATGGCCTTGGGCAGCACCAGGTGCAGGTCTATGTGGCGCTCGCCGCCCGCCTTGCGGGTGCGGAGCATGTGGACCTCCAGGTAGCGGTTGCGAAAGCCCTCTATGACCCGGAGGATCTCCTCCTGCTCCTCGCCGGGCAGGGAGATGTCCAGGAGGGGCAGGAAGCTGTGGCGCAGAAGCTGCCAGGCGGCGCGGACGATCATGGCGGCCACCGCCAGGGCCACCAGGGGGTCCAGGGTCGCCCAGCCCGTGAGCTTGATGAGGCCCAGGCCCACCAGCACGCCCGCCGAGGTGTAGACGTCGGTGAGGAGGTGGAGGGCGTCGGCCCGGAGGGCCACCGAGTCGGCGGCGGCCGCCACCCGCAGGAGGTGGCGGGAGAGGAAGGTGTTGAGGACGGCGGAGACGGCCATGACGGCCATGCCGGCGCCCGGCGACCGGACGGCTTGCGCCGTGAGGAGGTGCTGCACGGCCTCGTAGCCGATCCAGAGGGCGGCCGCCAGGACCAGGAGGGCCTCCACGGTGCCGGACAGGTTCTCGATCTTGCCGTGGCCGTAGGGGTGGCGCTCGTCGGCCGGCTTCCCCGCCTCGCGGACGGAGAGAAAGGCGATGACGGCCGCCAGGAGGTCGAGGCCCGAGTGGATGGCCTCGGCCAGGACGCTCAGGGACCCTATGGCCAGCCCCACGGCCAGCTTGGCCACCACGAGGAAGCCGTTGGACAGGACGGAGAGACGCGCGGCGGCTATCTTTTCGTGCATCGGCCCTGCCCCCGTTTCCCATTTTATCACCGGCCCGCCGGGCGGACCGGCGACCCGGGCGCCGCGGCTCCTCCCCCGGCGGCGGGTGCGCCCGCGCCGGCAGGAATGGCGCCGGCCGCGGGCGAAGAAGAGGGTCGTGGCGAAGCGTGCGTGGCGCAACCTGGGGGAGTTCCTCGCCCGCCTGGAGGCGGACGGGGACCTCAGACGGGTCACGGTGCCCGTGGACCCGCGGCTCGAGATAACGGAGATCGCCGACCGGGTCGTCAAGCGGGGGGGGCCCGCCCTCCTCTTCACGGCCGTGCGGGGGAGCCGCCTCCCCGTGGCCGTCAACCTCTTCGGCACCCGCCGGCGCATGGCCCTCGCCCTGGGCGTGGAGGACGTGGAGGAGGTGGCCCGCCGCGTCGAGGAGCTGCTGGACCTGCCGCGGCGCGGGCCGGGCGGGGGCTTCCTCGCCAAGCTCTCCCTCCTGCCCCGGCTGGCGGAGCTGGGCTCCTACGGGCCCCGCCACGTGCGGTCGGGGCCCGTCCAGGAGGTGGTGGCCGAGGGGGAGGCCGTGGACCTGGCGGAACTGCCGGTGCTCACGTGCTGGCCCGAGGACGCCGGCCCCTTCATCACCCTGCCCCTCGTCATCACCCGCGACCCCGAGACGGGGGAGCGCAACGCGGGGATGTACCGGGTGCAGGTGCTGGACCGGCGCACGGTGGCCCTCCACTGGCAGCGGCACAAGACGGGCGCCCGCCACTTCGAGAAGGCCCGGCGGCTGGGCCGGCGGCTGGAGGTGGCCGTGGCCCTGGGCGGGGACCCCGCCCTCCTCTACAGCGCCACGGCGCCGCTGCCGGACGGGGTGGACGAGTTCGTCTTCGCCGGTTTCCTGCGGCGGGAGGGGGTGCCCCTGGTGCCGGCTCGCACCGTGGACCTGGAGGTGCCGGCGGAGGCCGAGATCGTCCTCGAGGGCTACACCGACCCGGCGGAGCCCCTGGTCCTGGAGGGCCCCTTCGGGGACCACACGGGCTTCTACTCGCTGCCCGACTACTACCCGGCCCTGCACGTGACGGCGGTGACCCGGCGCCGCGACGCCGTCTACCCCGCCACGGTGGTGGGGCCGCCCCCTATGGAGGACTACTGGCTCGGCCACGCCACCGAGCGGATCTTCCTCCCTCTCATCCGGCTCACCCTGCCCGAGGTGGTGGACCTGCACATGCCGGCGGAGGGCATCTTCCACAACCTGGTCTTCGTCTCCATCGAGAAGCGCTTCCCCGGCCACGCCTTCAAGGTGGCCAACGGCCTGTGGGGGCTGGGGCTCATGTCCCTGGCCAAGGTCATCGTGGTGCTGGACGGCGACGTCAACGTGCAGGACCCGGCCGAGGCCTGGTGGGTGGCCCTCAACAACATCGACCCCGAGCGGGACGTGCGCTTCACGGCGGGCCCGGTGGACGTCCTGGACCACGCCTCGCGCGCCTTCACGTACGGGTCCAAGATGGTGGTGGACGCCACCAGCAAGTGGGAGGAGGAGGGCTTTGCCCGCCCCTGGCCGGGCCGCATCCGCATGAGCCCCGAGGTGGTGGAGCTGGTGGACCGGCGCTGGCGGGAGTACGGCCTCGGCGACGGTTGAGGCGGCGTTATAATGAAGCCATGCCGGGGGCGAGGGTGCGGCTGGTCCGGGGCGACATCACCGGCCTCGACGTGGAGGCGGTGGTCAACCCCGCCAACGGCCGGCTGTGGATGGGCGCCGGGGTGGCGGGTGCCATCAAGCGGCGGGGCGGCGAGGAGATCGAGCGGCAGGCCGTGGCCCAGGGGCCCCTGCCCGTGGGAGAGACGGCGGTGACGGGGGGCGGCTCCCTGCGGGCCCGCTACGTCATCCATGCCGTGACGGTGGACGAGGAGTTGCGCGCCTCGGCCGAGGGGGTGCGCCTGGCCACGGCCAACGCCCTGCGCCGCTGTGCCGAGTTGGGCGTGCGGTCGGTGGCCTTCCCGGCCCTGGGCACCGGCGTGGGGAGGCTCCCCTTCGGCGAGGCCGCCCGCGCCATGCTGGGCGCCATCCGCGACCACGTGCGGGCGCAGCCCCTGCCCGGCAGCATCCTGATCGGAGTCCTGGACGGGGACGGCTGGCGGCAGTTCCACCACGTCCTCCACGGCGGGTGAGATCCGCCGTGGTGCGGCGAGCGCTGGCCAGGCTCGGCGACTATGCCTCCTTCGTCAAGGTGGAGCACACCCTCTTCGCCCTGCCCTTCGCCCTGAGCGGCGCCCTCCTGGCCGCCCACGGCGAGGGCCGCTGGCCCACCGGCCGGGAGCTGCTCTGGATCGGCCTGGCCATGCTGGGGGCGCGCAACGCCGCCATGGGGCTCAACCGCATCATCGATCGGCACATCGACGCCCGCAACCCGCGCACCAAGGGACGACACCTGCCGGCCGGCCGCCTTACGACGGCCGAGGCCTGGGCCTTCGTGACGGCGTCCCTGGCGCTCCTCCTCCTGGCCGCCTGGCGGTTGAACCCGCTGTGCGTGCGCCTCTTCCCCGCGGCGGTGGTGGCCCTCGCGGTGTACCCCTACGCCAAGCGCTTCACCTGGACGTGCCACTATTGGATGGTGCCGGCCCAGTTCCTGGCGCCCTTCGGCGCCTGGATCGCCGTGACGGGGCGCCTGTCCTGGGAGCCGGTGCTGCTGGGCCTGGCGGTGGGGCTCTGGATAGCCGGCTTCGACATCCTCTACGCCCTGCAGGACCTGGAGTTCGACCGCGCCCACGGCGTCCGCTCCCTGCCGGCCCGGTTCGGCGTGGCGGCGGCCCTCTGGGTGGCGAGGGCGACGCACCTGGCTTCCCTGGCGCTGCTCCTGGCCGCCGGCCGCGCCCTGGGCCTCGGTCCCGCCTTCCATGCCGGTCTCCTGGCCATGGCGGGCATCATGATCTACCAGCACTCGCTGGTTTCCCCGCGCGAATGGTCGCGGGCGGCCCGCGCCTTTCAGGCCAACCTGGCCGTGGGGCCGCTGCTCCTGGCAGGCGTCCTGGTGGAGCTGCTGGGCGCCGCGACGTGACGGGCGCGCCGCGGCGGCCCGGGAAGACGGTCCATGAGCGTGCCGCCGGGCGCGGCCGGGCGTTACGCGGCGGAGCCGCGGGTGGGAGGTGAGGGATTGGGCCGTTACGCCGTGGGCATCAGCGGCGCCAGCGGGGTGGCCTACGGCTGCCGCGTGGTGGCGGCGCTGCTGGACGGGGGCCACCGGGTGGACGTGGTGGTGACCCCGGCCGGGCGCCAGGTGCTGGCCTGGGAGATGGGGCTGCCCGAGACGGCCGACCAGGAGGAGGTGGCCACCTTTCTGGCCGGCGGTCCGGCCACGTCCCGCGGCGTGCTGTGGGTTCACCGGTGCGACGACCTCACCTCGCCCCTGGCCAGCGGGTCGGTGCCCCTGGACGGGGCGGCCGTGGTGCCCTGCAGCACCGACATGCTCTCGGCCCTGGCCACGGGGCGCTCGGAGAATCTCCTCGAGCGCATAGGGGACGTGGCCCTCAAGGAGGGGCGCCGGCTGGTGGTGGTGCCCCGCGAGACGCCCCTCAGCAGGGTCCACCTGCGCAACATGCTGACGCTGGCCGAGATGGGGGCGGTGGTGCTGCCGGCCATGCCCGGCTTCTACCACAACCCGCGCGGCATCGCCGACCTGGTGGACTTCATAGCCGGCAAGGTGCTCAACGCCCTGGGGCTCGAGCAGCGACTCTACCGGCCCTGGTCGGGGGGCGAGCCGGAACTCTCGGCTCTCAGCGGACCACCAGGACCGGGCAATGGGCCAGGTGCACCACGCGGTCGCTGACGCTCCCGAGGACGATCCCCTGGATGCGGCCCAGGCCGCGGGAGCCCATGACGATGAGGTCGGCGCCGGTCTCCTTGGCCACGTTGACGATCTCGGCGGCGGGGTCGCCCACCGTCACCATGACGGCGGTGGGCACGCTGTCGGGAAAGGCACCCTGGGTCTGGGTCAGGATCTCCCTGGCCTTCTTGCGGGCGGCGGCCTCCAGCTCCTCCAGGACCTTGCCCAGGGCGGGGCCGCCCGTCTCCACGGAGATGTAGCGGTAGTCCACGGGTCGGACCACGTGGACGATGGTCACCCGGGCGTTGTTGAGCTGGACGGCCAGGTTGCGGGCGTACTCGGTGGCCTTCTGCGCTCCCTCGGAGCCGTCTACGGCCAGGAGGATCTTCATGGCTTCCCCTCCCAACGGGAATCGGGCCCTCCGGCGGGCGGGCTCGGCCGTGGCCCCGGCGCCCATCTTAACCGACGTGGCGCCGCGGGGAAAGGCCCGCGCGGGGGTCCGTCGGGACTATTGCGGTGGTCCCCGGCCGGGTGGGATAATCGGGACGAGGACGGCACGAAACGCGCATACGCGGCGCACTCCAAACCACACTGATCTCCGGCCAGGTGCGGGCGTCCGCCAGGGACATGGCGGGGGCTTCGCGCTGCCTGAAACGCCAAGGAAAGGGGGTGAGGAGGATGGCCCTGATAAGGTGGGACCCGTGGCGGGAGCTCAACAGGCTCCGCGACGAGATGAACAGGCTCTTCGAGGGGACGGAAGGCCTGCCCTTCACGGGCTGGCTCCGGGGGGAGGCCCAGCCGAGCCTCGACGTGTACGACGCCGGCGAGGAGATAGTGGTCAAGGCCGATCTTCCCGGCTTCGAGCCCAAGGACGTGGACGTGCGGGTCTACCCCGACGCGGTGGTGCTGCGGGGCGAGCAGAGGCGGGAGGAGGAGGTCGAGCGGCCCGGCTACTTCTGCCGGGAGCGGCGGCTCGGCAGCTTCTACCGGCAGGTACGCCTGCCGGCCGAGGTGATCCCCGAGGACGCCAAGGCCTCCTTCCGCAACGGCGTCCTGGAGCTGCACATCCCCAAGGCCGAGGAGAAAAACGGCCGTGGCTACAAGGTCCAGATCCAGGAGTCGTAGGAGCGGGAGGCGGGGCCCCCCGGGGCGGGTGCAGGGGGGAGCCGACCGCTCCCGGGGGCGGCGCGGCGGCGAGCCGGCTGGCGGGAGCCGGGGCGGCGAGCCGCTGCAGCGTTTCCTGGCCCGCTCGGGGGTGGCGGCCCGGCGCAAGGCCGAGGACCTCATCCGGGAGGGGCGGGTCACCGTCAACGGCCGGCCGGCGCTCGGGCCCGGGGTGCGCGTCCGGGCCGACCGCGACCTGGTGTGCCTGGACGGCCGTCCGGTGCGGCCGGAGCCGCCGACCTACGTGCTCCTGCACAAGCCGGAGGGCTTTCTCACCGCGGCCCGCGACCCCCGCGGCCGTCCCACCGTCTTCGACCTGGTGCGGGAGGTGGGGGCGCGGCTCCACCCGGTCGGCCGGCTGGACTGGGATTCGAGCGGCCTCCTCCTCCTGACCAACGACGGCGAGCTGACCAACAGGCTCATCCACCCGCGGTACCACCTGGAGCGGACCTACCGGGTCCTGGCAGCGGGTCACCCCGCCGAGGAAGCCCTGGCGGCGCTGCGCCGCGGGGTGCTCCTCTCGGACGGTCCCACGCGGCCCGCCCGCGTCCGCGTCCTGGGCCGGGCAGGCCCCGACACCTGGCTCGAGATGGTCCTGGCCGAGGGGCGCAACCGGCAGGTGCGCCGGATGCTGGCGGCCGTGGGCCACGAGGTGAAGCGGCTCATTCGCACCCGTCTTGGTCCCCTGGCGCTGCGCGACCTGCCGCCCGGGGCCTGGCGCCACCTGACGCCCGCCGAGCTGGCGTCCCTCCGGGCGGCCGCGGGGTTGCCGCC
>CAYXQP010000062.1:0-9488 GCA_964467515.1 uncultured Eubacteriales bacterium | reverse complement strand
CCACGACGAGCGGGAGCAGACCCTCAACCAGCTCCTGGTGGAGATGGACGGCTTCTCGGCCAACGAGGGGATCATCGTCATGGCGGGGACCAACCGGCCCGACATCCTTGACCCGGCTCTCCTGAGGCCCGGGCGCTTCGACCGCCAGATCGTGGTGGACAGACCCGATCTCAAGGGGCGGGAGGCCATCCTGACGGTCCACGCCCGCAACAAGCCCCTGGAGCCCGACGTGGACCTGAGCGTGCTGGCCAGGCGCACGCCCGGCTTCACCGGGGCCGACCTGGAAAACGTCCTCAACGAGGCCGCCCTCCTGGCGGCCCGGCGACGCAAGAAGGCCATCGGCATGGCCGAGCTGGACGACGCCGTGGACCGGATCGTGGGCGGCACGGAGAAGCGGAGCCGCGTCATCAGCGAGCGGGAGCGGGAGCGGGTGGCCTACCACGAGGCTGGTCACGCGCTGGTTTCCAGCCTCCTGCCCGGTGCCGACCCGGTGCACAAGATATCCATCATCCCGCGCGGCGCCGCCCTCGGCTACACTCTCCAGCTGCCCGTGGAGGACCGGTACCTGGTCACGCGCAGCGAGATCATGGACCGGGTTTGCGTGCTGCTGTCCGGCCGGGCCGCCGAGGAACTGGTCTTCGGCGAGATCAGCACCGGCGCCCAGGACGACCTGGAGCGCTCCACCCGCATGGTGCGCCGGATGGTGACGGAGTTCGGCATGAGCGAGGAACTGGGTCCCCTGACCTACGGCAGCAGGGAGGACGCGCCGTTCCTGGGACGGGATATCGTCCGGGAGCGCAATTACAGCGAGGAGGTGGCCGCCCGCATAGACAGGGAGGTCAACAACATGGTGGCCTCCCTGTACAGTAAGACGGTGGAGCTCCTCCGCCAGCACCGCGAGCGCTTGGACAGGATCGCGCGCACCCTCATGGAGCGCGAGACCCTGGAAGGGTCTGAACTGCAGGCCATCCTTGGCACGGCGTGAGGTGGGCTGGCGCGGGCGGGCCGCCGCGTCGGCGGGCCGAGGAGGGTGAGGGATTGGCGTCGAGGCGCCGTTCACCGGGGCGTCCCGTCCTGGAGCGGATCCCCGCTTATGTTCCCGGCAAGCCCGTGGAGGAGGTCCAGCGGGAGCTGGGCCTCACCGACGTGGTCAAGCTGGCCTCCAACGAGAATCCCCTGGGGCCCTCTCCCCGGGCCCTGGCGGCGGCTGCGGCCTCCCTGCAGGCCGCCCACCTCTATCCCGAGGGAGACGCGCCCCTCCTCCGGGCCGCCCTGGGACGGCGCTTCGGCCTCCCGCCGGAGCAGGTGGTGGTGGCCAACGGCGCCGACAACATCCTCACCCTCCTCTGTCTGGCCCTGCTGGAACCGGGCGACGAGGTCCTCACGTGCGCGCCCACCTTCCCCTTTTACGAGCACGCCGTCCTGGTGGCGGGGGGGCGCCTCGTCTCCCTCCCGTTGCGGGCCTACGCCTTCGACCTGTCCGCCCTGGCGGCCCGGGTGGGGCGCCGCACACGCCTGATCCTGGTTTGCAACCCCAACAATCCCACCGGTGCCGTCTTTTCCTGCGAGGAGTGGTCGGCCTTCCTGGACTCTCTGCCGCCGCACGCCGTGGTGGCCCTGGACGAGGCCTACGCCGAGTACGCGGAGCGGGGGGTGCTGCCGGAAACCGTGGCCGACGTCCGGGCCGGACGGCCCGTGGTGGTGGTTCGCACCTTCTCCAAGGCTTATGGACTGGCCGGGCTCCGCGTCGGCTACGCCCTGTTGCGCCCCGACCTGGCGGCCCTCCTGGCCCGCGTCCGGGAGCCATTCCCGGTCAGCCGCCCCGCGCAGGCGGCCGCCCTGGCCGCCCTGGAGGATGCCGAGCACCTGGCACGTTCCCTCGAGGTGAACGGGTCGGTCCGCCGGCGCCTGCAGGCTGGTCTCGCCGCCCTGGGTCTCCCTTTTGTTCCCTCCCAGGCGAACTTCGTCCTGGCGCGGGTCGCCTGCGATGACGGGTGGTTGTGCGGAGAGTTGCTCCGGCGCGGCGTCATCATCCGGCCCGGCGGTCCCTTCGGCCTCCCCGGTCACGTGCGGGTGAGCGTGGGTCTGCCGGAACAAAACGAGCGCTTTCTGGCCGCGCTGGCCCAGGTGCTGGCCTCCACGCCGGCGCCTCCGCCGCTGGCAGCCGCGGCCGGGGCCTAGGGGGATAGGCGGGTGCGGGAGTCGTTCGGACCCGCCGGGCCGCGGGAGACGGTGGTCCTCCGCTTTCGGGAGCACGTCCTGGAGTTCGGCCGCCGCACCCTCGTGATGGGAATCCTCAATGTCACGCCGGACTCCTTCTCGGACGGAGGTCGCTACCTGGCCGTGGAGGCGGCGGTGGCCAGGGCCCGGGCCATGGTGGCCGAGGGCGCCGACTTGGTGGACGTGGGGGCGGAGTCGACCCGGCCGGGGGCGGCGCCCGTGTCCGAGGAAGAGGAGATGAGGCGCCTGATCCCCGTCGTGGAGGCACTGGTCAGGGCCGTGGACGTCCCCGTCTCCGTGGACACCTACAAGGCGCCTGTGGCGAGGGCGGCCCTGGCGGCCGGCGCTTCCTTGGTCAACGACGTGTCGGGGCTGCAGGGCGATCCCGGTCTGGCCCCGCTGGTGGGCGAGGCGCGGGTGCCCGTGGTGTGCATGCACGGTTTCCGCCAGCACCTGGAGGGTGGACCGGTTTATCCGCGCGGCGTGATGGAGGACGTGAAAGGGTTCCTTCGCCGCAGCGTGGAGATGGCTCGCGCGGCCGGGGTGCCCGAGGGCTTCGTCATCGTGGACCCGGGCTTCGGGTTCGGCAAGGCGGTGGAACACAACCTCGAGATCACGGGGCGCCTGGGGGAGCTCAGGGAGCTGGGTTGCCCGGTGTTGCTGGGGCCGTCCCGGAAATCCACCATCGGGCGGGTGTTGCGGCTGCCGGTGGAGGAGAGGGTCGAGGGCACGGCTGCCATCGTGGCCCTGGCCGTGGCCGGGGGGGCCGACGTGGTCAGGGTGCACGATGTGAAGCAGATGGTGCGGGTGGTGCGGATGGCCGACGCCGTGGTGCGGGGCCGCTGGCCGGAGTGGGCCTACCTGGGACTCGGGTCCAACGTGGGGGATCGGGCGGTCAACCTGGCGGCGGCGGTGCGTCTCCTGCGGCGGGTGCCCGGTCTGCGGGTGGCCCGCCTCTCCTCGCTCTATGAGACGGAGCCCGTGGGACCGGTGGCTCAGCCGTGGTTCCTCAACCAGGTGGTGGAGGTGGAGTGCTGGCTGACGCCCCAGGAACTGCTGGCAGCCGCCCTGGAGGTGGAGCGGACCCTCGGGCGGGTGCGGCGCGAGCGCTGGGGTCCGCGTGTCATAGACGTGGACGTTCTTCTCTGCGGGGATCGCCGCGTGGAGGGACCCGACCTGACCGTGCCCCATCCCGCCTTACGGGAGCGGGCCTTTGTCCTGGTGCCGCTGGCCGAGCTGGCGCCCGATCTGGTGGTCGGCGAGGCCACCGTGGCGGAGCTGGCCCGGCGGGAGGCCGCGGCTGGAAAGGCGGTGCGGCTGTGGTCGGGCGAGCCGGTCTCCCCGCCCCGGACCTGCCATGCCGCCCGGAGCCGGATGGAGGAAACATGAGATGCGGGGCCCCCTACGGGTCATACGCTATGCCACTGTCACCTCCACCCAGGATGTGGCCCGCCGCCTCGCGGCAGCCGGGGCCGAGGAGGGCACCGTGGTCCTGGCGGATGCCCAGACGGCCGGTAGGGGGCGATGGGGGCGGAGGTGGCATTCGCCGAGGGGAGGAGGGCTCTGGTTTTCCCTGATCCTCCGCCCGCGGACGCGGACCGGCGGCCGGTTCGACCCAGCCGCCGGTCAGCTGAGCCTGGTGGTGGCGGTGGCGGTGGCGCGGGGGCTCGAGAGGGCGGTCGGCGCCGACTTGCCGATCAGGCTCAAGTGGCCCAACGACCTCCTGGCCGGGGGGGGTAAGGTGGCGGGCATCCTCCTCGAGAGGGAACCGAGGTCCGGCGCGGTGGTGGCGGGCGTCGGCGTCAACGTGAGCTTCCCGGGCGGGCCGCCGCGCGATCTGCCGGGCGCCGTGGACCTGGTCACCGCCCTCGGCCGTCCCGTGGACCGGGAGGACATCCTGCCGCCTTTGCTGGCCGCCCTGGCCGAAGGATATGGGGCATGGCGGTCGGAGGGCTTCGAGCCTTTCCGGAGGGAATGGCTCGGTCGGTTCCCGTGGTTGCACCAGCCCGTCACCGTGGCCGTGGGTGAAGAGGTCGTGACTGGCCGGGCGGCGGATCTGGACGAGGAAGGGCGCCTGGTCCTCCTGCTGCCGGACGGTTCCCGGCGCGTCCTGGCGGCGGGAGAGGTGGCGTGGCGTTGCCCTTCTCCCACCTCGATATTATTTTTATCATCAAGCCGACCGGCCGGTGCGCACAAGGCGGACTCTCCTGGCCAATAATGGCAGAAGGGCCGCGCGGATCAGCGGCGAATAAGGGGTTCGGCGGCCGGCGGTGGCTTGCCGCCCGAAAGGGGGAGACCGCGGTGGTTCAGATGCAGCTCGTGAGCGTCGGCATGGTGGGCGGCAGCGACGATCACCTCATGGTCCTGCGCGAGACCGATGGCAATCGGCTCCTGGTCATCAGCATCGGTGTCATGGAGGCCACCGCCATCGCCGTGGCCGTCGAAGGGATAGAGGCCCCCCGTCCCATGACCCACGACCTCCTCTCCCACGTCATCCGCCGCCTGGGCGGCGAATTGACGCGTGTCATCATCCACGACCTGCGCAACGAGACCTTCATCGGCCAGCTCGACCTCAACACCGAGCGGGGCGTCATCGAGGTGGACTGCCGGCCGAGCGACGCCGTTGCCCTGGCGGTGCGGATGCAGGCCCCCATCTTCGTGACCGAGGGTGTCCTGGAGGCGGCGGCCATCGTGGCCAGTGAGGGTGACGATTCGTCGGGCTGATGCGGCTCCTGTCCGGGGCAAAGGCGCTCCCCGGCGAAACCCCGTGCTCGGAGGCGGGACTTGGAGAAACCTGAGGTCAGGCGGGTGGTGAGCGTCAGCCTTGGGTCCTCGCGCCGCGATCACGTTGCGCGCGTGGACCTTCTTGGGGAGAGCTTCCTCATCGAGAGGAGGGGTACGGACGGCGACCCGGCCAAGGCTGCCGCCCTCATCGCGGAGCTGGACGGCAAGGTGGCCGTCATCGGCCTGGGGGGGATAGACCTGTACCTGGTGGCCGGGGGGCGGCGGTACGTCATAAGAGACGCCCTCCGCCTGGCCCGGGCCGCCCGCAAGACCCCGGTGGTGGATGGCAGCGGCCTCAAGAACACCCTGGAGCGGCGTGTGATCAAGAGGCTGGCTGCCACGGGCGCCGTCCCTTTCGCCGGCCGGCGGGTCCTGCTGGTTTCGGCCGTGGATCGGTTTGGCATGGCCGAGGCTCTGACGGAGGCCGGGGCCCGGCTCACCATGGGGGATCTCATCTTCGCGTTGGGGATCCCCATTCCCCTGCACACGTTGCGGAGCGTGGCGCTCCTGGCCCGCCTCCTGCTCCCCGTGATCTGTCGGCTCCCCTTCCAGTGGGTGTATCCCACCGGTTCCCGGCAGGAAGAGGTGGTGGGCGGGCGCCGGTACGAACGTTACTTCCGGGACGCCGACGTGGTGGCCGGGGACTTCCATTTCGTGCGCCGGTACATGCCGGCTGACTTGACCGGCAAGGTGGTCATCACCAACACCGTCACCGCCGCCGACGTGGAGCTGTTGCGCGAACGGGGCGTGAGCGTTCTCGTCACCACCACGCCGGAATTCGAGGGTCGCTCTTTCGGCACCAACGTCCTCGAAGGGCTCCTGGTGGCGGTGGCGGGCAAGCGCCCCGAGGAACTGACGGCCGGCGACTACGAGGAACTGCTCGACCGCCTCGGCTGGGAGCCTCGGGTGGAATGGCTCCAGCGCGGGGGCTCCGAGATGGAGCCGGCACATGGGCGGTAGGTTCGGGTTCGTCCTTCATCCCCTTGACAGGGGGGACGTCACGGGGCGGTACCACGCGGCGCGCCTCCTGCCCGGCACCGTTCTGGACCTCATCCTGCGGGTCGCCCCGCCGCGGCTTCTCTCGCACGTCACCGGCGTGCGCTCGCCCCACAACGAGGCCGAGGGGTGGTTCGTGGCGACCCTCCTCACCAGCGCCCAGATGATCTCCCTGCCGGAGCGGGAGGTCCTGGACCGCATAGTGTCGGCCTGCCGCCTGGCCGAGCGCCACGGGGCGGGGATCATAGGGCTGGGCGCCTTCACCGCCGTGGTGGGGGATGCGGGTGTCACCGTGGCTCGGCGCCTGGAGGCTGGTGTCACCACCGGCAACAGCTACACGGCCGCCACCGCCGTCGAGGGGGCCTGGGAGGCCGCCCGGCTCATGGAAACCGACCCGGCGGAGGCGGAGGTGACCGTCGTGGGCGCCACCGGCTCCGTGGGCCGGGCCTGCGCTCTTCTGGCTGCCGCCGGTTGCCGGCACCTCACCCTCGTGGGCCGGAGCGAGGAGAAGTTGCGGCGCGTGGCCGACGAGGTGCTCCGCGCCACCGGTCTCACCTCGCAGATCAGCACCGACATAAAGAAGGCGCTGCCTCGGGCCGATATCATCATCACCGTGTCCAGCGCGGTGGAGGCCATCATCGAGCCGGAGGACATAAAGCCGGGGGCCGTGGTCTGCGACGTGGCCCGGCCGCGGGACGTCTCGCGGCGGGTGGCCGAGGTGAGGGACGACGTGCTGGTGATCGAGGGCGGGGTGGTGCAGGTGCCGGGCGAGGTGGACTTCGGGTTCTCCTTCGGGTATCCGCCGGGCATGTGCATGGCCTGCATGGCCGAGACCATGATCCTGGCGCTGGAGGAACGATACGAGGACTTCACGCTGGGGCGCGACTACGACGTGGACAAGATTCACGAGATCAGCCGGCTGGCCCGCAGGCACGGGTTCCGGTTGGCCGGTCTCCGCAGTTTCGAGCGGGCCTTGCGTCCCGAGGAGATCGAGGCCGTCAGGGAGAAGGCCCGGGAGCGGCGCCGCCGCTCGGCTTGACGCTCAAAACGGAGCGTCCATAGAATATGGCTCAGCCGTCCAGCGGGTGGGATGACAAACCGTGGGTGCCGAGGCCAACGAGGTCCTTCTCACGCCAGAGGGCTTGCGCAAACTGGAGCAGGAGCTGGAGCATCTCAAGTCGGTGAAGCGCCGGGAGGTGGCCGAGCGGATCAAGGCGGCGCTGGAGTTCGGCGACATCTCCGAGAACTCCGAGTACGAGGAGGCCAAGAACGAGCAGGCCATGATCGAGGGGCGCATCGTGGCCCTCGAGAGGCTTCTGCGGCAGGCGCGGGTGGTGGACGAGGAGGAGGTGGATCCGGGCGAGGTCAACATAGGGTCCAGCGTGACCTTGCGGGATCTGGACACGGGTCACGTGACCACCTACACCATCGTGGGCTCCAACGAGGCCGACCCGGGGCAGAGGCGCATCTCGTACATGTCGCCCGTGGGGCGAGCCACCATGGGGCGACGGGCGGGGGACCTGGTCGAGGTGCGGCTTCCCAGCGGCAACGCCAGGTTCCAGATCGTGGCCGTCACCAGGTAGGAGGCCGGTTTGCGCTCGGGCGAGGACGATCTCAGCGGTGGCAGGCGCCAGCGCCTGCAGAGGTGGCGGGAGCGCGGCGTTGATCCCTACGGCGGTCGCTTTCCGCGCGATTGTCTCATCAGCGACCTAAAGAAAGACTTTCCCTCCTGGGAGGGACGCTCGGCCGCGCTGGCCGGCCGCATCATGGCCATCCGTTCCCACGGCAGGGCCACCTTCGCCGATCTGGCGGATGCCTCGGGCCGCATTCAGCTCTATGTCCGGGAGGACCTCCTGGGAGCGGAGCGCTACGCCTGGTTTCAGGACGTGGACGTGGGGGACGTGGTGGGCACCCGCGGCCGCGTGATGCGGACGCGCCGGGGCGAGATCAGCCTGGAGGCGGAGGACTTTCGGCTGCTGGCCAAGTGTCTCCGGCCCCTCCCGGAGAAGTGGCACGGCCTCAGGGACGTGGACCTGCGCTACCGCCAGCGATACCTGGATCTCGTCGTGAACCCCGAGGTGCGCGAGGTCTTCCTGAAGAGGAGCGCCATCGTCGCGCACCTGCGGCGGTGGCTGGCCGACCGCGGCTTCATCGAGGTGGAGACGCCCATGATGCAGCCCCTGCCCGGCGGGGCGGCGGCGCGGCCCTTCGTCACCCACCACAACGCCCTGGGCTTGGACCTCTACCTCCGCATCGCTCCCGAGCTGTACCTCAAGCGGCTGGTGGTGGGGGGGCTGGAAAAGGTCTTCGAGGTGGGCCGTGTCTTCCGCAACGAGGGCATTTCGACCCGCCACAACCCGGAGTTCACCATGGTCGAGGTGTACCAGGCCTACGCGGACTTCACGGACATGATGGAGTTGACGGAGTCGCTGGTAGTGTCCCTCGCCGACGCCGTGGTCGGCGACAGGCGGGTGCGCTTTCTCGGGCACGAGATAGACCTGACCCCTCCCTGGCCGCGGCTCTCCATGGCGGAGGCTCTCCGCCTCCACGCCGGCGTGGAGGTGGAGAGCCTGGCCGACGACACGGCGGCCAGGGCCGCGGCTGCCCGCCTCGGCGTCCAGGTCCCCGCCGGCGCCACCGCGGGCCAGGTCATCGAGACCCTGGTGGACGAGCTGGTGCAACCGCGTTTGATCCAGCCCACCTTTCTCACCGATCACCCCGTCGAGATATCGCCCCTGGCCCGGCGGCGAGCCGACGATCCCCGCTTCACGGAGAGGTTCGAGCTCATCGTGGGCGGCTGGGAGATGGCCAACGCCTTCTCGGAACTGAACGACCCCGACGAGCAGCGGGAGCGATTCCTCGCCCAGGCGCGGGAGAGGGCGCGGGGCAACGAGGAGGCCCACGTGGTGGACGAGGATTACCTGCTGGCCCTGGAGTACGGGCTTCCCCCCTGCGGGGGGCTGGGCGTCGGCGTGGACAGGCTGGTCATGCTGCTGACGGGTCAGGACTCCATCCGGGACGTGATCCTCTTCCCCCTCCTGCGACCGCGCCCGGAGTGATCTCGCGGCGGCGTGCCGCCCTTACCCTGCGCGGTGGCCCTGTCGGTGGGAATCCACGGCGCCGGTCGGCGACCGTCGCCCCGCTCGGTTTTCTGAGGCTGTCCCATTTTGGGTGGCGCCGGGGAGGACGCGTTTTTTCCGCCGCACCCTGGAAAGCGCCGCGCCTTGCAGGACGCACCACTTGCCTTTGCGGCTGGGGCGGTTAAAATAGTTGTGACCTCGAGAGCGAGGGTGCGGTCTTTCCCAAGGGAGTCGAGCGGCCATAGCAGCGCGGTGAGGGCGTCATTCGCTGTACGGTTGGCGTCCGGTGGCTGCGTCTGCTGTCGGGTTCGTCCTCGCGGGCGGCGGGCATCCTCGCCGGGGGGCGCCATGTCCGGCGATTGGACCTTGAAAACCGAGCAGCAGCAGTGCGGGCAGAGTTTCTGCCGA
>CAYXQP010000061.1:0-9627 GCA_964467515.1 uncultured Eubacteriales bacterium | reverse complement strand
CCTTACTGACTTGCCATTACGACAGGCATCGTATTCCCCTGTTGACGTTTGTCAACACATGGTCAGTGCGGAGCCGACGGTCCCTGCCGTACGTTCTCCACACGTTCTCACCGCGCGATCTTCATCCTCCTAGACTAGTTCCGCCCAGACGCGATTGGCCACCACGAACGCTCGCTCCGTCAGGCGCAGCCTCTCCCCGCCGGGTCCGGCGGGCCCGCCGCCGGGCTCATCGGGCCAGCCAGTAGCGCCGGCGCCGCCGCGCCGACCGGGACTCCCCGCGGCGGACTGCAGCTCCAGCAGCCCGGCCGCCCGCAGCCGGGCGATGGCCCCACCCCACCGCGCCTCCACGTCGGCCACGGTGAAGCCGTGCCGCGCCGCCAGCTCGGCCAGGGAAACCCCCTCCCGCAGGCGCAGCCCCAGGATGGCCGACTCGGCCAGCTCCCGCTCCCGATCGGGCGGCTCGTACTCCCGCCGCGGCAGCCGCCCGGCCGCCACCGCGGCCGCGTAAGGGCCAAGGCGCCCCTCGTTCACCCACCGCGCCCGTCCCAGGTGGCTCGCCGCGCCGGGGCCGAGGCCGAGCCAGTCACCGTTTCGCCAGTAGGTCAGGTTGTGGCGCGAGCGATGCCCCGGCCGCGCGAAGTTGGACACCTCATAGTGCTCGTACCCCGCCGCCGCCAGCATGGCCAGGGCCAGCTCGTACATGGCGGCCGCCTCGTCGTCGTCCGGCAGCGGCACCCCCCACGCGGCCAGTCGCCCCTCCCGCGCCCAGCGGGCCAGGGCCGTCCCTTCCTCTATCTGCAGGGCGTAGGCCGAGACGTGATCCGGCCCGAGGTCCAGCACGCGCGCCAGCGTCTCCCGCCAGCCCGCCAGGGTCTGCCCCGGCAGGCCGTGGATGAGGTCGACCCCCACCGAGAGGAAGCCGGCCGCCCGCGCCGCTCCGTACGCCGTGAGGAAGCCCTCCCCCGTGTGGTTCCTCCCCAGGAGGCGGAGGAGGCGGTCGTCCCACGCCTGGAGGCCGATGGTGACGCGGGTGACGCCCAGACGCCGCAGGAGCCGGGCCTTGCCCGGCGTGAGGGACTCGGGGTTGGCCTCCACGGAGACCTCCGCCGGCCAGCCGGACCTGCCGCCCTCGCCGCCGCCCGCCGCGGAGACGCCGCCGGGCGGCGCGCCCGGCAGGAGCGGCGCCAGCGCGGCGAAGAGGGCTTCCAGCTCCGTTTCCGCCAGCGCGGTGGGGGTGCCGCCCCCGAGGTAGAGGCTGCCGCGGGGCCGGCCCGCCACCTCCGACAGCGGAGCGGCGAGGCGGGCTTCCTCCGCCAGGGCGGCCAGGTACCGGCCGGCCCGGTCGGGCCGGTAGACGCCGCAGGGGAAGTCGCAGTACGCGCAGCGCCGCGCGCAGAAGGGCACGTGCACGTACACGGCCAGGGGCTCCGGCGCGGGGGCCAAGGGCGGGACGGCGGGTGCGGGCCGCTCGGCCGCAGGCAGCAGTCCGCAGGCGTCCGCCGGCGCCGGCCCGGGTGCTGCGGGCGGGGTCACTCCCCGTCCCCCACCCGCAGCACCGCCATGAAGGCTTCCTGGGGAATCTCGACGCGGCCCACCTGCTTCATCCGCCGCTTGCCCTCCCGCTGCTTCTCCAGGAGCTTGCGCTTGCGGGTCACGTCGCCGCCGTAGCACTTGGCCAGCACGTCCTTGCGCAGGGCCCGGATCGTCTCCCGGGCGATGACCCGACCGCCCACCGCCGCCTGCACCGGCACCTCGAAGAGCTGGCGCGGGATGAGCTCTCGCAGCCGCTCCACCAGCCGGCGCCCGCGGGCCTGGGCCTGGTCGCGGTGCACAATGACGGAGAGGGCGTCCACCGGCTCGCCCGCCACCAGCACGTCGAGCTTCACCAACTCGGAGGGCCGGAACCCCTCCCACTGGTAGTCCAGCGTGCCGTAGCCGCGGGTGCGCGACTTTAGCTGGTCGAAGAAGTCGTACATGATCTCGGCCAGCGGCAACCGGTACTCCAGGCGCACCCGCTGGGGATCGGGGTACTCCAGGCCGAGAAACTCCCCCCGCCGCTCCTGGCAGAGTTCCATGACGGCGCCCACGTGGGAACCCGGCACGTACACGGTGGCGCGCACGAAGGGCTCGGCCAGCTCGGCGATGCGCGCCCGGTCGGGCAGCTCGGCCGGGTTCTGGATCTCCAGGACCGTCCCGTCGGTGAGGGTCACGCGGTACGCTACGCTGGGCGCTGTGGCTATGAGCTCCAGCCCGTACTCCCGCTCCAGCCGCTCCTGCACCACCTCCATGTGGAGGAGCCCGAGGAAGCCGCAGCGGAAACCGAACCCTAGCGCCGCCGACGTCTCGGGCTCGTAAACCAGGGCCGCGTCGTTGAGCTGAAAGCGAGCCAGAGCGTCCCGCAGGTCGCCGTAGTGGGCCGAGTCCACCGGGTACAGGCCGCAGAAAACCATGGGTTTGACGGGGCGGTACCCCGGCAGGGGCTCGGCGCAGGGCCGGTCGGCCAGGGTCACCGTGTCGCCCACCCGGCAGTCGCGCACGTCCTTCATGCCGGCGGCCATGTAACCCACCTCGCCCGCCCCCAGCGCCTCCACCGGCCGGAGGTCGGGGGCGAAGTGGCCCACCTCCGCCACCTCGAACCGACCCCCTGTGGCCAGGAGCAGGATCCGGTCGCCGCGCCGCACCTCCCCGTCGCAGACGCGCAGGTAGGCGATGGCGCCCTTGTAGCTGTCGAAGTGGGAGTCGAAGACCAGGGCCCGCAGGGGCGCCGCCCTGTCCCCCCGCGGCGCGGGCAGGCGCTCCACGACGGCCTCCAGGAGCTCCTCGATGCCCCAGCCCTCCTTGGCCGAGACGGCCAGCGCCTCCTCGGGGCGGAAGCCGAGCTCGGCCAGCTGCCGCCGGGTTCCGTCCACGTCGGCGGCGGGAAGGTCGATCTTGTTGATGACGGGGATCATGGTCAGATCGTGCTCCAGCGCCTGGTAGAAATTGGCGACGGTCTGGGCCTCGACCCCTTGGGAGGCGTCCACCACGAGGAGCGCGCCCTCGCAGGCGGCCAAGGCCCGTGACACCTCGTAACCGAAGTCCACGTGGCCGGGTGTGTCTATGAGGTTGAGCACGTACGTGCGGCCGTCCCGGGCGCGGTGCAGCATGCGGACGGCCTGGGCCTTGATGGTGATGCCGCGCTCCCGCTCGAGGTCGAGCCGGTCCAGGTACTGGTCCTGCATCTGGCGCGGTTCCACCGTGCCCGTCCGCTCCAGGAGCCGGTCGGCCAGCGTGGACTTGCCGTGATCCACGTGGGCTATGATGCAGAAATTGCGGATCAGGTCCTGCGGTCGTCTGCCCGCGGGTCCCTCGCCGGGTCCGCGGCGCGCCGCCGGATCGTGCGGGTCCAAGGGCGCCACCCGGCCGATTTTAGCACAGGAGCGTCAATCCGGCCCGGCGCCTTCCCGCCCGCCCCGGCCCGCCCGCTCGCGGGCCAGGCGGCTCACGAGGGCGCCCACGCGGCCCGTCTCGGCCGCGCTCAGCCCCGCCCAGCCCACGGACCGCACCTTGTCCACCAGGCCCAGCCGCTCGGCCGCCTCGCGCTTGAGGAGACCGAGGGGGCTCGTGTCGGCAAAGGGGTCCGGCGGCTCCTTCTTCTTCTCCTTCCTCCCCTGCGGCTGGTCGCTCCGCGCCCCCTCCCCGCCGTCCCGCCGGCGGCCGCCCTGCGGGGACGCCTGCCGACCCTCGGTCACTCCCGCCTTCCTCGCCACGCGCGTCACTCCGCCCCCTCGCCCTCGCCCGGCGTCCGGGGATCGGCGAAGAGATCCTCGGGCCAGGTCAGGGCCGCTCCATAGGCCCAGGCGGCCACAGTATTCCCCAAAAGGCTCGCGAGGTCCGCCACCCCCAGCCAGGAAGCCCTCCAGAGGAGAAAGGCCAAGTAGACGAAGAGGGTTCCCAGCCGCCACCCGAGGCCCGGGCGGAGCGACCGCACCACGAAGCCGAGCACTCCCCCCACGCCCGTGCCGCGCACGGCCGCCCAGACGCCGTCCAAGCCCGGCGCCGCGGCCACCAGAGCCACGGTGCTCAGAAGCCAGAGGAATGCGTAAACAGCGAAACCCCGCACCGCCGGCACGCCCACCCCGGGCACCCCCGCCGTCTCGTCCTCATTATCAGTCTCCCGGGGAAACGCTGCCTAGCGCCTCGGGGCCGCGGTAACTCTTGGCAAGCCGCCGGCCGGCCTCGGCATCCCACCGCATGTGCCGCGCGCTCCGCTCCCGCGGGGTCGCGGCCGGGGACCGGACCGGAGCGACGGCACCTTCGACCGTGCCACCGCGGCCACGGTTTGGCGGGAGCAGGTGGGAATCGAACCCACCAGGGCCGCGCCGCGTCCCCCACTGGTTTTGAAGACCAGGAGCGACACCAGTCGCCATCTGCCCCCGCGCCGGCGGCGCCGCGGCCCTGGCCGCGCCGGACCCGAAGGCGCGCGCCGCCGAGGCGGCCCCAAGGAAGCGGGCCATCGCCGGCCTCCATCGCCGGGCCAGGCAAAAAGATAGAGGTCGGTCGGCGCCGCCGCAACCAACCCAAGCCGCCGCCGCGCGCACCGCCTCCCCAAGCCGCCGCCGCGCGCACCGCGCGGGCGACGGCCACTCATTGCCAGCCGGCCGAGCGGATAAAAGGCGGTGAACGGCGCAGCCTTACCGGGCGGAGGGTGGTTACCATGGTGGAGACGGCACGGTACACAGGCGGAGACGAGCGGGGGAGGCGGGCGGGCCTGCGCCGAGCCCTGGCGGCCGCGGTCCTGGTGGCCGTTGCCGCGGCCCTCGCCGCCTGCGCGCCGCCGGCGCGCCGTCCCACCCCCTCCCCGTCCTCGGGCGGGGGCGGCATCGAACCGGGCAAGGAGATCGAGGGCATCGTCCGGTCCCGCGACCGTTCCAGGAGGTCGGTGCACGCCTTCGTGCTGGGCAAGGTGGCCGTGGTGGGCCTGGGCAGCGCGACGGTGAGGCCGGCCCCCGGTCCAGCCACTCCCGGTCAGCCGCCCGCCACCACCCCGGATCGGACGCGTACCACGGCGCCCTCGGCGGCAGCGCCCACCGGGCCGGCCACGCCCCCGACCGGGACGACGGCCCCGCCGGCCACGACGCCCACGCCCGCCGGCACGCCCCCGCGGCCCGGTGCCACCACCGGCGTCGCTCCTGCGCCGGCCGGCACCACCGTCTACACCCCGCGGCCCGGCACCGTCAACGTCCTCGACCGGGCCACGGTGGCCGCCATCCGCAGGAAGATGCCCTTCGTGGCGCGGGTCCTCTCCACCAACGACGCCGTCCTGGTGGGCCGCATCGCCGCCATCGTCCGGGATGTGAGAGCCAGGCGCCCGGTGGACGCCCGCGTGTCCGAGATAGCGGACGTCATCCGCGCCCTGAGCGGACCCGTCCCGGCCCCTGGAGCCGGAGCACCGCCGACGGGCACGCCGTCTCCGGCGCCCCTGACGCCGATGGCTCCCCCGGCGGGCACCCCGCCGGCCGCCCCGCGGTAAAGGAGGCGCCGGCCGCTCCCGTGGCCGCCGCCGACGCGACCGGGACCGCCGGTTTCCCCGCCCACCGGCCGCGCCGGTCCGTCACTCGCGGATCTGGCCGTCGCCCAGGACGAGGTACTTGGTGCTCGTTAGCTCGCGGAGCCCCATGGGCCCGCGAGCGTGCAGCCTCTGCGTGCTGATGCCCATCTCGGCGCCGAAGCCGAACTCGCCTCCGTCCGTGAACCTGGTGGAGGCATTGACGTAGACGCAGGCCGCGTCCACCTCCCTCAGGAAGCGCATGGCGGCCAGGTGATCGCGGGTCACGATGGCTTCCGAGTGGCGGGTGCCGTACCGGTTGATGTGGGCGATGGCCTCGGCGGCGTCCTCCACCACTCGCACGCCGATGACCAGGTCCAGGTACTCCGTGGGCCAGTCCTCCTCGGTGGCGGGCCGCGCCCGGGGCCAGACGGCCCGTGTTTCCGGGCAGCCCCGCACCTCCACCCCGGCCTCCGCCAGCCGGTCCAGCACGTCGGGCAGAAAGGCCAGGGCCAGCTCCCGGTCCACCAAGAGCTTCTCGGCGGCGTTGCAGACGGCGGGATTGGACAGCTTGGCGTTGAGCACGATGCGCCGGGCCATGTCCAGGTCGGCCGTGCGCTCCACGTACACGTGGCAGTTGCCTGTTCCCGTCTCGATGACGGGCACCCGGGCGTTTTCCATCACGGTGCGGATGAGGCCGGCGCCCCCCCGCGGAATGAGCACGTCTATGGCTCCCGTGAGCCGCATCATGGCCAGGGCCGCCTCGCGCCCACCCTCGGCCACCAGCTGCACGGCGTCGGCGGGGAACCCGGCCGCGCCCAGCCCCTCCCGCAGCGCCTCCACGATGGCCGCGTTGCTCCGCGCCGCCTCCTTCCCCCCACGCAGCAGCACCGCGTTGGCCGTCTTGACGCAGATGGCGGCCGCGTCGGCCGTCACGTTGGGGCGGGACTCGTAGATCATGCCCACCACGCCCAGGGGCACCCGCACCTGCTCTATGACGAGGCCGTTGGGCCTCACCCAGCGGCCCGTCCCCTCGCCCAGAGGGTCCGGCAGGGCGGCCACGGCCCGCATCCCCTCGGCCATGGCGCGCACCCGGCCCTCGTCCAGCCGCAGCCGCTTGACGAGGGGACCGCTCAACCCCGCGCCGACGGCTTCCGCCACGTCGGCGGCGTTGGCGGCCAGGATCTCCTCGCACCGCCGCCCAAGAGCCTCCGCCATGGCCTCCACGGCCTCCCGCCGGCGACCGCCCGCCGCCGCCTCCAGGGCGCGCCCGGCCTCCCGGGCCCTTGCGGCCATGCCGCGCAGCCTCTCCTCCAGGTCCGACTCGTCCGCCCGCCCGCCCGCCTCCATCGCCACCGCCTCCCCGCGCCGTTCCCGTCAGCCGGCGCGCGTCAAGCTCTCAGCCAGGAAGAGGGTGCCCACGTCCTCCCCGGCCAGGATCTCCCGGAGGACGCCCCGCCTGGCGCCGCTGGCCACCACCGTGGGGATGCCGGCCTCCCCCGCCAGCCTGGCCGCCGTCACCTTGCTGGCCATCCCCCCGCGCGCCAGGGCGCTGCCAGTGCCGCCCGCCATCTCCTCCACCTGCGCCGTGACGGCGGGAACCACGGCGATGCGCCGGGCATCCGGCTCCAGCCGCGGGTCCCCGTCGTACAGCCCCTCCGTGTCCGTGAGGATCACCAGCAGGTCCGCCTGCACCAACCGGGCCACCAGGGCCGAGAGGTTGTCGTTGTCGCCAAAGTTGATCTCCTCGACGGCCACCGTGTCGTTCTCGTTTATGACCGGGACCACCCGCCACTCCAGGAGCCGGAGGAGGGTGCGCCGGGCGTGCTCCCGCCGCTCGGTGTCCTCCAGGTCCTGCCGCGTCAGGAGCACTTGGGCCACCAAGCGGTCGCACTCGTTGAAGAGGCGCTCGTAGACCCGCATCAGCAGGGCCTGCCCCACGGCGGCCAGGGCCTGCTTGTCGGTCACGTCCTCGGGCCTCTCCGCAAGCCCCAGGCGCCCCACCCCCATCCCTATGGCGCCGGAGGAAACCAGCAGCACCTGCCTCCCCTCGCCCCAGGCGTCGGCGATGCCGCGCACGATGGCCTCCAAGCGCCCGTAGTGGGGATGCCCCCCGTTGTGGGTGACGGTGGAGGTGCCCACCTTGACGACGATCCGCCGCACCCGCGTCAGCCCCAGCCTGGCTTCCTCCAAAGAGCGCACCTCCCCCGAGGAATCCGCCACCCGCGGGGAAGCCCGCCGCTCGGGCTCCGCCGCCGAACGCGCATGGCTCCCAAAAAAGAGGAGCCCCCTCCCGTCAGGACGAAAGGGGGCTCCCTCCGCGGTACCACCTGACTTGGCCGCCCGCGCCCAGCGGGCGGCCCGTCTCTCCACCTCAACGGGCCCGGTAACGGAGGCCGGCCGGGCGGCTCGTCGCCGCCTGCTCGGGGCTGGGCGGGCACCCGACCGACGACCCGGCCTCCCAGCCGCGGACCGGGCTCTCTGGCGCCGCACGGGGTGCCCTGGGACCCCTC
Organism: uncultured Eubacteriales bacterium; assembly: GCA_964467515.1. GTDB lineage: Bacteria > Bacillota > Sulfobacillia > DYIH01 > JBBIPI01 > CAYXQP01. The sequence continues at coordinate 1,587 of CAYXQP010000061.1, read as the reverse complement.
ATCGCGCCCTCCAGCTTACCTCCGCCGCCAGACCGTGTCAACGCAGACGGGGAGACGCCGCGGCAACCCGGCGGTGGCGGCGCGCCCGGCAGCAGACAGGCGTGTTGCCAGTGAGCCAACAATATCCTACAATACCAGGTGTGTTCTGGACGGGGAGACACGCCAAGCAGGACGCGAGCGACCGGCAGGCGGCCACGCTGCCGGTTCACCGCACCATCCTCTGCGCGGTGGACGGTTCGCCCCTCTCCTACGACGCGGCCCGTCACGCCTTCGCCCAGGCGCGTTACGCCTCGGCCACCGTCATCCTCCTCTACGTGCTGGACACCCACGCCGCCTACCGACTGGGGGTGCACCAGAGCGAGGCCATGCGCGAGCTGGAGCGCGAGGGACAGCAGATCCTGGCCGGCCTGGCCAAGGAGGCCGGCCAGCACGGGGTCCGCGTCAAGCGGGTGATCCGCCGGGGCATCCCCGGGCTCGAGATCATCGCCTGCTGCGTGGTGGAAAAGGCCGACCTGGTGGTGGTGGGCGCCCACAGCCGTTCCCGCCTCGGCCGCGCCCTCCTCGGCAGCGTCTCGGAGTATGTCATCCGCCACTCTCGCGCGCCCGTCCTGGTCGTGCCCGAGGGCTACGCCTCGGACCAGGACAGCCCCCGCGAGGTGACGGTGCCCTCCCCCGAGGAAACCCCGTGACGGCTCTCTCCCCCGGCACCTCCGGAACTCCCCTCCCCGCCGCCAGCACCCTTCCCCATGCCGGGCCGCCCGCGCCCCCGCACCGCACCGCGGCGCCCATCTCCCTCCACCGCGTCCTGGTGCCGACGCCCTTCGGTCCCGTCGTCCTGCTGGCCGGGGAGCGCGGCCTGCGCGGCCTCGTCCTTCCCCCGCCGCCCCTGCTCTCCCCGCGCCCCCGCGGGGAACCCCATGCCCCTGCGCACGGGGAGGAGGGCGACGAAGACACGGGGGGGTGGCTGGCCGCGGCCGCCCGGCAGGTGAGGGACTATCTGCTGGGGCTGGGGTGCCGCTTGGAAGTACCCCTCGACCTGAGGGGATCCCCCTTCCAGCTGCGGGTGTGGTCCGCCGCCCGCCGGATACCCTGGGGCGCCACCGTCACCTACGGCGAGCTGGCCTCCCGCCTCGGCGATGCCCGGCTGGCCCGCGCCGTTGGCCGGGCCCTGTCCCGCAACCCGGTGCCCCTTTTCGTCCCGTGCCACCGGGTGGTGGCTGCCGACGGCCTCGGCGGCTTTGCGGCCGGAAGCTGGTGGAAGCGCCGCCTGCTGGCCCTCGAGGGCCACGCGGTTCCCACCCGCCACGCCTAGAGAGCGGAGGGCCGCCAGCCGCGCCGCTCCTCCCGGACGGAGGCGTGGCGCCGGCCCGGCAGCGTCAGCATTCGCTGTAGCCGCAGTTGACGCAGGTGGCGCACCCCTCCGTGGGCACCAGGGACCAGAGCCCGCACTGGGGACACAGGCCCACGTTTTTGGGCAGCGCCGCCGGCGAGCCGTTGCCCGAGGGCAGGAGGCTCAGCTGCCCCGCGCCCGCGGCGGGCGCCGCGCCGCCGTCCCCGGCGTGGCACGCCGCCGTCTCGTCCGCAGCC
>CAYXQP010000060.1:0-9815 GCA_964467515.1 uncultured Eubacteriales bacterium | reverse complement strand
CGCACCGCCGCCGGCCTCGCCGCCGCGGTCATCGGGGATCACCTTCCGGCCGCAGCCGGGCCAGGGCCTGACGTTCTAGCTCCTCCAGCCAACGTAGCGGTACCCTTAGGGAGTGGTTTCCAGTAAGAGACACCGTCGGGATTTTGCCGGCCTTTGCCAGCTCGTAGATCCTCGTCCTGGGTATGCCTAACCGAAGCGCCACCTCCCTTAACCGAAGAAACTGGACATCCCGCTCCTCTGTCATCTCGTTACTCCTCCTTTCAGAACCTTCGCGAACAGTGTAGAATGCCAGGGTAGAACAGGGGGGCGAACGCATGGCATGGCCCGTTCTTGCTCGCGTTGAGTGGTCCGGCGCACCCGCTCGTCGTGCTCATTTCCGCCACCTGCCGGGGTTCCGCGTCCCCGCCGGCGTGCGTTCTGAGCCGCTTCTGGATGATGCCGCGCGATTCTACGAGGGGGAAGCCGCGGTCTCGGGTAGCGGCTTGTTCGTTTGCTATGAACTCCCTCTCGCGGCGGAAAAGCCGTTTGACGTCAACAGGGAGCCCGGGTTCTGGAAGAAGGTGCGACAGGCAGGGTTTAGCCTTGACGATGGCCGGTGGTCGGCCGTGCTCGATCTATACCGTGAGTATGGGGGTGCCTTGGTGGCGGGCGCCGCCTGGCTCATGGAGGAACGGTTGTGGGTCGAGCCTTTCTGGCGAATAGCTCACTTTCTCCGTTGGTTCCGCGCCGTCACGGCTCTATGGGATCAATCGCGGAAGCGGAACGTGGCGTATGTTCGGGAAAATGCGCGGTGGGACGGCCGGGGGGCATGGTGGTTCGAGGAAGGAGAACCGGCCTGGCTCATCTATGCGTCCCACGAAGGGAACCCGTCGGACGAAGCATGGCTTGGCCTCGCGCAGGAAGCCGTGTTCATCGCTTGCCAGAACGCCTTCTCGCTCCTCGGGATAGAGATTCGCCCGGCGGAGAGAGGCACCTTAGCCTTGGTATGTTGCGGGTGGCAGGCCGCCGCGTTCAGCCAATGGTTTCTCCAAGAGGTCGCCGCCGCCGGGACCGCCACGTGCCCTATCTGCCGTCTACCCTTCCCACCGCGAAGGCCGAATCAAACCTACTGCTCTCGACGCTGCAAGGAGACGGCAAAGGCGCGGCGCCGGGCGAGAAACCCCCGCCGCCGCAGGGGGGTCCTAGAGAAGGCGCGGGAACGGATGCGCCGTCTCCGCGCGGCCAGAAAAGGGGGCGTTGCTCCTCCACCCCCGCCGTGATATAATGAACCCGTACCGCACCGCCCGGCCACGCCGCCGGGCGTTTTCTTTCACCTCTGGCGACCATAACCATATGTCCTTTCGGACGCCGCTGCCATCCACGCGACAGCCTCTTGACAGCCTACTCAGCCGAACGCAACCGAATGACAGACAACGCCAGCGAATCCCGGCGCCATCTTACCAGAGAAGCTTTGCTATACATATCCGGACAGACGCGAACCTACGATTACAGATAATTCTCATGGCCGTGATCTCCTGAATATGGTTGACGTCCGAGAGGTCGCAGGTTCGATCCCTGCACCGCCCACCATTCCTCCAGCGGGTTCCGTGGTTTTGACGCCTTCGGCCGGGTATGTGTATACTAGGTCGCGCAGCCGGGCGAATAGCTCAGCGGGAGAGCGCTTCCCTTACAAGGAAGAGGTCACAGGTTCGATCCCTGTTTCGCCCACCAGGCAGGCGCTCGTCGTGGAGGCGGGCAGGCGCCGCCGGGGAGCGACGCAGCAAACGTGCGACCGAGCGTGCCGCGGTAGCTCAGTCGGTAGAGCACGGGACTGAAAATCCCGGTGTCGAGGGTTCGATTCCCTCCTGCGGCACCACCAAAGCCTAGAGCCGCAAGGGTTTGCGGGATGGAGACAAAAAGCGCTCCGCCGCCAATCAGGCGACCGCGCTTGGCAACGCCCTCAGCAAGGGACAGATCACGCCAGGGAGTTTCCTCAAACTGAGTCGCCTTTACGGGGCGATCCGGTTTGCTTATAATCACGCCTTGTTGGCACTCCGCCTGAGCGGCCCCGAGGGGCGCGACACGCCGGCCACGGAGGAAGCGACTCTATGGATTCGGGGGAGATGGGTGAGCTAGCTCTTGGCGCCGCCCTGCTGTCGCCCTTGGTGGGTGCGGCGGGAGTGGTGCTGGCCGGGCGGCGCCAGAGCGCAGCGCGCACGGTGGCGGCGGTCGCCGGCGCCCTGGCATCGGTCGCCGCCGGGGTCGCCGGCCTCCTGGTGTTGGCCGGCGGCCGGAGCCTGGTCCTCGACCTGGGCCGGACGACTCCCTTCGCTTCCTGGCTCCTGCGGGTGGACCCCCTCGGCGCCTACTTCCTGCTCGTCACCGGCAGCGTGGGCGTGGCCGCCTCCCTGTACGGCCTGGCGTATCCGGGAAACCTCGCTCCGGTTGCCGCCGCCCGCCTGGGCCTCGGCTTCAATCTCTTCCTCCTCTCCCTCCACCTCGTCGTCGCCGCCGCCAACGCCTTCGTGTTCCTGGTGGCCTGGGAACTCATGGCCGTGACCTCCCTGGGTCTGGTGGCATGGCGGTCGGACCGGGCGGAGAACCGGCGGGCCGCCGTCGTGTATGCCGTCATGACCCACACCGGCACCCTGTGCATCCTGGCCTCCTTTCTCTTGCGATACAGGGCCACCGGCTCCCTGGACTTCGCCCTGTGGGCCGCCCGGGGCGCCGGCAGGGAGGCGCCGGCGCTGCGGGACGCGGCCTTCGTCCTGGGCCTCTTGGGCTTCGGCGCCAAGGCGGGCCTCGTGCCCCTGCACATCTGGTTGCCCCTGGCCCACCCCGTCGCGCCCAGCCACGTCTCGGCCCTGATGTCCGGGGTGATGCTCAAGACCGCCGTCTACGGGTTCCTCCGCCTGCTGGGGGGGCTCGGACCCGCGGAGGCATGGTGGGGTGGGCTGGTTCTGGTGCTGGCCGCCGTCACCGCCCTGGTGGGAGTCATCTACGCCCTCATGGAGCACGACCTCAAGCGGCTGCTGGCCTATCACAGTGTGGAGAACGTCGGCATCATCCTCCTGGGCGTAGGAGCCGCCCTCCTCTTCGCCGCCGGTGGCTCCGCCGCCGGGGCGGGGCTGGCTCTGGCCGCGGCCCTGTACCACACCTGGAACCACGCGGTGTTCAAGAGCCTCCTCTTTCTGGGGGCGGGGTCGGTCATCGAAGCCGTCCAGACCCACGACATGGAGCGGATGGGCGGCCTGGCCCGCCGCCTCCCCTGGACGGCCGCCTTCTTCCTGGCGGGGGCGGTGGCCATCTCGGGGCTGCCCCCCTTCAACGGCTTCGCCAGCGAATGGCTGACGTTCCAGGCCATCCTGGGCCTCGGCAAGGGCGGGGAGGGAGCCGCCGTCCACCTGCTGGGTCCGGTAGGCGGTGCGGCCCTCGCCCTGACGGGGGCTCTGGCCGCGGCCTGCTTCGTCAAGGCGTATGGGGTCGTGTTCCTGGCGCTGCCCAGGGACGAGGCGGCCGGATCGGCGCGGGAGGCGCCCCGGCCCGTGCTGGCGGGGATGGGCGGCCTCGCGGCCTTCTGCCTCGTGCTGGGTCTGGTACCCGGGCAGGTGCTGGGTCTGCTGCGCGGTGCGGAGGGGGTGCTGCTTAGTCCGTGGACCGGCGCGGCCGTACCCCCGGTGGGCGGCGGCGCGCCGACCGGGGCGGGGGCGTCGCCGTGGCTGGCGGCCGGCTGGACAGCGGTGTTGAACCCGGCCGCCCTGGCCGCCATGGCGGGCGGCGCGGCCGTCGCGGCCTGGGTGCTGGGGCGGAGCCTCGGGGGCCGGGCGGGGACACGCCGTGTCCCGACCTGGGCCTGTGGCGTGGCGCTGACCCCCAGGATGGAGTACACCGCCTCCGCCTTCGCCAAGCCGCTGCGGCTCATCTTCCGCCAGGTCCTCCGGCCGCGGCGGGAGATCGAGGCTGACTACGAGGTGGCGCCCTATTTCGCCTGCTCCCTGCGCTACCGGTCGGAGATCACGCCCGTCTTCGACGAGTACCTATACCGGCCGGCGCGCGCCCTTCTGCTCGGAGGAGCGCGGCGCCTGCGCGGGCTCCAGGCCGGCAGCATGCAGGCGTACCTGGGCTACATGCTGGTTACCCTGGTAGCCTTGCTGGTCCTGGCTCTCTGAGAGGAGGAGGTGGAGGTGGGAGACGTCCTGCGTGCGGTTCCCGACGCGGTGGGTCAGGCGGTCCTGCTCCTGGCCCTGTCCCCCCTGCTGCAGGGGTTCATAAAGAAGGGCAAGGCCCTCCTCCAGAACCGGCAGGGACCGCCCCTCCTCCAACCCTACCGCGACCTGGCGAAGCTCCTCCGGAAGGAGAGCCTGGTGCCCGAGCCGGCCACCTGGGTCTTCCGAGCGGCTCCCTACGTGTCCTTCGGCGCGGTGCTGGTGGCCGGGCTGCTGACCCCTTTGACGGAGCGGGTTCCCCTGGCGGGCTTCGGGGACCTCATCGCCGTTGCCCTCTTCTACGCCCTGGCGCGTTTCTTCACCGCCCTGGCGGCGCTGGACTCCGGCAGCGCCTTCGGCGGCATGGGCGCGAGCCGGGAGATGGCCGTCTCGGCCCTGGTCGAGCCCGCTCTGCTGATGTCGCTGTTCACCGTGGCCCTAGCCACCGGGTCCACGGACCTGGGGGCCATGAGCCGCGGCATGGCGGAGGGCGACCTTTTCTCCGCCGCCCACTTCCTGGCCCTGGCCGGGTTCCTCATCGTGCTCGTCGCGGAGACGGGGCGCATCCCCGTGGACAACCCCGACACCCACCTGGAGTTGACCATGATCCACGAGGGGATGGTGCTGGAGTTCACGGGCCGGCATCTGGCACTGGTCCAGTGGGGCCACCTGGTCAAGCAGATGGCGCTCTTCGCCATCGTGGCGAACGTCTTTCTGCCGTGGGGGAGCGGACCGGGGGCGGGGACCGCCGCGGCGTGGCTGGCCCTGGGGGGGAAGATGGCGCTGCTGGCCGCGGGAATGGCGGCGGTGGAGACAGCCTTCGCCAAGCTGCGCCTCTTCCGCGTGCCCGACCTCCTGGGAGCGTCCTTCCTTTTCTCGCTGCTGGCCCTGGTCTCTCAGCAGTGGCTGGCGAGGGTGCCGGGTTCGTGAGGGGGTGGCGGTGACGGCGGGCTGGAGCGATACGGCCCTGCAGGCGGCGGCCGCCGGGCTCGTGGGGAGCAGTTTCCTCCTGGTGGTGGCGCGGCGGATGGCGTCGGCGGTGCGTCTGACCGCCGCCCAGTCGGTCCTGCTGGCGGGGCTGGCGCTGCTGGCGGGTCTGGCCACCGGGACGGCGGAGCTGGTGTGGGTGGCGCTCCTGGTCCTGGCGGTGAAGGGCGTCGTCATCCCGGTCTATCTCTTCCGCACCATCCGCCTCATCGACGGCGGCGCCCACGTGGAGATGAGCGTCAACACTGTCTGGTCGCTCCTCCTGGCGAGCGGCTTCGCCCTGCTGGCGGACCGGGTGGCGTCCGGCCTGGGAGCGCGGGGGGTCCTGGCCCAGGATCTGCTGCCCGCCGCCCTGACGCTGGTCATGGTGGGGCTCTTCGTCATGGTGAGCCGGCGGTTGGCCCTGATGCAGGTGGCGGGGCTGCTGGTGTTGGAGAACGGCATCTTCCTGACGGCCATGGCCATGACGGCCGGGATGCCGTTGCTGGTGGAGCTGGGAGTGTCCCTGGACGTCTTGGTGGCCGGCATAGTGCTGGGGGCGTTGACTCGGCACATCTACCAGGCCTTCGAGACCACCGACGTGGAGCGACTCCAGACCTTGAAGGGATGAGGAGGAAGAGTAGCCGGTGACCGATCTCTCGTTCGTCTGGCTTCTGCCCCTCCTGCCGGCCGCCGCGGGCCTCGCCTCGGCGGCCCTACCGGCCGCCTACCTGCGCCTGCTGGCGCCGGCCGTGGGTGTCACCCTGTTGCCGGTGGGCCTGCTCGCAGCCGCGGCTGGCGCCCGAGGACCGGTCCGGGCCGGTCTCCTCTACGTCGACGGCCTCTCGGCCCTCCTGGTGACGGCCGTATCGCTGGTGGTGGCGGTGGCGTGCCTGTACTCGGCCGACTACATGGAGGAGGAACGGCGGGCTGGCGTGGTGGACGAGGGACGGTTGCGCCGGTACTACTTCTGGTTCTACGTCTTCATCGCCAGCATGTACCTGGTGGTGCTGGTGGCCAATCTGGGACTTCTCTGGGTGGCTGTGGAGGCCACCACCCTGGCGACGGCCTTCCTGGTCGGGCTGCACGGCGACCGGGCGGCGGTCGAGGCGGCCTGGAAGTACGTCGTTCTCTGCACGGTGGGCATAGCACTGGCCCTGCTCGGGACCATCGTCCTTTACTACGCGGCCCTGACGGTGCTGGGGCGGCCGGACGCTGCCCTGAGCTGGCCAGACGTGGCCCGGGTGGCGCCGACCCTGGACCCCCGGCTGGTTCGCCTAGCCTTCGTCCTGGTGCTGGTGGGCTACGGCACCAAGGCCGGTCTGGCCCCGCTCCACGCCTGGCTGCCAGACGCCCACAGCCAGGCGCCGGCGCCGGTGAGCGCCCTGCTCTCGGGGGTGCTCATCTCGAGCGCCATGTACGCCCTGATCCGTTTTGGCTTCCTGGCCGGCGCGGCGGTGGGGCCGTCCTTTCCGGCGTGGCTCATGCTCTTCTTCGGCCTGCTCTCCCTCCTCGTGGCGGCGCCCTTCCTCCTGATCCAGCGCGACCTCAAGCGCCTGCTGGCCTACTCCAGTGTGGAACATATGGGCGTGGTGGCCGTCGGCGTGGGGCTGGCGGGCCTGGGCGGGCCGGCTGCCGGCCTGGCCGCCTTCGGTGCGGCCCTCCACCTGGTGGGCCACGCCTGCGCCAAGGCTTCCCTCTTCTTCGCGGCCGGACGCCTGGTGCAGGTCTTCGCCACCCGCCGCATCGACCGCGTGGCGGGGGCCGCGCGGCTGCTTCCCTGGTTGGGGACGGCCTTCCTGGCGGGCATCCTGGCCGTCACCGGCAGTCCCCCCTTCTCCCTGTTCGCCAGCGAGTTCGCCATCGCCAGCGCGGGGCTGGCCGGGCCGGGCCTGCTGCCCACGGTGGTCTTCCTGGTGCTCCTGGGGATCATCTTCGGGGGGATGATCTATTACGGCCTGCGCCTGGCCCTGGGGAACCCGCCAGGGCACGTCGCGCGGGCGGCCGGGCCGAAAAGGGAAGGGTCCCTCATGGCCGTCGCCGCCTGGGCGCCCCTCCTCCTGGTCTTCCTGGCCGGTCTGGCTCTGCCCGCGCCGGTGGAGACCCTGCTCCGCCAGGCGGGCCGGGTGATGGCGGGGGGCGTGGTACCGTGACGGTGCCGCGGACGCTGCGAACGGCGAGGGGGCGCACGGAGGAGGTGCGGGCTGTCGAGAGGGAGGATCTGCCCCGGCTGGCGGCCGGCTTGGCTGGCGACGGGGCGCGTCTTCTGACCATGGTCGGCGCCGACGAACGGGCCTGGGCAGGCACCTTTGCCGTTTACTGGGTCTGGCTTGACGGGGCGGGGCCGGGCGTCCTCACCTGCTGGCGTGTCGCCGTGCCGGCGGACGACCCCTGGTTTCCCTCCGTCACCCCCGCCTGTCCGGCGGCTCACTGGTTCGAGCGCGAGGTGCAGGACCTCCTCGGCCTCGAGGCCCGGGGCCACCCTGACCCACGGCGGCTCGTCCTGCACGAGAACTGGCCGGAGGGCGTCCACCCCCTGCGCAAGGACGTTTCCCGCACCCTGGTGCCGGCGCGGGCCGAGGTAGACACCCCCTTCCAGCGGGTGGAGGGCGAGGGGGTCATGGAGATCCCCGTCGGCCCCATCCACGCGGGGATCATCGAGCCCGGTCACTTCCGGTTCAGCGCCGTGGGCGAGACCGTCATCAACCTGGAGGCCCGCCTGTTCTACACTCACCGGGGGCTGGAGAAGGAGGCCGAGGGGCTGGACCCCCACCGCGGCCTCCTGCTGGCCGAGCGCATCTGCGGCCAGTGCAGCTTCTCCCACGCGGTGGCCTATGCCGGCGCCGTGGAAGCCCTCGCCGGCACAGAGGTGCCGCGCCGTGCCAGGCTGATCCGCACGCTTGGACTGGAGCTGGAGCGCCTGGCCAACCACCTGGGGGACGTCGGCAATGTGTGCGCCGGGACGGGTTTCGCCTTCGGGGCCATGCTGGGAGCGCGCCTGCGCGAGGAGGTCATGCGCCTGAACGAGGCCCTGGCTGGGAACCGCTTCCTCCGCGGCCTCTGCCTCCTGGGCGGCGTGCGTCGCGACCTCGCCCCCGGATTGGGGGAAAGGATGGAGCGGGTGCTGGCACGGGTGGAGGCCGACTTCCGGGAGCTGCGGGAGCGGCTGCTGGCAGTGCCTTCCTTCCTGGACCGCGTCCAGGGGACCGGGCTCCTGGCCCGCCGGGTGGTGGAGGATCTCGGCGGGGTCGGCGTGGCGGCCCGGGCCGCGGGCGTGGCCGGCGACCTGCGGCGAGACCTGCCCTACGAGGCCTACCCCCTGCTGGCGTTCGACCCTGTCCTGCGGCAGGAGGGAGACGTGTACGGCAGGTTGCTCGTGCGCTTGGACGAGGTCGGGGCATCCATCGGGCTGGTCCGCCAGTGTCTCGAGCGCCTGCGCGAGGAGCCGCCGGGTGAGTTGCTGGCGCCCCTGGGAGACCTGCCGGCCCGCACGCCCGGGTTGGGCTGGACCGAGTCGCCGCGGGGCGGAAACGTCCACTGGGTTGTCTTCGACGCCGATGGGCGCATCGAGCGCCACCGTGTCCGGTCGGCCTCGTACATGAACTGGCCGCTGGTGCCCTTCGCCGTCCAAGGGAACATCGTGCCGGACTTCCCGCTCATCAACAAGAGCTTCGAGCTCTGTTACGCCTGTCTGGACAGGTGAGGTGACAAACCTTGCTAGGGATTTTCGGGGCAATCCTCCGTACCGGCGTGGTGACGGAACGATATCCGTGGCAAAGGGAGCCTCCTCCCCCCGGCTTCCGCGGCCGGCCGGCCTTCCGTCCCGATCGTTGCGACGCCTGCGGGCTCTGCGTGCCCGTCTGCCCCTCTCGTGTCATAGAGGTGGCCGGGCCGGCGCCGGGCGAGGGAGGGCCGGACCTGCGCCTGGATCTGGCCGCCTGCGTTTTCTGCGGGCGTTGCACCGACGCGTGCCCGCGCGAGGCCCTGGTGCCCACGGACGAGTTCGAGCTGGCGGCCGCGAGCGGCCCGGCGCCGAGGCTCCTCGGCCGCTCGCTCCACCTCCGCCACCTGGACGCCGGTTCGTGCAACGCCTGTGACTTCGAGCTGGCCGCCCTCCTGAACCCGCTCTACGATGTCCAGCGCTTCGGCATCGACTTCGTCGCCTCGCCCCGGCACGCCGACGCCGTGGTGGTGACGGGTCCGGTGACGCGCAATCTGGAGGAGGCCGTCCGGCGGACTTACGAGGCCATGCCGTCGCCCCGCCTGGTCATCGCCGTGGGCGCCTGCGCCTGCGGCGGCGGCATCCACGGGGAAAGCTACGCCACGGCCGGCGGGGTGGACCGCCGCCTGCCCGTGGACGTCTACATCCCCGGCTGCCCACCGCGGCCGGAGGCCATCCTGCGCGGCCTCCTGGTCGCGATGGGAAGGGCGTCGCCCGCCACCCGGCGCCGGGATGGCTGAGAAAACCTTGCTTTTCACCTGCCCGGCGGACATAATCGAGCTGCTCCGGTGCGTGCAGCAGGCACGTCGCGTGGTCGCAGCAACAGGTGCCGGAGATGGCCGCCACCACGAGCGCCCCTGTAGCTCAGCCGGCAGAGCAGCGGACTTTTAATCCGCGGGCCGTGGGTTCGAATCCCACCGGGGGCACCACGCAAAGCCTAGAGC